>NZ_AUCT01000003.1:0-300000 GCF_000429905.1 Desulfatibacillum aliphaticivorans DSM 15576 | reverse complement strand
GCGAAATCCACCATCAATTGGCGGCGGTTTTCTCCGGCCTGGGCCATGAGGTCCAGGCGAGGACGGACGTCCTCCTTGGCGTAACCTTTTTCCTCCACCAGGATGCGGGCGATTTTTTGCCGGTAGCGTTCGTCGTGGGTGTCGGTCAACACCTCGCCGGTCAAAAAATCCTCGGTTTCTCCAAATACGTAATGATGTTCGTCAGCCATAATTCGCCTCCTGATTTGTTTGCATATAATATGTGGCACAAATCCCTGAGGCGCAAGGTTTGGGTGGAAATATTGGAATTACCGGTAGGTAAGCACCGTTTTATCCTTCACCGCTTCCAAATGGCCGAACTGGTTGAAGGCGTACAGGTTGATCCGGTTTCCGCTGAACTTCAAACGGGTGATGGACGCGTTCATGACCTGCCACGAAACCTCCATGGTCCTTTCGTGGGAAAGGTGCATGGTGCGCTGCAAGGCGACGGATATGGGGCCGCCCGAGGAAAAAACCGCCACGTTGGTTCCGGAGCCGTGGCTCGCCATGATGGCGTCCAGGCCCTTGTTCACCGTGGCTGTGAATTCCAGCCAGGGGGTGATGCCCGGAACGTCATCCTGGCCCGAAGCCCAGGTTTGCATGGCTTTTTCAAAAACCAACTGAAAGGAGCGCCGGTCCGTGTATATCTTATCGAAATGCTCGGCCAGGGAGGGCTCCTTGGCTTCCAGCCTGGGCAGATAGCCCATCAGCACTTCGTCCGAAGGGTATTCGTTGAACTCGGGCATGGTTTTGCGTTCAGGCAGTTCCAGCCCCTTTTTCTCGTAAGCGTCGTACAAGGCCTGGGCCGTATGGATTTGCCGTTGGAGGGTCCCGGTAATGACGGAGTCGAATTTCACGCCGTGCTCGGCCAGCCGCTGCGCCACAATTTGGGATTGGCGCACGCCCAGATCGGACAGTTTGTCGTAATTGTCTTCCCCGAATGAAGCCTGGCCATGCCGGATTAAATAAATAACGCTCATGTAACGAATGCTCCTGATTAGTCAAAGAATGATCATCCGGGGCCGCCGGCCCCTCCCGCCGCACCGCCTCGTAGTTGTCATGAGTAAACCACTATAAATCAGCCTGACGCAGCCTGCCTGGCGACCGCCTTGCCCGCCTCAAACGCCGCGTCCATGGCTTGTTGATCCTTTTTCACCGCTCCCTTGCTGAAATGCAGCAAGGCGCTCACCCGGGCCGTCATCCCGCACCCCAGAAGCGCTTGCAACGGCATTTCCATGGCCTCCAAGGTAAAGCCCATATCCCGAATATCTTCCTGCTCGCACACGGCCATTACCGCGGCGCAACGGCCCTGGCCGGCCAGGCGGCTGGACCAGCCCCTGGGCCTGTCGTTGGTGAAGTCGTAATAGCAGTATAAACGATCGATAAAGGCCTTCATCCAGGCGGTGATGTTGTAATGATGGGTGGGCGAGGCCAGAATGATCCCCCGGCATTCCTCTATGAGGGGATACAAAAGCTGCATGCCGTCCATGAGTTTGGTGCACGCCTTGTCCTTGCGGCATTTCTCGCACCCCACGCATGGCGAGAACTGGTAATCCCGCAGATGGACGATTGTGCAGGGAACGCCACGGGCCTCCGCGCCCTGGGCCGCGGACTGCAGCAGGGCGTCCGTGTTTCCGTTGGGGCGGGGGCTTCCGCCCACTAACAGGATTTTGGCTTGGGGATGAGCAGTCATGATCGTCTCCTGATCTTGAACGTTGAGGCGCGGCCTTCAACACGTCAGGGGGGGATCATAACAGGAATGAAAAAAAAGAGCAATCGCTCAGTTTTTTTTACGGGGCGTTATTATTCGGCGTTCGCCGCCCGGTAGTCCTCAAGATGCTGCAGCAACTCGTCCAAAAGGGCCTGGGAGTACAGCTTGCCCGCCAGGTCAGCCCCGATATGCCTTGTTGCGGCCTTGATGCGCCTTAACTCCGAAGGCGAAAATTCATCCTTTTTCATGCCGTAGGTGTACAAGGCTTGCAATGACCTTTCGTTGTCCTCTCTGACCTTGGCGTTGAATTTTTTCATCAGGGCCTCCCTTTGTTTAAAATAGCTTTCCTTGGTGGCCTGGGGGACAGCGTCCCACGCCGCGTTGGTCAGCAGATCCACGGAAGGGGAATAGCGGATTTTGCAGGGATTGATATTGCGCACCACATTATGCATCTGGGCGCCAAGCACAAAGGCGGCCGGTCCGATGGCGGCTTCGTATTTTCCGGCCTGGGCGGCCGGGGCGATCTCCGGGATGTCCAGGGGGACCAGGTCCGCTCCCAGATTGGTGAGCAGTTTTTCTTCCAAGGGGCCGTACCAGGTCATAAAACGGACGTCTTTAAAGTCCTCCAGGCGGGTGAACGAAACGCCTTTGGAGATGATGATATCAAAATCCTGGTCGCACCAGGCAAAAAGATAGAACCCGTTTTGGCGGAACAATTCTTCAAACATCGGGGTCATTTTTTCTTTAACGTAGTCCACCTCATCATAGTTTTCGAACAAAAAGGGAAGCTCCACCACGCTCATGGCCGGGCAGGCCTGGGTGGCCCCCTGGCCGCTCAGCCCCGCGCCCTGGAGAAACCCTTTACGCATTTTATTGAGGATTTCCTCGTCATCTCCCATGGCCCCTCCCCAAAAGACCTTGACGTCAAAGTCGTCTCCGGCCAGCTCCCGCACAGCCGGCAGGACCAGGTTTTCGTAATGCACCGCCCATCCCACGCCCTTGGGCGCGATGGTGGCCAGTTTGTAGCGCTTTGGGGGCGTTGGGGAATCGCCTGCACAGGCGTAATTGAAAGGAGTGAGAAAAGACAGGCCCGCCACTAGGGCCGTGAGCACGGCGGTTTTCACAAAATGCATAATGTATCCTTCAAGGCCAGGTTGGAATTTTTTGAACTGCAATTTCAGTTTAGTGAAGTTGTCAAAATTTGTCAACAATCCTGAATATTGTTAAAGTTTTCGGCCGCCGCCCAACAATGCCAGGAAGCCATTTCGTTCATCACTTTTTTGGCTCCTGCGGTCCGGAGCGCGGCTGATTATTGAAATGCAAATTGGTATAAATCAAAACAAAATTAACTATAACCCTGATTCTTGAATCAGGGGCGGCATGGATTCAATGGGGTTGCTGAAGTCCAAGAAACGCTTATAAACAGGGTGTTGACAAATGGCGCATCCCAAGCTATAAATAGAATTCTAATTCTAAAAGGTGGAATATGGCGGGAAAATCAAGAAAAAAGCAAATCAGAGGCGAATACACCAGAATCAGTCTTTTGGAGGCGGCCACCGAGCTTTTCGCCGCCCATGGCTTTGAAGGCGCATCGGTAAAGCAAATCACCGAACGGGCCGGAGCCTCGGTGGGGTCGTTCTATCATCACTTCAATGATAAGGCGGACTTGTTCACCCAGGTTCTGGACAACGGCAGCATGACCCTGCGGCGGTATTTCCGCAAGGTGCGCAACCTGCCCCCGGACGTTTCCCTGGAAGAGCGGACTCATCAGGCCATTACAGCGCTGGTGGATTTTGCCACGGAGCACCGCTCCCTGTGGGTATGGCTGCTTTTGGAAACCGATAAGCTGCCCCAGCCCATCCGAAAAATCGTGAAAAAGGACCAGGAATTGTATCTGCGGGACCAGGCGCAGGATCTGGAGGCGGCGGTCAGGTTGGGACGCCTTAAGCCTCTTGACGCCAAATTGGGCGCTCAGGCGGTTTTTGGAATGTGCGTTCACATGCTTTCCGTGTATCTTAACGATCCGAATCCGGACCGGGACGCCTATGTGGACTCGATCACCAAAGCCACGGTGGGCATATTACGGGCCATGGCGGGGTCCAGGCAGCCGGCCTATACTGAGCCGGGCGAAAAGGCTTTGAAAGCCGGATAAGACGGGGACCCGTGCTCCAGGAGGTCAGGATGCCCCATGTCCCCGTGATAGTGGGAATCTCTCAACTCACGCAATTTCCCGAATTGGAAAAGCCTCTGGACCCCATGAGGCTGATGGCCGACGCCGCCCGGGCCGCTCTTGCGGACGCGGGGCCGCCGGCCCTCGCCTCATTGGTGGATTGCATCTGGGTTTCCAATATCCTCAGTTGGGGGTATAAGGACGCCCCCGGTCTTTTGAGCGCCAATTTAGGCCTTAAGCCTTCCCACAACCATTATGGAATCATGAGCGGGCACGTCCCCCAATGGTTCGTCAATCAGGCGGCCCGGCGCATAGCCTCAGGCCAGAGCCGGGCCGTGCTCATGGCCGGGGCCGAGGCCCAGCACTCGGTCAGGCAATCCTACAAGGACGCCGTAAAATTGAATTGGCCGGCCAGGGAGAACCCGGAGATCATAGGCGACGGCGCCAGCCCGGACCTGGGGACCAACAGCCTGGAAAACAGCCATCAACTCATGATTCCGGTCAACATGTACGCCTTGTTCGAAACTGCAATCAGGGCCGCCAAAGGCCGGGAGCCCAAAGAGCATCAGGCCTTCCTTGGGAGGTTGTTTGAAAAGTTTTCAGCCGCGGCTGCAAAAAATCCCCTGGCATGGAACAGGCGCAAGTACACCGCCGAGGAAATAGCAACCCCCGGACCGGACAATCCTGCGGCATGTGAACCGTACACGCGGCGGATGTGCGCGGCCATGAACGTGGATATGGCGGCCGCAGTGGTCATGACTAGCGAGGAAACCGCAAAAAAGATGGGAGTGAATTCCTCCCAATTGGTCTACCCTATGGGAGGCGCGGACTTGAACAATATCAGGTACGTGACCCAGCGCCCGAAACTGAACGACTCCCCCGCCTTGGACCATTGCATTAAAAGGGCCCTGGACCAGGCGGGATTGGGTGTTTCCCAAATCCGGGCTTTTGATTTATACTCCTGCTTTCCCTCCATGGTGGAAATCGCCATGGAAGCCCTTGGCCTGGATCCGGAAGATCCCAGGCCTCTGACCGTGACGGGCGGGCTGCCCTTTTTCGGCGGCCCTATGGGAAACTACTCCATGCACGCCATAGCCGAGGCAACGGCGCAAATCAGGACGGGAAAGCTGGACAACGTGATGGTCGCTGCAAACGGCGGCTTTAACACGCGGCACTCCGTAGGAGTCTACGGCCGCGAGCCATCCCCCAAAGGATGGTCGCGGGACGACTCAGCAATTCAGGAATCAATTTTGTCCGCAGCCCTGCCCGAGCCTGTCAAGGAGGCGGCGGGGAGGCTTGTCGTGGATGGATGCATTGTACGCAACACCCGGGAAGGCGTCCCGGAAAAAGGCCTGGTGTTGGGAACTCTGGAAGACGGGAGAAAAACCCTGGCCGTCCTGGACGTCGAGCCTGCCTTACTTGGACAATTCTGCAACAAAGAACTTGTGGGGGGCGCCGGAGCGGTCCGATTCGACTCAAACTCCGGTTGCAATATGTTTGTTCCTGAACTGTGAACGTCAAAGGAGGTTTTATCATGGCAAAAAGAGTGCTGCGGACGCCGTTATGCGACATGCTGAACATCGACTATCCCATCTTGAGCGCAGGCATGGGGCCGACCCTGATCGGCGAACCCAACGGAGCGCCCGTGGAACTGGTTGTGGCGGTTTCCGAGGCGGGAGGCCTGGGCGTTCTGGGCGGCGCCGGATTCACTTTGGACGGCTTGCAGGAAGCTATCCGGGAGATCAAGGCGCAAACCGGCAAACCCTTTGGCGTTGACCTTTTGCTGCCTAAAAATTTGCCCGGAGGAACCATGACCGGGGGAAAGGAAAACCTCACCCTGGCCCAGGTGATCGAATTTTTGCCGAAAGAACATCTGGACTGGTTCCGAAAAGTGGAAAAGGAAATGGGCTTTCCCGCCCTGGAGGATTTGATGGTGAATAACGACACCACCACCATGAATCCCAAAGAGGCGGTTGCCATCTGCATCGAGGAAAGGGTTCCCCTGTTCGCAGCAGGCTTGGGAGATCCCGGGTGGATGGTCGACGAAGCTCACGCCAAGGGCATGAAAGTCCTGGGCGTGGTGGGCAATGCCAAAAACGCCGGCCGGGTTTCCAAGTCCGGGGTGGATTTAATCGCGGCCCAAGGCCACGAAGGCGGAGGACATACCGGACGGGTGGGCACATTCGCCTTACTGCCGCAAGCTTTAGACGCTGCCTATCCCGTTCCGGTTCTCGCCGCAGGCGGCGTGGGCGACGGACGCGGCCTGGCAGCCGCCCTGGCCATGGGATGCATCGGCGTCTGGGTTGGAACCCGGTTTTTGGCCACCAACGAAGGCGGCGCCATGGACCTGTGCAAGCAGCGCATTGTGGAATCCACGGACGAAGGCACCCGGGTCAGCAAATTGTATACGGGAAAAACCTCCCGGGCCAATGTAACCCGGTTCCACGAACTGTGGGACTCCTCCGGCCTGGAAGCGCTTCCCTTTCCCTTCCAGGTGCTCCTGGCCTCGGCCCTTTTGGGCGGGCTCATCCGCTCCGGCCACGACGATCACGTGGGCGGCTTTGCAGGCCAGGTTTCCGGGTTGATTCACGAAATCAAGCCTGCAGCAAAGGTTGTGGAAGACATGGTGGAGCAGGCGGCGGATATACTTTCCAGCAAGCTGCCCTCTACGGTCAAAACCGCATAGGAGAAAAAATTAAGAAAACTATTGTTAAAAGCCGGCAAACATTTTACACATATGTATAATATGTACGCGAGCAGTGTTTGCTGATCACCCCCCAACATATATGAAAGGAAGTAACTAAAAATGGCTCAACAATTGGTTGACAGAAGAGACCTGGACTTTGTCCTGTGGGAGCAACTGGATTGCGAAGGCGAAATCCTCAAAAAGTACGACGCTTACAAGGAATTCAACAAAAAGACCTGCGACATGATCCTGAACGAAGCCAAGGCCTTGGCGGTGAAGGAACTCCTGCCCACCATGCAGGAAGGCGACAGGCAGGGCGTCAGGTACGAAAATAATGAAGTCAAGGTGCCCGACAGCTTTCATCGCCCCCACGAACTGCTGCTGGAAGGCGAATGGCAGAACCTGGGCGTGGAGCCTGAAATGGGCGGCCAGGGCGCTCCCGCCTTTATTTCCTCGGCCACGGCTGAAATGTTCATGGCAGCCAGTTGGGCCTGCTATTCCTACGCCACCATGGGCAACGGAACCTCGGACATGATCGAGAAGTACGGCACCCAGGAGCAAAAGGACCTGTACATTCCCAAAATCACCACCGGCGAATGGGGCGGCACCATGCTGCTGACCGAGCCCGATGCGGGCACGGACGTTGGCGCGCTCACCACCACGGCCGTGAAGAACGATGACGGCACCTACTCCCTCACGGGCAACAAGATCTTCATCACCAACGGCGAACACGACCTGTGCGAAAACATCATCCATCCGGTCCTGGCCCGCATTGAAGGCGACCCCGCGGGAACCAAGGGCATCTCTATTTTTATCGTGCCCAAGTACTTCGTGAATCCCGACGGCTCCCTGGGAGACCGCAACGACATCCTTTGCACCGGCGTAGAGCACAAGCACGGCATCAAGGCCAGCGCCACCTGCCAGATGTCCATGGGCTCCAAGGGCAAGTGCATCGGCTTTTTGCTGGGCAAGGAACGCGAAGGCATGAAGGTCATGTTCAACATGATGAACGGCGCCCGCATGGCCACCGGCCTCCAGGCTTTGGCTTACGCCTCCGCCTCCTACCTGGACGCTTTGAACTACGCCAGGGACAGGATCCAGGGCCGCAGCATCGACGACATGGCCAACCACGGCGCTCCTCCGGTCGCCATCATCAACCACCCGGACGTCCGCCGCAACCTCTTGTGGATGAAATCCTACGTATGCGGCTTCCGCAGCTTTTTCCAGTACTCCTCCATGCTGGCCACCAAGGCGGCCATGGCCGAGGACGAAGAGGAAAGAAAGCTCAACAACGGCCTGTACGAGCTCATGACGCCTCTTATCAAGGCCTACCTCTCCGACTTGGGATACGAAGTTTGCGTCCAGGGCATTCAGGTTTACGGCGGCGTGGGTTTCTGCCAGGACTTCCTGGCTGAGCAATACGCCCGTGACTGCAAGATCACCTCCATCTACGAAGGCACCAGCGGCATCCAGTCCATGGACCTTTTGGGCCGCAAGCTGGGCATGGAAAAAGGCAAGGTCTTCATGGCTTTCATGGGCGAAGTGGGCAAGACCATCGCCAAGGCCAAGGGACAGGAAGCACTCAAGGGCCTGGCCGAAGACCTGGAAGCCGCTCTTAACCGCCTGGGCGAAACGGCCATGCATCTCGGCAAAACCGCCGTGTCCCCGGACTTCAAAGCGGCTTTCGCCCATTCCCTGCCTTTCCTCTATGTCATGGGCGACGTGATCATGGCATGGATGCTCCTGTGGCGCGCCAGCGTGGCCGTGGAGAAACTGGCCGGCAAGGTCAAGAAAAAGGATGAATCTTTCTACACAGGTCAGGTCAAGACCGCTGAATTCTTCATTCAGAGCCTGATCCCCATCACTCACGGCAAGATGAACGCCATCTTCAACACCTGCAAGGCTGCCATTGAAATGCCCGACGACGGATACGGAATCTAATTTCCAAATCCCTCCAGCGATAAAACAGGGCGGCTTCTTTTTTAAAAAAGGGGCCGCCCTTTTAGTTTGAATGGGGTCTACGTTTGACGTTTGAGCCCCAGATTGTCGAATCCGCCTTCAATGGTAGGGCGCCCCAGGCAGCAAACCACGCTGCCTGGGCTACCCGCGACGCGCTTTGCGCGTCTAAACGTCGCCCCCAGGCAGGGCTGCCCCCTGCTTGGTGCGGCGTTTTTATGGTTTTCAATGATTGGGCATGATCTTCACTCAGCCAACCGATTTCATCTTACCTGCACAAGAAATTGATCCGCCGTAAAAAGGAAACCATGTTTTTCTTTACTGCAAAAAGATAATTAGATACCCTATTTATATAAAATCACAAACATAGCGGCGTTAGATCTGTCATTTGAATGCATTTGCTCATCCTTCGCTTTCTCATTGTTCGGACCAGCACAATCAGGAAAACGGCAGCATGCAGCCCAGTAAATAGGTGAACATGTCTCATAAACCGTCTTATGAAGAGCTGGAACAGCGGGTCCTTTCTCTGCAGCGTGACAATAGCCGATTGCGGGAGAGCGAAAGCCGCTGGCGGTCATTAATGGATAAAGCCCCAGGATTGATATGCATTTTTTTGCCTGACGGCGAAATTGTTTACGTCAACCAGCCCTATTGCGCTTATTTTAACAAGGCTTATGACGAGCTTGTGGGCTCCTCCTTTCTTTTGCTTCTTCCGGAGCCGGACCGGGATGCGGTTCTGGAAAATATTCATGCTCTCACGAAAGAGAGCCCCACCATGTCGCACGAGCGCCAGGTGGTCGCCGCGGATGGGTCCGTCCGCTGGCAAAGGTGGACCAACAGGGCCTTTTTCAATTCCAACGGCGCGGCGGAGATGTATCAGGCTGTGGGAGAGGATATTACCGAGCGGAAACTGGCTGCCCAGGCCATCCTCAAGGAGCGCAAGAAGTTTGAAGATGTTTTGGAGAAATTTCCCTACGGCGTTTGCGTGGTGGACGAAAACAGGCGGATAGAATTCGTCAACGAAAAAATCAGGGCGGAATTTGGAGAACCCGGCGACTTGTTATGCCATCAATATTTTAAAGACATGCCGGGTTTGCGCCCGGCCTGCAGGACCGGGGCGGCGTTTCAAGAAGAGTTTTGCAAAATGGAATGGCGCTCCCCGGCAAAAGATCGCCACTACGAAGTGTATGACATTCCATTAAAAAAGGAGAACGGATCCAAGTCGCGGGTACAGATTTTTAATGACATAACGGAACAAAAGAAGGCGGAGAGCGCCCTGCAGGAAAGCGAGGCCAAATATCGGGCGCTCGTGGAGAACGCCGGCGAGGCCATTTACATTGTGCAGAACGGTGTAATCAGGTTTGTGAACGCCAAGGCGGGGGATTTCACCGGCGTGGACCCCCAAGGCATGTTGGCGCGGGATATGACGGATTTTATCCACCCCGAAGACCTGGCCTTGGTGACGGAAAGGCATGCACAACGCTTGCGGGGCGAGGCCCCTCCTTCCAGCTATTCCTTTCGGCTGCTTCATGATTCCGGCCATGTCCGTTGGGTGGAGTTGAGCGTCACCCCCATAGAATGGGAAGGCAAGCCCGCCACGCTCAATTTTTTGCGGGACATATCGGACAGAAAGAAGGCGGAGGACGAGATAATCGAGCGCGAGAAACGGTTTCGCGCCACCCTGGACAACATGCTGGAAGGCTGCCAGATTATCGGTTTTGATTGGTCCTACATATACCTGAACGACGCGGCCGCCAAGCACGGACGCATGAACAAACAGGATATGACCGGCAAAAGCATGCTGGATCTGTATCCGGGAATAGAACAGACCGAAATTTTCGCCTTGATGCAGGACGGCATGATCAATCGCGTCTCCCATCAGGTGGAGAACGTATTTTATTATGGAAACGGGTCGAACCGGTGGTTTGAATTGAGCATCCAGCCTGTCCCGGAGGGGATTTTCGTCCTTTCCATCGACGTGACGGAAAGGAAATGGGCCGAGCATTCGTTCAAAGAGAGCGAAAGCCGTTTCAGAACCCTGTTTGAGCAGGCGCCCATAGGCATCATTATGGTGGCGCCCAACGGTTTTCCAATACGCTCCAACAAGGCCCTGCGTGAGTTGGTGGGCTATACTGAAAAGGAAATTTGCGCGCGTTCTTTTCTTGAATGGACCCACCCGGATGAAAGGAAGGCAAGCCAGCGGCTTATTAAAAGCATCGCTGCGGGCGAGGAAACCCTTAAAATCATGGAAAAGCGCTACCTGCATAAGAACGGAGACATGGTCTGGGGGCGGACGGCGGTCACGGCTGTGAGAAACAGCGCCGGGGCGGTGGAATACTTCATCGCCATGGTTGAGGACATTACGGAAAGCAAGATGGCTGAGCAAGTCCTGCAAGACAGTGAGAACCGGTACCGCAGCCTGTTCATGCATTCTCCGGACGCTGTGTTCACCGCTCTGGACGGCAAGGTTTTCCTGGTTAATCAAGCCTGCCTGAATCTTTTTGGCGCAAAAAAGGATGAGGACATTGTAGGCAAGCCCATTCTTGACCTGGTCGCTCCTGAATTCCGATCCTTGGCTGCAAAAAGGAGGGACATCCTGGATGCGGAGGGCCGCCCCCTGCCGCTTGTCGAAATGCAGATGCTTCGGATGGACGGCAAGCCCGTGGACGTGGAGGTCCTGACTTCCGCCTTTTCCATGGGAGCCGCCATGGCGACTCATGTGATTTTGCGTGATATCTCAGCGCGGAAAAACATGGAAAAGGAAAAGGAGCAATTGCAGGAGCAGCTTTCCATGTCGCAGAAACTGGAGTCCATAGGGCGCCTTGCGGGCGGCGTGGCCCACGACCTGAACAACCTGCTTTCCCCCATAATCGGTTTCGGGGAGATCCTGTCCGACGACATAGGGCCGGACGACCCCAAGCGGGAGGCTGTGGAAGAAATCCTGGGCGCAGGCTTGAGGGCGAGAAACCTGGTGCGTCAGCTTTTGGCTTTCAGCCGGAAGCAGACTCTTGAGTTCAAGCCTTTGGATATATCGAAAACCCTTGGGGCGTTTAAAAACCTGTTACGCCGCACTATCCCGGAAGATATTGAAATCAGGGTGATTTCGTCGCAGAAGGTTTTGCCGGTCATGGCCGATGCAGGGCAGATAGAACAAGTGATTATGAACCTGGCGGTGAATGCGGCCGACGCCATGCCCAACGGCGGGGTGCTGACCCTGGAAACCGGCATGGCGGATCTGGATGCAGACTACGCCAAACTGCATTCCGAAGTTCAGCCGGGACGGTATGCGGCCCTGGTCATCAGCGATACCGGTCAGGGCATGGATCAGGCCGCCCGGGAAAGGGCGTTTGAACCCTTTTTCTCCACCAAAGGAAAGCACGGCACCGGCCTGGGGCTTGCGACGGTTTACGGAATCGTCAAACAGCACGGCGGAAGCATCTGGTTGTACAGCGAGGAAGGGCAGGGCGCCACGTTCAAGATTTACCTGCCGGTTGCGGAAGAAAGCCCTCCGGCGGGCGGGCCTGAAAAAAAGGCTGTGATCACACTGGACGGGGACGAAACAATTCTGCTGGTGGAAGATAATGAGAACGTCCTGCATCTTGCCGGAACCATCCTGAAACGAAGAGGCTACAAAACTCTTGCAGCTAAGGGCAGCGCAGAGGCCCTAAAGATCATCCAGTCCAGTACGGAGCCCATCCACCTGCTGCTCACGGACGTGGTCATGCCTGAAATGAACGGAAGGGAGCTTTATAACAAAGCCCTGGAAATGCTGCCGGCTTTGAAAGTTCTTTATATGTCCGGCTATACGGACAACGTCATCGCCCATAGAGGGGTGCTGGACGAAGGGGTGCAGTTTATTCAGAAGCCCTTCTCCGGCAAAGGACTGGCCCAAAAAGTCCGAAAAATTCTTAATGAAAAATAATCCCCCAAGCCTCATTCCTTTCAACCCGCCAATAAAGGCTTTCGTCGCCCCCATGCAAGAATGCGTTGCGAACAGGGCATGATGTATTAAGTTTTTGTTGGCGTCATTGGAATCGATTTGGTATGGTGTAAACAACGCTACTACATTGTGAAGCATCAGAAGCCTTGAAAGAGCTTGGTATATATGTCTCTGAAAATATTGAGTTTGATTATAATAGTTTTGGCGGTCGCCCTGATTGCGGCCTGTGCGTTTATACTGCGTTTGCGTAGGCCGTTAAGCGCCAGGCTCGGCTCCATGGGGGGGATTTTCGACTTTGGCGCCAAGGTGCGCGGGGTGTATCCGCCCTTTGTTGAGGGGATGTGCGGCGCTTATTATATGCGTTTCAGGTTCGTCCCGGGCAAGCGGTTTAAAGAAATTGTGTCCGCCAAGATTGAGATTCCCGTGGATTCCCAGGTTGTCTGGACCTTCACCCCGGATGACATTGAAAACGGCGACCCCCAAGCCTTTGGGGCGTCTTTGGACTCCTTTAAAGCCCTGGCGAACATGGAGGGTTTTGAGGCCATTCATATGGAAAAAGAGCTTCTTACCGCTATTTTTTCGGCGGAAACGGCGGGAGGGGAACAGGAACTGCAAAATGTCCCGGCTATGCGGCAGCGGGTTGTGGCTATGGGCAAGTTGGCCAGAAAATTAGGCTGCATGGCTAAATTATAAAAAAGGTTGCGTAGCGGTTGATGTTATGCTACCAAGGCGGATGCTCCACCTAGGGGCATGGCCGTTCGTTTTATTGCGGGCCAACGCGCAAATTATTGGGTGCGGACCGTAAAGGCTGTTTTTTCGAGTCTTTACGGTTTTTTTGCTCCCCTGAAACCAAGGAACGAAGGCCGCAATTATCGGCAGGGGATGAAGTTTTTTTGCAATTATGAGCGCAGACGGGAATGTAAACCCGAAAGCCTGAAATATAAGGAGGTACAATTTGCAGGTTACAGTTCAAGATAATCAACTGGAAAGAGCCGTTAAGGTCCTTAAAAAGATGCTCCGCAAGGAAGGCGTCCTCACCCAGCTCAAAGAAAAACGCTTTTACGAAAAACCCAGTGTGAAAAAGCGCCGCAAAAGGGCGAAAGCCGCTAAAAGAAGGCGCAGGATTGAACTTCGGGCTAACCAAAGGCGCCGTTAACAGGACCGCGCTTTTAAACAGCCTTGCTGGGCGGCTCGGGCGGGGCGCCGTTTGGTTCAATGGCGCCGCCCGCACCAGCCGAATTGAGCAGGAGAATTGACATGGCAATGAACACTGTCTGGAGGGATTATCAGGTTCCATCAGACATTATCGCGCCTGGGGCTCTGTCCACGGCGAAATCCGTGAGTCTGACAGAAACCAAAGACCTGCGGAAGAAAGACCCATGCCATGTCATGCAAAAAATTCGCCAGGGAGGCGGGCTCTCCATAGGCGCTTATATGAGCGACCGCCCGGTTGCCGAAATTCTGCATCAAGCGGCTTCCCAGGCCTTGGAGATTGCAGGCAATGCAAAATCGCCGGGGCGGGCGGAGCTGAATCTCACCTTAAAAATTCAGTCTCTCGACTTTAACGTTATGGTGGGTTTCGCCCAAGGCATGCTTAAGGGCGTTATCCAGGCGCAGGCCGTGTTCACGGACCCTTCCTCCGGCAAGGTTGTCTGGGAAGGCATTTGCGAAGGCGCGGGCAGAACCGGGACCGGAGACTTGGTCAAATCCGCCTTTACTTCCGCACTGACAGATTTTATCCAAAACCTGTCGGCCTGCCCCGGATTCAAATAGGTTAACGGAGCAAGCCGGCGCCTTCTATCCCAGGGAAGCCAGATAGGCTCTGAGGTTCTTTTTGGTTTTCTTAAGCCCCAGTTTTTTACGCAGGCTGTCTCTGTGAAACTCCACCGCCCGTTTGGATATCTTCAGCAGCTTGGCGATGTCCTTGCTTTTCACTCCCATCCTGACCAGGTTGGCCACCTCGATCTCCCGAGGCGTAAGATTGGCGTGCTGGCTTCCGATGCGCC
This sequence comes from Desulfatibacillum aliphaticivorans DSM 15576, assembly GCF_000429905.1. NCBI lineage: Bacteria > Pseudomonadati > Thermodesulfobacteriota > Desulfobacteria > Desulfobacterales > Desulfatibacillaceae > Desulfatibacillum > Desulfatibacillum aliphaticivorans. The sequence continues at coordinate 285,513 of NZ_AUCT01000003.1, read as the reverse complement.
GCATGAAAGGCGCGACAATTTCCGATAAATTCTGCTCAATCACGTTAACAAAGATGCTTTGATCCACGTCCAGGTCCGTGTCCTGCAGCCTGGCCACGTACACCATGACCAGGTCTTCTACGTTGGCCACTACGCGCTGTTGAAAATCCTGGGAAGCCATGCGGGTTTGCTCGATAAGCGTTCGCAAAGCCTTGTTAGTCTCTTCCAACTCCCCGTTTCTTATTTCCAATTCTCGTATCTTTTTTTCCAGCGATGCAACAGTTGGCTTATCAGCCATGGGAATTCCTCCTGCACTTGTTAAACACAATCAGCGCGTTTACCGGTCGATCTACGGGCTGCCGAACAAACATTGAAGAAACGCCGCCTGTCAGAGCGCTGGGGGCAGCGCCGCTGCGCGGCGGATCGGAAAAAAACTGTGCGTTTGAACCTCTGTCATAATTTTCTAACACACGGTATATTTTCTTGTCATTTTTTTTTACGGAAAAATAACATGGTTTACCACGGCCGGAACAGGGGCGATTCCATAAAAAAAAAGCCCGGGCGCAGGGCGCCCAGGCTTATTGGTATGCCGGTGGATATATCAGAAAGCAGCCGTCAGCTTAAGAAAACGGCGCTAATGGACAAAACATGCTTCTATTTCCTACTTGGCGATCTCTCTTTCCATATCCATATTGATCATGGAAGCCATGTATCCGGCGCCAAAGCCATTGTCGATATTCACCACCGCCACGTTGGACGCGCAGCTGTTCAGCATGGATAACAGCGCGGTCAGACCGCCGAAACTGGTGCCGTACCCCACGCTTGTGGGCACGGCGATGACCGGGCGGGGAACCAACCCGGCCACCACGCTGGGCAGGGCGCCTTCCATGCCGGCCACGACCACCAGCACCGAAGCCTGGTCCAGGATTTCCCGATGCGCGTACAACCGGTGCAGGCCCGCCACGCCCACGTCAAAGATGGTGCGGACCCTGTTGCCCATGGCCCGGGCCGTCAAAACCGCCTCCATGGCCACGGGAATGTCTGAGGTTCCGGCCGAAAGCGCCACAATCTCTCCCCGGCCTTTTTCCCGGATGGGATTGGGGGCGTACATGATCATCCGGGGCTGGGCGTGGTATTCGGCCTCGGGAAAGGCCTTTAAAACCGCATGCGCCTTTTCCCGGTCCACCCTGGTGACCAGAATGACGTCGTCCTGGGCCGCCATTTTTTCCATGATCCCGCAAATCTGCTCTGCGGTCTTGCCCTGGCCGAAAATCACCTCGGGAAAGCCTTTGCGCAGGCCCCTATGGTGATCCACGTGGGCGAAGCCCAGGTCTTCGTGGGAAAAGTGGCGCAGTTTGTCCATGGCCTGCTCCACCGGAGTGTCTCCGGCGGCGACCCCATCCAGTATTTTTTTTAAAAAGTCGGGATTCATTGAGAAAGGTTTATCCTTGCATGACTGATTGTTTTTTGTAGAGCATAATATTTACTTGCTTCATCTTAGCACAAACAGGCGGTTTTTGATAAGCGTCCTTTGGCCTTGGACGCAGGTTTATGTTATAGAGTTATCCCGTCGGGAGTCAATCGAAGTTTAACGATTGGATAAATAGATAAATGCATGATTTCTTCCATAAAGGGAGTCGCACATGAAAGTAGTTGTTATAATTCCGGCCAGGTACGGGTCCACCCGGTTTGAGGCCAAGCCCCTGGCCCTGATTGCCGGCAAACCCATGATCCAAAGAGTCTACGAACGGGCGGCCGCGGCCTCCAGCGTGACGGGCGTGGCCGTGGCTACGGACGATGAACGCATCGTCTCCGCCGTGGAGAATTTCGGCGGCAAGGCGGTCATGACCTCGGACGCCTGCCGGTCGGGTACGGACCGGGTCTTTGAGGCCGGGCGCACTTTGGGCCTGACCGGCTCGGACATTGTGGTGAACGTCCAGGGCGATCAGCCCGTGTTTGATCCCGAATGCATTGACGAGGTGACGGCCCCTTTGATCGGCGACCCCGGAACCGGTATGACCACCCTGGCTTTCGCCATTGTAAACGAACGGGAGTTGACCGATCCCAAGGACGTTAAAATGGTTTTCGACCAGGACGGCTGGGCTTTGTATTTTTCCCGGGCTACCATTCCCCACGACCGGGACGGGAACATGGAGTTCGACACATACAAGCATTTGGGCGTGTACGCTTACACCATGGATTTTTTGGCGGAGTTTTGCTCCCTGCCGGAGGGCCATTTGGAGAAGATCGAAAAGCTGGAGCAGCTTCGGGCTTTGGAATACGGCCTGGGCATCAAGACGGTCGTGACCGCCTTCGATTCCCCCGAAGTTGACCTGCCCGAAGACATCGCCCGCATAGAAGCGCTTTTGAAAGACCAATAAAAAAAAGGCCGGCGGCGGATGCTTGGTTAAGCTCCCGCCGCCGGCCTTGTCGATTCAATGCTTCCGTTTAATTGCCCAAATCCTGCTCCATAAAATCGCCGTCTCCGGGCAGGGGCACGGGGACCGTACGAGCCGGCGCGGGGGTCGCGGGTTTTTCCTCCGTCGTTGACTTTGCGGCGCCGGGCGCGGCCGGAGGCGTCGTCGCCGCCGGTTTGGCTGCACTGGCCGCCGGAGCGGCTCCGGAGGAGGCTTTCAGCATCACCTCCAGAGCGGCGAGCCTCTTTTCCATGCTCTCCAGCTTGCGCTCCACGGACTTTTCCATTTCCGACTTGGTCGCACTCAGGACGGCTTCCTGCTCTTTGCGCAGGGCCTGCACGTCATCCTTGAGAGTCTTGATGTCTGCGGCGGTTTTGGCGCTATCCTTTTTGACGGCGAATACGTCCTCGGAAAAGGCGCCAAGGTCCGTCCTGAAGGTCGTCAGGGCGTCTTCCTGATCCTCCATCTCCCGCTTGGTTGTTTCAATGGATTTGGCCAGGGCGGCCGTTTTTTTGGCCTGAGCGGCGTCATCGTCCTTCAAGCCCTTTTCCAGCTTTTTAATTTCCTCGTCCATGGTCGCCAAAACAGCGGCTTTAAAATTGTCGGTTTTCACCCGGGCGTCATGAACGGCTTTATCCGTATACTCCCGTTCTTCCTTAAGAAGATTTTGGACTTCGCTCCGGTCCACCTTGGAGGCCTGAATGCTTTTGGTGGCTTGGTCCAAGAGGCCTTGCACCTCGCCCGCCTGTTTGGACACTGACGCGATTTTTTCCTGCAATTCGTCTTCGGCGCCGTCCAACTCCTTCATGAGGGCTTCCACCTTTTGGTTGACGTCCTTGGTCAGACCTTCCACCTTGACGTCGCCCTTGTCTGCGATCGTGGTCAAACGCTGGGTGAAGTTCACCGCCATGAACGAGGCCAAGGCAACCACCAAGGCCAGTAGGATTACCCATTGGACCGTGATGCGGCGCTCCATTTTTTGAAAACGCTCTATGGTTAACTCTTCGCCATAGATGTCTTCGAATTCCTTTTCTTCCTTGCCCAGGCCGTCGTCCTGGCCGAACCCGGTTTCAAATGGCATGGCTCGTCTCCTGGCGTTACTCCCATTCGATGGTGCTGGGCGGTTTGGAGCTGATGTCGTAGACCACCCGGTTGACTCCGTTTATTTCGTTGATGATTCTATTGGACATGACTGCCAGCATGTCGTGGGGCAGCCTGGCCCAGTCGGCGGTCATGGCGTCCGTGCTTGTGACCGCGCGGATGGCGATGATGTTCTCGTAAGTGCGTTGATCCCCCATAACGCCTACGCTCTTAATGGGCAGCAGCACGCCGAAGGATTGCCACAGCTTGCGGTAGTAATCGTTTTTCCTGATTTCTTCTATAATCAGGGCGTCCACCTCACGCAGGATGCTGAGTCTTTTGGCCGTGACCTCGCCGATGACCCGGATGGCCAGGCCGGGGCCGGGGAAGGGCTGCCTCCAGACCATGTCGCCGGGCAGGCCCAGCTCCTCGCCCAAAAGCCTCACTTCGTCCTTGAACAGGTACTTTAGGGGCTCAATGAGCTTGAGCTTCATTTTTTTAGGCAGGCCGCCCACGTTGTGGTGGCTTTTGATCACCGCGGAAGGACCGCCGAAAGCGGACACGGACTCTATGATGTCCGGGTACAGGGTGCCCTGGGCGAGGAATTTCGCGCCCTTGATCTTTTTGGCTTCCTCCTCGAACACGTCCATAAAGACCTTGCCGATGATCTTGCGTTTCTTTTCCGGGTCCGTGACCCCTTTAAGGCCGGACAGGAATTTGCGCGAGGCCTTGGCGTAGCGGACCTTCATGTTCAGGTTTTGGGTGAAGACCTCTTTGAGGCGGTCGGCTTCGCCTTTTCTCAAAAGGCCGTTATCCACAAAAATGGGATACAGGTTTTTGCCGATGGCCTTGTGGATGAGCACGGCCGCCACCGAGGAGTCCACGCCGCCGGACAGGCCCAGGATGACCTTGTCGTCGCCGGCGGTCTCCTTGATTTCCTCCACGGCTTCCTTCACAAAGGATTTCATGGTCCAGTTGCGTTTGCAATCGCACACGTTGAAAAGAAAATTTTTCAGCATGCGTTTGCCCTTGGGCGTGTGGGTGACTTCCGGGTGAAACTGCAGCCCGAACAGCTTTTTCTTTTTATGGGCGATAGCCGCCACTTTGGTGTTGTCCGTGGAACCGGTGATGACAAATCCCTCGGGCAGCTCTTTGATTGAATCTCCGTGGCTCATCCAGCATTCGGTGGCTTCAGGCACGCCTTCAAACAGGCCGGCCGCTTCTTTGGGATGGAACATGGCCAGGCCGTATTCCCGTTTGTCCGCCCTTTCCACCTTGCCGCCCTGATTGTGCACCATGAATTGCAGGCCGTAGCAGATGCCTAAAACCGGGATGCCCAGGTTCAGCAGTTCAGGGTCGATTTTGGGGCTGTTTTCGGAATAGATGCTGGCCGGCCCGCCGGACAGGATGATGCCGTCCGGCGCCAGGGACTTGACCTTTTCCACAGTCAGCGTGGGCGGCTCTATTTGGCAGTACACCTTGTGCTCTCTCACCCGGCGGGCTATTAATTGGTTGTATTGGGATCCGAAGTCTATAATTATGATCATTGAGTTTCTCCCGGTTTGATTTGTTGTACGGCTTTTATCCGCCAGCATCCGGTTTGTTTGAAGGGTTAAGGTTTTGCGCCAAAGGCGTTTTACTAGCTTGGGAACATGGCTTTCAGCCAAGGTGCGGCAATCCGTAAAAGAAATAAAATGGCGCCGCCGCCTTTTCTTTTCTCGTGATTATGGTATAAGCCGCCGAAAAGTCAACCGCAATTTGACCCCATGGGAAACACGGAGGAGAAAGCGCCTATGACGACCGTCCAGATTTACGAAATACAAGAAGCCGAGGAAGCCCGTGAAATGGCCCGTTTGGGCGTGAATACCGTCGGCTCGGTGCTCACTTCCCGTGAAAGCTGGAAACAGGACTCCTTGGCGGAAGTCATGGCCGCCGCCCGGGAGGAGGGGCTTGTCAGCAGCCTGATTCCTTTGTTTACGGAACCGGAATTGATTTTGGAGGTTCTTGACTTTTATAAACCGGACCTGGCGCATTTTTGCGACGCGCTGACGGACTCCCAAGGCGTTCCTTTGGATTTGGCGCCCATGCTTGACTTGCAAAAAAAAGTGCGAAGCGCTTTTCCCAAAATAAAAATCATGCGTTCCATCCCCATAGCCCGGCCGGGCAGGGGGCATGTGGTCCCCACATTGGAGTTGGCCAGGGCGTTGGAGCCCATGAGCGATATTTTTTTAACGGACACCTGGCTGGGGGGCGGTCAGGATAACGACCCAACGGACCCGGTCCAGGGCTACATAGGAATCACCGGCCTGATATGCGATTGGGATATTGCCGCGGATCTCGTGAAGCAATCGGGCGTTCCGGTCATTCTGGCCGGAGGGATTTCCCCGGAAAACGCCTACGAGGGCGTTTTGCGCGTACGGCCTGCAGGCGTGGATTCCTGCACCCAGACTAACGCCGTGGATGAAAACGGCGCGCCCATCCGTTTTAAAAAAGATCCGGCCAAGGTCAAAACTTTGGTGGAGGAGACAGCCAGGGCGGACCGTAAAATCACAGGTTGATGTTTGGGAAATATGTGGGGACGTTCAATAAATGGAACTCAAAATATAAGGGTCGCGTCGATAGTTGGCCTCTAAGTCTTGACAATTGTTTTTAATACCTTTAACTTGCTGGGAGTCAGCCGTTGATAACGGGTGGGTCCCGAAACTAACTGGATGTAAATCATACAGCGATGAACTGCATTGATGGAATCGAAGGGGTGCTGAGGTGCATTCTGAGTGAATTCCAGGAACGCTATGTAGCGGGAACCCTGGATGACTCGGATTTTATTCCAAACCTGCGCGTTGTTATAGACGGTGCGGCCAGATTCCTGGAACAGAACGAGGAGCTTGGCATTGCGCCCGCCATTTTAAAAAAGGTCATGCATCAGGCATGCAAGGAATGGTGGCTGGAATTTGTAAAAAACCAGCAGGACGCGGCGGCGGCGGAAGACAAGGATACTCCCAGCGGAGACTCCTTGGAATATTTGGAACATTATTTTGACCACATATTTTATCACGGCGTCTATCCGGACTAAGCGCCGGATCGTTCCATGGAGGTAAGGGTTGCAGGACAAGGAGTTGGAGGACCTGGAAATAAAGGCCGAAATTGACGAGATTATGGAGTCTGTCAATCAAGTCGTCCAGAGACTGGAAAAACACGGCTTGCTCAATAAAAAAGAAGATAAATCGTCAGAAACTGAGGGACGTTCAATACCGGGCGCCGGCGCCGGCACGGTTGGAGAGTAATTGGAGGATCTATGGCGTTGACCAAATGTGACATCGTGGAAAAGATCTATGATATGGGATTCACCAAAAAGGAATCCGTGGATGTGGTTGAGCAATTGATCGAGATTATCAAGGATTCGCTCCAGGAGGGCGACGACGTGCTGATCTCCGGCTTTGGCAAATTCTGCATCAAACAAAAAGACCAAAGAAGGGGCCGCAACCCGGCGACCGGGAAAGACCTTATGCTGCGTGAACGCAAGGTCGTCACCTTCAAGTGTTCCGGAAAATTGCGCGATCTGATCAACGATTCCCAGGAATAAAGACTGCGCGTCCCTTTGTCTCAAAGGGACGCGTTTTTTTTGTCCTTGGCGAAAAAACGAGCGGCCATTCGGTATATTTCTTTCTCTTCAAAGATTCCCGAATGATGCCAATGCCTTGATGCAAGATCAGAGCCCGGCTCCGAGCCTTTCCTTTTGGGTTTTCTCCTGATGCGGCGGAAAACCCCCTCACCCACTTTATTTTGATAAACTTCCACACCCGGCCAGTATGTCGTCCGGCCTTATCTGCCTAAATTCTATAATATTTCTAACAATATTACAGAAGCGTCTGAGTTTAACGCCTTTCAATCCACGCCTTTGGAAATCCGCCATCCCAAAAACGGCCGGCCAAATCAGTCCACAACAATGACCGTTACCCCTGTGGCCCCCTGAAGCACCTTGGTGGTTACGCTGCCGGAAAAAAACTCCTTCACCCCGGACAGGCCCCGCCTGCCAAGCACCACGGTGTCGTATTTTCCTTCCTTGATTTCCTGGAGGATGTCCCGGGCGACGCCGGAGCGCTGCTCCTCCACGCGGCTTTTCAGGTTGTCCGGCGAAAATCCGGCGGCGACGAGGCGTTTTTCCGCCTCTCCCACGTACTCCTTCATGCGTTCCCTTTTGACGTCTTCCATGGTGCAAAAAACCTGGCTGTTTTTATTGAATAAGGGAGTGAGGGACGGGCTGTCCATGCCGCAAGCGGTCGAAACCTTGGGCAGGATGGTTATAATGACGACCGTTGCCGAGGGGTTCATGTTATTGGCCACATACTCCAGGGCCTTTTGTGCGTTTTCCGAGTCGTCCAGGGCTATCAGAATGGAATTTGCCATAATACTCCTCCTATTGCGCTTGGTTCAACTTCCGCATGTTAGTCCTTTAAAAATACGTTGCACTGTGATTATGATTCAAACTGATCCAAATGGTCAAATTAAATGTAATCAGGAACCCCTGGGCTGTAAAGGCGCATTTGATCACAGTAATGATTGGAAGCGCACGATTTGGCCGGACCCGGCGGCGCAAATGCAATTTACCGCTCAAGTTTTTGCGGTTAACGACTGTTCGGAATTGAGCGGAGGAACCGTGCGTCCCTTGAGTACGCCTTTTGGCTGTGTGAGTTATGTCGCATGGCGCGGATTCCTGTCAAAAAAGGAAAAAATTTTTGTGGTGAAACAATCCGCACCACGGCTCCTGTCAAGGATAGACGCTGATTTTGCTTGGGATTAGAGCGGGTTATTCTTTGACATCAAGCATCCCGATCTTATAGTAAAAAATAGGCCGTTATGAATCAACAAGGATTATCGGGAAAGGAGGCGCTATGAATATCAAGAATATATTGTTCCCCACGGATTTTTCATCCACCTCGGTTTCCGCTTTGCCATGGGTGTATTCCCTGACTGAAAAATACGGGGCGCAGGTGCACTTTTTCCATGTGGTGGAAAAATTGGGGCAATCCGGATTCGGATACGTCCCTGCGCCCACCCTGTCCAGTTGGAAGGATCAGATTTTTGAAAGTGCAGAAAAGACTTTCGAAAGGTTCTGCCATGAGCAAATGGACCAATGCCCGAATTTCATAAAGGCTATGAAAATCGGAAACCCCGTGGAAGAAATCATCGCTTACGCCAATGACAATGACATTGACCTGATCGTCATCCCTTCCCGTGCGCGCAAGGGGATGGATCGCCTTTTGATGGGAAGCGTGGCGGAAAAATTGGTGCGCTCTTCATCGGTTCCTGTGCTGGTCGTCAATCCCGATTAACCGGCGCATGAGGACAGCCCGCTACAAGCAGCAGCCATAGGCCGCGCCTGCCGGCAGGGCGTTGAATATGATGAAAACCGCGAAGGGCGGGATGCCTTGACCGGGCGTCACCGCCCCTTCCATTGGTACTTTTCGCCTTTAAGCCAGGCGCTCATGGCGCCGCCTGCGTCTTCGGACTTCAAGGCCGCGTCCAGGCCGTTTTGCTCAATAAGCAATGCCTTTTCAAAGTCCGGTTCCAATACTCCCTGGCGGATGGCCTTTTTTGCCAGGGATAGGGCTACGGGAGAACGGGACCCTATTTTTCTTGCGAAGGCCTTGGCTTCTTCCAAAAAAGTTTCTTTTTCATATAGCCGGTGAATCACGCCCAGATCATAGGCCTCCTCCGCGGAATACACCTTGCCGTGAAGAATCAGGTCCATGGCTTTGGCGACGCCCAGCAAGCGCGCCAGACGCTGGGTTCCTCCTGCGCCGGGGATGATTCCCACGTTGGTTTCCGGCAGGCCGTATGTGTGCTTTCCCTTGCCTGCCAGGCGAAAATCGCAGGACAGGGCGATTTCCAATCCTCCGCCATGCGCCTGTCCGTTCATGGCTGCAATGGTGATAAGGCGGCTTTGCTCCAGGGCCAGGTTCAGGCGGTTGAAGGGATAGAGTTTTTTGGGCTTGTCTTGCGTCGCTTCTTTTGTCTTCTGCCTGCCTTCGGACAGGGACGCCAACTCGCCCACTTCATAATGGGCGATGAAAAACCGTTCATTCCCGCCCGTGAGCATGAAGACCATGAGTTCGTCCATGGCTTCCAGATCCGCCAATAAACGCTGAAACTCGAACACGCCGTCCGCCGTTATGGTATGCCGCGGAGGATTGTTGAAGGTGCAAAAGGCGATGTTCTTTTCTATGGATACATCAAAGTATTTATAGTCCATGCTATTCCTCCAAAGGCCTGTCCGGCCACTGGATTTTTCCGCCGTCAAACTCGGCTGTGAAAACCTTGGCCGGGTCGGAAGTCTCCTGGACATGGGGAACCATGCCGCCGGCGCCAAATCCTTCGGGCACGTAAAGCACAAAATCCAAAGGCTCGAGTTCTCCATTTTTCAGGGCGTCCAGATACAAATGGGGCGCCTTGGGATTAGGAACGCCGAATTTTTCGCCCACAAACCGGCTGTTGTTCAAGTACCGGTCCGCGTACCCGAATGCGCAGCCCCACAGGCTGAACAAGCCTATGCGTTTGGGAAACTTCCAGCCGTACGTGATCTGATGGATATGGGCGTTTTTAAGCTGGGCGAAGCTGGGCCAGGCGCCGTTCCCCCAGGTCATGTCCGGATAAAACTGGTCCGGGACGTCCTTTTTTATGAACGCCATGGCCATGGCCACCACGGCCTGGGCGCCCCAGAAGAATTCCCGGTTGAAATAGTGGCCTTCGGCGCTCCAGGCGGGATCGGTCCCGCGCAGGGGATTGGCCGTCAGGTCGAAAAATCCCTTGAAGACGTTTTTCTGGTCCTTTTCGCCCCGGTAGCTGATAAACTGTCCGCCCAGGAAAAGGCTGGGGCCGAAAATGCCCTTTTTGCCGTTTTCTTCGTAGCTGACAACTCCGTCGCCGGTTTCGTCAAAGGCTTCCAGGAACTCCTTTTTCATGCTCAGGCCTTCCAGCTCGTCCACGGCGTCCAGGTAGCCGAAAAAGGTTTTCTGAAGATCCCAGGGCATTTTGTAGATGTCCCAGTACATGTGCTTGGTGTGGATGTCCGTAAAAGCGCCGTCGCTCACATATCCCAGCCTGCCGCCGTAAGACGCCAACGGGGCGCCGGAAACGTCGTCCCAGCCCGTTATAAAATAGTCCGATTGGCCCATGCCCCATTCTATGGCCTTTGCAATGGAAAAATCCCGGGAGATGGGATTGTCCAGAGCCTGCCCGGTGGTGATGGCCTTGCCCTCCAGCTTGGGGACGGGCTGAATCTGGGGGAAGGCTCCTCCGAATCCGTCGTCCAGGCCGGCTTCCACGGCCTTTTTCAGGCCCATGTTGCAGAACAGGTACCGGGCGCACATCAGGTCCACGGCCGCAACATCCGAACTCGCCATGATAAGGCCTTCGGCCAAAGCCTGGCCCAGACCCACGCCCTGGTGGTCCCGGTTGACGGTCTCAATGCCGTCCACAATGTGCAGCATCATCACGTCCTGGCCGGCCGCGGCCCGGATGATGTCCAGCATGGTGCCGGTTAGGCCGCCGGTCTTTTCCACCTTGTAGACCCCGTCCTCGCCCTTCACCGGAATCATCTGCTTGGGATCCAGTTCCGGCACCCAAACCTGATGGGGGATGCGGCTTTTGATGACCGGAATATCCGTGTCCGGCGTGCCGTACATCCATTTTTTGCAACCGGCGTGATTGGCCTGCAAAGGATAAAGCCCAATGCCCAGGTTCTTGATGGCGTTGGTGAACATTGCCTGGGAATGCACCTTGAGCTTGGGAACGTTGACAAGGACGCAGCCGGGATACTTGCGGCAGTCCTCGGGATCCGAGGGATCGCCGCCCACAATAGCCTTGTGCAGTACAATGGACTTGAAGCACTCGCCGTCGGGCAGGTCGATGGCCCGCCCCCGGTTGGGATCGTCGTGCAGCCTGTTGAGGTCGTAGATCATCAGGCGGTCGCCGACGTCTCCGGGAGCGACAAACTCGCCGCTCAAACTTTCCTCATAGCCCAGCATGGGGTTTTCGTCCGAGCCGGCAGGAAGGGTTTCCGCCAAATAGCGCCTTACAAAATAAAAACCCCAGCCTCCGTAAAAGTCATCGCACTTGCCTTCGTAAGCGGCTTCAGGCGTCACGGCCCGGCCGGTCTTTTTGACCTGGGTGTATTGGGCGGCCCTATAGGTGCTGTTGGAGGCCGCCTCGCCCATGCACATCCGGCTGTACCGGACGCCGCCTTTATCGTGGAACCAGCGCATAACCGCGGCCAAAAAGGCCCAGTCCGTATTGGCCACCACCCCGTTGAACAGCAGGTGGGAATAAGGCTCGATGTTTTCCACTGTCACCAGGTTGGGCTTCAAAAGCAGCTTCTTGCCCGCCTTGATTTTCGCCTGCACTCTCTGCAACAAGCCCTCGGCCTGATCCAGGGCGGACATGGCCTTGTCCATATTTTCATAGGTGTAATCGATCTTGGCCTTGATCTCCGCCCAGGCCTCCTGGTCGTCCTCTTCGATCACCTTTTTCAAAAGCGCGGGCGAGCCGATATAAGATTTTTCAGGCGAAACCCTGGCTGCGCCGATTGCCGCGCCCGAGTTATCCAGGGAGATTTCCCCCATATCCGATTTTACCGTGATGTCGTTTTTTTGCGTCATGATTCCCTTGCAGAATAAATTATGATTTTAAAGGGTTGGGGAGGACTTGGAGCGCCGGCGCTCCACCGCATTCCAATTTAACACGCTGTACTATTAACTATGGATTATTTTCACACTCGTCAAGAAAAAAGGAAAAACGAGCGCTCATTTTATTTTTTGCGGCGGCCCGCGCCGATGAATGCCCGGAGGGCGGTTAAGGCCAAGTTGCTATCAAAATAGCAATTTATTCACTTTTGGAGTTTTAATCCATGCCGCGCCAATAATTCACAACGACACTGGGTCCCCGTTTCCGGGAGTGGTGGAGATCAACGACGTCAGGATGGCCCAGGCAAGGTTTTTTTTGCCTGCGTTCGAAGAACAAAAGGCGCGGCCGCAAAAGAATGCGGAAATTGGGTATGATTGGCGGGCGCACGGACCTGCTCGAATTCATGCTTTTGTTTGGTTTTGGAAAGGGCGTTCGTCCGCTGGGGATCAATGGTTTCTATCCCCCCAAAGACCGCTTCTACTGCGCTCGCGCGCCCAGGCAGGATACTGTTCTGCCTGGGGCGCCCCACGGTCGGTTGGGGCATAGATCGTCATCCGGCAAGGGCGATTCGCTTTTCAGGATCGCTTCAAGCCGGGACCCAGCGTTATGGATTTGTCTATGAACATAATTACTTTTTTGAACCAGGGCTTATCCTGCGAATAACAAGCGGGGGGTTACACTTTCCCTTTGAACAACAGGAGCAACAAGGAGTGGACGGCAAACATGATTGATAAAAAGTGTATGGTCGTAATCCATCCTGTTAGGTCGCCGTAAAATGCTTTGGGCAATGCCTGGAAGGCTGCAAAAGCGAATATAAAAGCGATTACACTAACAAAATTCGAGCCTATTCTCCACGCATAGAAATTGGCCATGAACCAAATGGCGCCTGCAATCATGGAACAAAGAATCAATCCCATGGAAAGGGGATTGAGCATCAGGCTGGTGGATAGGATTCCTAATAGCGCCCCAGTCAGAAAGACCGGAGCATATTTTATCAGGAAGTTTACATGGTCTTCAAATTCCTGGTGCACGAGTTGTCCCGCCTAATCCTATAAAATCATTATTTGGAGCTTGATGACGGGCTTTTCACAATCAAAAGTCCTATGGGGTTATCATTTTCATAAACGGAAACGATATTCAGGATGACTCGTCTGTTTTCTTGCCCTTCATTTTTTTATACCATTCTTTGTCGCCGTATAGCTCTTCCGAGCATTCCGGGCACAAGCCATGGCTGAATTTCGCCTCGGAGTGGGTTTCAATATACGACTCGAGGAGCCCCCAATATCCTTTGTCGTCCCGGATTTTTTTGCATCGGGAGCAAATGGGCAGCAGGCCCCGGAGGGTTTGAACGTTGTCAAGGGCTTCCTGCAGTTGTTTTATAAGGTCTTTTTGGCTGTCCAGTGCGTCTTTCAGTTCCGTGACGTCCCTGGTGATGCCTTCCACGCCGCCGACTTCCCCCTTCTCATCCTTAAAGAAATGGGCGTTGGTGGAGGCCCACCAGACGGATCCGTCCTTGCGCCGTAAACGGGCCTCGAAGTTTTTTACATGCCCCTTTTCCATCAAAAGGGCCGTAAATTTTTCTCTTTCCTCGGGAACCAGATAGACTTCCTCGGCCATTTTCATGCCGATTGCTTCTTCCACGGTGTAACCGGACAATTTGGTTACGGACTGGGAAATGAAAATGATCTCCCCCTGCAGGTTTGTCCTGTATAAAAGATCAGAGCTGTTGTCGGCCAGCGAGCGATATATTCTCACGCTTTGCTCAAGATTTTTTATTGTGGATAGCAGCTCGGAATATGTCGGCTTCGGGGTCATAGAAACCATTTCCGTAACGGTAATGAGGCGTAATTAAGTGATTTCATTGTATGGCAAATGCCTCAAAATTAATCAATAGTAACTGACATATGGCTTTTTTTCAAGCCCTAATTGCCTAATTGCCAACAGCCCTAATTGCAGCACCATGGCGAGGAACAGCGGATTTATTTTTTGCGGCTCTTTGGCGGGCAGGCGTGCCAAAACCCTTTGCATAGCAATAGGCGCCGAAGACGGACAGCCTTCGGCGCCGTTCATGGCCCTTGTGGAAATCAACGCCTGGTTCAAAATTTCTTGACAAGTGCGCAATAAAAATGTAGTCAATTGTGTACACTCGTCGCCGGATAGCGCTCTGCTACCCGGCATAATCGTCACAGTTTCAAGCTGTTAGGGGGATTGGCTCATGAAAAAAGTATTGTTAGTATTCGTTGTCCTGTTGCTTGTTTGCGCAGGAGGAGTGGGGCTTTTCGTCAAGCTCCGCAGTCAGCCGGCCATGGAGAAGAAGACAATCGCCAATGTGCAGGCTGCAGGCAGCCTGAAGGAGCACACCAAGCACTTTGAACGCAAGGTGTATAAAGTAGCGGACAATATCTATTCCGCGGTGGGCTTTGGTTTGGCCAATTCCATCATGATCGAGGGCGATGACGGCCTGATCATCGTGGACACCATGGAAAGCCTCCAGGAGGCCCGTGAAGTCCTGGCGGAGTTCCGGAAGATTTCCGATAAGCCGATCAAGGCCATCATCTACACCCACAACCACACTGACCACATTTTCGGCGCCCAGGCCTTTGCGGAGGGCGGCGAGCCGGAGGTCTACGCTCACGAAAACCTGGGCTATTACGTGAATCGTCTTGTCAGCAAGATGAAGCCCATCATCGGTAATCGCAGCATGCGTATGTTCGGCAATTTTTTGGACCAGGAAGGCTTGGAGAACGACGGCATCGGTCCGTTTCTGGGCATCGGCCCGGACCGGGAGCTTGGCTACATCCCGCCCACGCAAACCTTTCGCGATAAAATGGACGTGGAAGTCGCCGGCGTGAAAATGGAGTTGATTTATGCGCCCGGGGAAACCAACGACACCATATACGTCTGGCTGAAAGGACCTCGGATTTTGATGACCGGGGACAACCTGTACCGCTCCTTTCCCAATTTGTATACGATCCGGGGGACGCCTTACCGCAGCGTTAAAAGCTGGTATCAGAGCGTGGACATCATCCGGGAACTCAAGCCCGAAATCATGGTTCCCAGCCATGGCCAGCCGATTTTCGGCGCTGAAAAAGTTTACGCCATCGCCACGGATTACCGGGACGCCATCCAGTACGTTCATGACCAGGGCATCCGGTGCGTGAATATGGGCATGACTCCGGACCAGATTGTGGAGCAGGTCCATTTGCCGCCTCATCTGGCGGCCTCTCCCTATTTGCAGGAGTACTACGGCAAGGTGTCCTGGTCTCTTCGGTCTTTGTTCGACGGAAACCTGGGCTGGTTTGACGGGGATTCGGCCACGCTTCAGCCGTTGTCCCAAAAAGACAACGCCCAGCTTATGGCAGACCTGGCGGGCGGAAAGGACAAGCTCCAAAAAGAAGCCCAGGCAAGGTTCGACCAAGGCCAGTATCAGGCGGCCCTGCAGTTGACCGGATACATCATCGCCCTGGATCCGCAAAATCCGGACGCCAGGGGCCTGCGCTCCCAGGCGCTTATTAAAATGGGAGAGCGGGAGGAAAACGCCAACGCACGCCATTATTACCTGACCGAAGCCCTGGAAATCCGGGACGGCTTTGTGGCCAGCACCGGAGACGTCAAATCCAGCCCGGAAATGGTTCACCGATTTCCCATTGAGGGATTTTTCGAGTTAATGGCTGTGGGCCTGGACCCGGTCAAGAGTGCGGACCTGGATCAGAAGGTTTCCATCAGGTTTACGGACGTGGGCAAGGACTTCACCATTCATGTGCGCCGGGGCGTGGCCGAAATTCAGCCGCGTTTGCTGGATAACCCGGACATCCTTGTGAAGGTGGACTCCAAAATCTGGAAGGAAATGCTGAGCGGCCTGCGCAACCCCGTGACGACCATGGCGGGATTCGACTATGAAAAAGGCGGAACCATCGCCTTCGCCAAGTTCATGAAGATGTTCAAAACGCCTGCACCCAAGCTGGCTTTTGAACCTGCTGCTTAAGGCCGGAAATGGTAATCAGGGAACGCATGCGCGTTCCCTGATTTTTCAAAGCAAATTATCCGCTTCAATTATGCACTCAATCCCGGAAGCATGGAGCCGGTCTCCATGAGGTTGCGGTGCAGCTCAAAGCATTTGTTCAAATCATGCGGGATATGGCCGGCCCTGGAGTTTTCAATGTACCGGAACAAATAATCCCGATACATGGGGTGGGCGCAGTTTTCGATGATTTTTTTCGCCCTGTGCAGGGGGCCCAGGCCGCGAAGATCCGCCAGGCCTTGCTCCGTAACCACCACCTGAACGGAATGCTCGCCGTTGTCAATATGGGGGCACATGGGCACCACTGAGGAAATTCTTCCGTCCTTGGCGATGGAAGGCGACATGAACACCGCCAGGTAGGAGTTTCTGGAAAAATCCCCACTGCCGCCGATGCCGTTCATGATGTCCATACCGTAAACATGGGAGGAATTCACGTTGCCGTAAATATCCATTTCCAGGGCCGTGTTCATGGCGATCACGCCCAAACGGCGGATGATTCCCGGATGGTTGGAGAGTTCCTGGGGCCTCAAGATCAGGCGTTTGGCGAAAAAGTCCATGTTATCCACGATCACGCCAAGAGCGTCCTCCGTGATGTTCAGGCTTGTAGCGCTGGCCCCGAGCAGCCTTCCTTTTTGCATGAGCTCCACCTGGGAGTCCTGAAACACCTCCGTATACATGGAAAACGGCGGTATATCCGGGTGAGTTCCCAAAACGCCCATGACCCCGTTGGCCACGTTGCCGACCCCCGCCTGGAGCGGCAGAAGTTCCTTGGGAATGCGTCCGGCTTTCATTTCTGAAACCAGGAACTCCACCAGATGCTCGGCGATTTGCTGGCTCACTTGATTGGGTTGGGAGAATTCCGAAACCGTATCCGGTTCGCTGTTCAACACCACGCCCGCCACTTTTTTGGGATCCACCGTGGCGTAAGGCACGCCGATCCGGCTCATGGGATGGGCGATGGGAATGGGATCCCTGTGGGGCGGCGGAGGCAATATCACGATGTCGGCCATCTCACGCAGGCGGGGCGACTGAACCGTATTGATCTCAATAATCACCTTGTCGGCCAAGGCCAGCATGGTGGGGGATATGCCGATGGAGGTGGTCAGGTACACCCTGCCGTCCGGAGTGACTTCCGAGGCCTCCACAACCGC
The DNA here is from genome assembly GCF_000429905.1 of Desulfatibacillum aliphaticivorans DSM 15576. NCBI lineage: Bacteria > Pseudomonadati > Thermodesulfobacteriota > Desulfobacteria > Desulfobacterales > Desulfatibacillaceae > Desulfatibacillum > Desulfatibacillum aliphaticivorans. Next base: position 268,183 of record NZ_AUCT01000003.1, on the reverse strand, counting down.
CGCGTCCATCTTGCCGAGAAATCCGAACAGCATGGCCTGGGGGACGTGGGAAAGGTGCATGTCCACATATTCCACGTCCTGGTTGTTGATCTGCTTTCTCAGGCTTCTACCCGTCTGGTAAGGGGCGCGCCAGGAAATGGCGCCGGATTGGGCCAGCACCTCGTCAATGGCAAGGCCGCTGGATGCGCCGGTCAGCACGCGCATGGCAAAGGGCCGGCCTTTGCGGTGCTCGCTTTCCGCTTTATCCGCCAGGGCGTAAGGCACGGCCTTGGCGCCGCCCGCTGCTCCGAATCCGGAGAAGCCGATTGTTTGTCCGTCTTTTATGAAACTCGCCGCTTCTTTGGCTGTTATTACTGGATAAGGTCCGTATTTGGTCATCTTATTGCTCCGTTCCGTTAAAGTTACGCTGCGACCAAGCAGAGATTTTGCAACCTTTGTACCAAGCGCATTAGGGCTTGCACATTCAGGAAACAAAGGGCTGACGGAGCGGGAGCGCGCCGTTATTGCGGCGCTTTGGCGTCCGGATTTCTTACACCTTGGCCTCTTTTTTTACAGGGCCTGTAAAACGCCTTTTTCAAAAGCAGGCGCCATTGCACAACATGGGGGAGGGCCGCGTTATTCGCCCAACTCCTGCTTGACTACTTCGGCGATGGCCTGGGCGGTCCCTTGGGTGGCTTCCCGGGTGGGGCCTTCCACCATCACGCGGCAGACGGAGCGGGTGCCCGAATAGCGCACCAAAATCCTGCCCTGGTCGCCCAGTGCGTTTTCCGCCTTTTCAATGGCTGCGGCCACGGGTTTTACAGTCGCCAGGTCCGGCTTGGAAGTTACGGGGATGTTGATCAGAACCTGGGGAAAGACGTCCATCATGCGCCCTAGTTCCGACAAGGGTTTTTGGAAGTGCAGCATGGCGCCGATCAACTGGATGCCCGAAAGAATGCCGTCGCCCGTGGTGTGGCAATCCAAAAAGATCATATGCCCGGAGTCCTCGCCGCCGATGACGGCGCCGGAAGCCTGCATGGTTTCCAGGACGTACCGATCTCCCACGTCCGCGGCGATATGCTTGATGTCCATGCGATCCAGGGCTTTTTTAAATCCCAGGTTGCTCATGACCGTGCTGACCACGGTGTTTTGGGCGAGCCTGCCGGTTTCCTTAAGCCAGGCGCCGCAAATGATCAATATCTGGTCTCCGGAAATCCGGGCGCCCGTCTCGTCCACGGCGATAAGGCGATCTCCGTCGCCGTCAAAAGCCAGGCCAAGATGGGCATTGCCGGCAATCACTTCTTTCTGAAGCGTTTCGGGATGCTGAGACCCGCAGTCTACGTTGATGTTCATTCCGTCCGGGCTGGTGAACAAGGGAATGATCTCGGCGCCCAGTCGGGAAAACACCTGGGGTGCGATGGAATAGGTGGCGCCGTTGGAGGCGTCCAGGACGATTTTCAGGCCCTTTAAAGGCGTCTCGCCGGGAAGCAGGGATTGCAAAAAGGCCGCGTAGGAATCCTGGGCGTCGGGAATCTGATGGGTTTCGCCCACCGGTCCTCCTGGGAAATCCTTGAACGCCAGGGCTTCTATCTCATTTTCCACTTCGTCGGAAAGTTTAAAGCCCTTGCCGCCGAAAATCTTCAGGCCGTTGTCTTCAAAGGGATTGTGCGAAGCGGAAATCATGACGCCGGCGTCCAGGTCGAACTTCCGGATCACATGGGCCAGCCCGGGTGTGGGAATGACGTCCGCGAACATGGCGTCGGCCCCTGCGGAGCATATGCCCGCCGCGGCCGCGGACTCCAGCATATTTCCGGATATGCGGGTGTCTCGTCCTATGCCGATTTTCACGGCGCCGTTTTTACGGGATTGAAAATAGAGGGCTGCGGCCCGGCCGATTTTAACCGCCATTTCAGGGGTGATGGGATGTTGATTGGCTCTTCCCCTCACCCCGTCGGTTCCGAATAGTTTTTCCGCCTTGTTATCCACGTCTTCCCCAAATAAAATGAAGTTATCGGACTGAATGAATTTTGACTGATTCTTTTTATCGGCAGGAGGGGATGATGGCAAGGCTTTCTTCCAAAATCTTTTCAATAAAACCATTAAGCCAGGCGGTTCCCTGGGCGGCTTGTTCGGGAGACAGGCTTTTTATAAAATCCAGGTAGGCGCCTTGTCCGGTCTGAGCCAGGGCAATGAAGGATTCACCGCCGTTGGGATTTTGGGCGGCGCTTTTCCATTTTTCCAGACAAGCCGATACTTTGTCCGCCTTTTCCGCCAACTCTGTTTTTTGCGCAAAAAGGGCGTCTGATCCCTGGCCCGCTTTTCGCAAAATTTCGTTGGATTTTTCCAGCTTGCCGCAAAAAGCGTTGAATCGTTTGACGCGTTCGTCCAGGGCCTTGTCGCAGGCTTTCAGCAAGCCTTCAAACAGCGCCTTTTCCAGGTCGGTCCTGTAAAAGCAGGACCTGATGTGCACGTACCATAAACGCAAAGCCAACAGGTCGGCGGTATAAGCCAGATTATTGGCGGCGATCCTTTTGACCGCCCGATACACTCCGGGCGTGAAGGGCATGCTCGCCTTGGGCGCGGCGCGCTCCATAAGCAGGTTTCCGGGTTTGGAAACGTCTTTGCGCCAGACCGTTCCCGCAGCGGTTGTGTTGCCGTATTCAATCCGGCAGGGACCCACCAGGCCGCCCTGGCCGCCCAGGAAAATGGGAGGCTGGTTCAGCATAACGCCCCGGGCTACGTCGCCGATCATGGACGCCGTGGCTTTATCCTGCTGGGGGGTGTAATTGAAGTGGATGAATGAAGATCCCACCTCGCTGTGATTCTTCCGCTCCGTGCCTCCGGCCATGAGACAGTCGCAAAAATTGATCAGGCTTCCCAGGGTGACGAAAGGAAACAGGATGGTCTGCTTAAGCCCCACGCTATGGGCGCCGCTGGCCTGCTCTTCCAGGATGGTTCCCGGCCGTACGTGGGCGCAGGACCCCATGGAGGCTTCGTCCAAAAATACGGCGCCCTGGAAAAATCCGCCCTTCAATTTGACCCTGGGGCCGATTTGGCAGTCCTGCACCGTGGCCGGCGTTTCCTCTCCAAGCACGGCGCCGTCCAGGATGCAGGTGGATGCTCCGGTGATTCGGCATCCCGGATGGATGACCACGCCCCGGCCTGAAATGCGTGCGGGGTTGACCTCCTCACCCACGAACACGCTTTCGGGATGAGGCATGGCAACCCCGCGATTCAGCAATATGTCAATTTGTTTGTTGGCCATGAAAAGCCGCTTTCATTGGCTTTGCTTAGTCCCTGCCTCCGCCGAACAGGCGCAGCATCATCAGGAACAAGTTGATGAAGTCGAGATACAGGTGCAGGGCGCCCATGATAGCGCCTTTGCGCACGGCGGATGCGCCGATGTCTTCAGGCTGGGTCAGGGCCATTTCCTTGATCTTCTGGGTGTCGTAGGCGGTGAGGCCCACAAAAATTGCAATGGTCAGGTAGGTGATCGCCCAGTACAAGGCGGTGCTTGCCAGGAATATATTGACCACCGAGGCGATGATCACTCCGATCAGCCCCATGAACATAAACCCGCCCATGGAGGTCAGGTCCTTTTTCGTGACCCAGCCGTATACGCTGCACGCCGCAAAGGTGCCGGCCGTGGCGAAAAATGCCCCGAATATGGCGGTTTTGGCGTAGACCGCAAAAATAAAGGACATGGTCAGGCCGTTCAAGGCCGAATAAACCACAAACATGCCCGTGGCCGTGCCGGCTTTCATGGTTGTGATTCGTGAGCTTAAAATGAACACCAGCGCCAATTCGGCAATGATTAAGCCGATAAAGACGCCCGGAGTGTTAAATATCAGCTTGGTCAGCGCCGGAACCTGGAACGTGGCGTAAGCCAGGACGCCGGTCAAAGTCAGGCCGATGAACATCCAGTTGTACACGCTGGCGACAAAGGCGTTTACCCGCGCCTGGACTTGTTCCGGGGATTGATAGGTGATGGGTTCCATGGTGGTATCCTCCATTAATTTTAATAATCCAATGTTATGTCGTCTGATTATCGGCCCCCTCTTTAAAAATGGCCGATAACCTGCATCAATGCTCCAAGGCCCTGATTTTTTCTTTCAGTTCCGTGGGATCGTCGCCTCGCAGGATTTTTCCCTGCAAGGAAATTCGGTACGTTTCCAGGGCTTTTTCTGGATCGCCCGTCTTCAAATAGGCGTCGCCCAAATGCTCCCGGATGACCGGGTCTTTGGGGGCGAGCTCCACAGCCCTTTTTAAATAACCGAGGGCCTTTTCAAACTCGCCCAGCTTGAAGTACACCCAGCCCATACTGTCCACAATATAACCATCATCCGGCGAAATTTCCAGCGCTTTCGCCACCAGTTTTTTCGCTTCCTGCAGATTTTGGCCCAGGTCCGCGTAGGTGTAGCCTAAAAAATTCAGGGCGTCGGCGTTTTCAGGCTCGATTTTCAGAACCTGCTTCATGGTTTCGATGCAGGCCTCTTTGTCGCCTTGCTTGTCGTAAAGAACGCCCAAGGAGTAGAGCAGGTTGATATTGTCCGGCTCCTCTTCGATGCGGTCCGTAAGCGCTTTCACCGCCAATTCCTTGTTGCCGGCCTGTTGCTGCAGATTGGAGGCGTGGATGACGAATTCCGTCTCCAGGTGGTCGGCGGACTCCACGGCCTTGAGCGCTTCCAGGGCCGCCATGGCGTCTTCGGGTTTGCCGGTCAGATACGCCGAGTAAATCAGACCCTGGAAATAGTAGGAGGACTTGGGCGGAATGCTTTTATAGGCCTCCAGGGCTTCCTGCTTGCGACCCGTGGATTCCAGGGCGTAGGCCAGGAAATAGGAGAGCTCTCCGTCATTAGGCGCTTGTTTGTGCAGCGCTGAAAATATTTCGGCCGCTTCGGCGAAATACCCGTTGTTCATGTAGGAGTGGGCGATGCCCTTTGCAACCAGAGGATCCTGGGGATGCTCTTCCCTTAACTTGTCGAAAACTTCGTTGGCCTTTTCCAACTCCCGCCTGGAAAGATAATATTGACCAAGGCCCAGGTAGGGCAGGGTGTTCGAGGGGGCGTCCCTCATCATCTTGCTGTATATGGCCTGGACCTTCTCGTCGTTTCCCAGTTCCCTATAAACCTCGGCCAGGTTAAGCTGAACCTGTTCAAAGTCGGGCTTCAGACGCAGGGTTTCTTCGAAGGCTTGGGCCGCCAGGGGGTAGTCCCCCATATTATAGGCGACTCTGCCGATAAAGAACCATGCGCTGATCACGTCCGGAGAGTTGGGCAGGTTTTCGATGAAGCGCTGGTAGACGGAAATGGCCTTTTCCGGCTGATTGGCCTTATGATATGTCTCCGCCAGCAGAAAATAAGTTTGGGATTCCTCCGGGGCTGTCTTGAGAACCTTTTCATAGACGGCGGAGGCCTCGTTCCATTTTTTCAACTGCAGCAGGACCGCGGCCCGGGTCAGCAAAACCCGGACATTGTCCGGGTCCTCTTTCAAGAGCAGGGCGGACTCCTCCAGGGCGCCTTGGTAATTGCCCTTTTCCACCAGGATTTCCAACAGCCCTTGTTTTAAAAACCGGGACTCGGGATCCTTGGCGATGGCTTTGTCCAGGTATAACGAGGCTGCGTCCAGGTTTCTATTCCAGAGCATTCTTTGGGACAGCAGGTAGTTGTAATAGGCCCCGCTGCTTTCGGGAATAATGATCTTCTGGTGTTCCCGCCCCGGTATGACGGACCTGGCGGGCGCGGACTGCCCGGGCGGCTGCATCTTGAAGGTCAGGCCGGAACGGACGCATCCGGGCGTTATAAGCAGGGCCAAGCCCACTAACGCGCATACGCCCGCGCGAACCGAAGTTGAGGCGCTCTTGCGGGATGCGGTTTTTTTCGGCGGTTGTTCAGCCGGTTTGAAATCACAGGCGCCTTTGGGTACGTTGAACATCGCGACTCCAAAGCAAAATGACAAAAGGCCGGACCAAAGGGCCCGGCCGGGATTTTTCAGGGATTTCCCTGGGTGTCGGGTTCAAAGCCGCCCTGGTAATTGGAAAAGTCGGGAATTTCCTTCTCCAGGAACGCTTTGAGCTTCTTCACCACGCCGCTTTCCACCTGCCGTACGCGCTCCCGGGAAATGCCGTGGCGATCTCCAATTTGCTGCAGGGTGACGGGAGAGTCGGAAAACACCCGTTCATCGAAGATTTCCAGTTCCCGTTCCTTGAGGGTTTTGCGGAATATGTCAATTTTCTCCCGCAGGATGGTCTCCATCTCCTTGCGCGCCACCTGATCCTCGGCGGACTCGCTGGGAGTGGACAAAAACTCGATGCGTTCGGAGTCGGAGTCGTCCTTCACCGGAGCGTCCAGGGACAGGTCCCAATTGTTGAGACGCTGGTCCATGTCGATAATGTCCCGCTCCGAAACGCCCAGCTTTTCGGACAACAGCTTGGGTTTGGGGTCGAACCCCTCTTCCAGGAGCTTTTGCTTTTCCTTTTTCAGCTTGAAAAAGAGCTTGCGCTGAGCCTGGGTGGTGCCGATTTTAACCAGGCGCCAGTTGTCCATGATGAACTTGAGGATGTAAGCCTTGATCCAGAAGGACGAGTAGTACGAAAACTTGACGTTTTTGTACGGATCGAATTTTCTGGCGGCCTGCATGAGCCCGATATTGCCTTCCTGGATCAGGTCCAGGAGGTTTTGCATCCACACCCTTTGGAATTCCAGGGCGATTTTCACAACCAAACGCAGGTTGGCGGTTACCAGCCTGTAAGCTGCGTCCGGATCGTCAAATTCTTGAACCCGGACCGCAAGCTCCCGTTCCTCTTCTCGGGTTAAAAGGGGATATTTACTGATTTCAGATAGATACCTTTGCAGGGGATCGTAGGAAACCAGGGCCCTTTCTTTAGACGCCTTGCTTACGACCGCCGGCGGCTTGGCTTTGGCCGATTTTTCCTTTTTCTGCTTTTCTTCCAATGAATCGCCTTTATTTTCCGTCATATCAGCACTTTCTTAAAAAAAGTCGCCTCCCTGTCGGTCCGCTTCTCCCGGATTTTTCCCCTTGCTTCCGGGATGGCGGGATTTTAACTAGGAAAGTATCCCACATATTGTTTACGGTGTCAATTGGGACGGAGCGCCCGGCGGCGCCGACGCTTCATGGCTGGTATAAAGAAGGATAAATGATTGATTTTTCTCTGCACTTAAGTTTATTGTATGGTCCATGATTAACGATAATACACTTCCGGGATTTGGCAAGTCATGAAAGTTACTGATTATATGTCGCCAGAGCAGGTTTATTTGGACGCTCCCATCCGGGACAAGGAGGAAATCCTTGGCTTTGTGTCCCAGGCCTTCGCCCAATGCGGGGCCGCGCCGGATAAAGGCACGGTCTACGATTGCATGAAGGAGAGGGAGGACGTCATGAGCACCGGCATCGGCGGAGGCGTGGGCATCCCCCACGCCGCGTGCGCCGGAGTCACCCGGCCGGCGGTGGTTATCGCCAGGCCCGCCCAGCCGGTGGATTTTCAAGCCCTGGACGCCCGGCCCGTGGACGTGATCATCGCCATGGTTGTACCCAAAGCCCAGATCAGCCTCCACCTTCGCCTGCTGGCCGCCATTTCCAGGCTGGTGAAGTCAACGAATTTTCTGGATGACGTGCGGTCCGCGTCCTCATCAGGGGATCTGTTTTTCCTCATTAAAGAAATTGAAAATTCCATGGCTTTTCATTAAAGCCGGGAGTTTTTCGGGATGCAATATAGAACGCTATGTACTTGCTAATCGCCGTCATAAATAACGAACAGGTTTTGGAAGACCTGGTCACCGGATGGATCGACATGGGCATCACGGAGGCCACGGTGGCCGAAACCACGGATCTCTTGCAGCTTATCAGCAACAACATCCCCATATTCGCCGGATTCCGCACCATGACCACCGGCGGATCCACCCATAACAAAACCATCTTCACCGCCGTGGAGGACAAGGAGCTTTTGGAGAAAGCCACGGGCTTCATCCAAAGCCTGTTTCGCCAGACCGGCAAGCCCTCCCAGGGCTTTTACTTCGTCGTCCCCCTGGTGGACAAAGGCGCCCTGGGCCTGGAAGCGCTTTGATGTCCATTAGCGGTCGAATTTTTTGAGCACCAGCGAAGGCCTTATTTCCTCTGCTTCAACAGGGACGCCAGACTGCAAGGATGGAGTACGTAGTCGGGGCGGGAAATCCCCTTGTTGGGTTTCGCACATAGGTTTTTGGCTTCGATCATTGTCCCGGCGAGAAAAGAATGGTCTGTGTCGAAAAAGTTCTACATGCTCTACCTAACCTACTATTTTTATAAATAAAACGTAGGTTGGGTAGAGCGATGAAACGGATTGTGGTTGGGAAGAAGTGCATCTTGCCCAAACGCCTCATACAGTCTGCGTCGCCGCCGCGAAACCCAACAAATCGGGGGCGGGACGGTTCATTCAATTAAATATTCCTTGCCATAAAGCCGATTAGTGCGCTATACATAGCGGTTAACAAGGCCGGGCGTTGGTTTTGGTTGATAATGTTCCCCGGCCGCAGGGAATTCTTGAGTACGACGCCGTCCGGATTGCCCCGGGCGGTTTTTTTTGTCGCTTGCGACGGAAGAGAAACATCTACATGGATTTTAGAATATTAGGGCTCTCGGACGAACTGGCCAGAGCCGTGGAAAGCCTGGGCTTTGAAAAACCCACCCCCATCCAGGAAAAAGCCATTCCTTATCTGATTGAAGGGGAAAGGGATTTTGTGGGCCTGGCCCAGACGGGCACCGGAAAAACCGGCGCCTACGGCCTGCCTTTGATTCAGAGCATCGACCTGTCAATCTCCAGGCCCCAGGCCATTGTCATTTGCCCCACCCGGGAGCTTTGCCTGCAGATCGCCGGAGACCTGCGGGATTTCGCCAAGTACATGGAAGACATCCGCGTGGCGGCCGTATACGGCGGCGCGGACATTGTCAAGCAGATCCGCACCGTAAAGGGCGGCGCCCAGATTATTGCGGCCACGCCCGGGCGGCTGCTGGACCTGATCAACCGCAAGGCCATCAAGCCGGGCCATGTCACCCGCGTTGTCCTGGACGAAGCGGACGAAATGCTGAACATGGGCTTTCAGGAAGACATCAACGCCATTTTGTCGTCCTTGCCCGATGAGCGGCGGACCTGGCTGTTTTCCGCCACCATGCCCAAGGGCGTGGCGGCCATTGCCGCCAAATATCAGACGAACCCCGTGGAGGTTACCATGGGAGGCCGCAATCAGGCGTCCCCGGACATCTCCCACATCTGCTATATGATTCACGCCAAGAACCGCTACGCGGCCCTCAAGCGCATCCTGGACTATTGCCCGGACATGTTCGGCCTGGTGTTCTGCCGCACCCGCAAGGACACCCAGGAGATCGCCGAAGCCCTCATGGCGGACGGTTACAACGCCGACGCCCTGCACGGAGATTTGTCCCAGCCCCAACGGGATCAGGTCATGGGCCGGTTCCGCCGCAAGGCGGTCCAGGTATTGGCCGCCACGGACGTGGCCGCTCGGGGCCTGGATGTGGACGACATCAGCCACGTGATTCACTATGTTCTGCCCGACGATCCCGAGGCCTATACCCACCGCAGCGGCAGGACCGCCAGGGCGGGCAAGCAGGGCAAGTCCATCGCCCTCATCACTCCCAGAGAGAATTACCGCCTCAAGGATCTGGAGCGCCGCGGCAAGTTCTCCTTTCAACTGGACTCCCTGCCCCAGGGCCGGGATATCTGCCAAAAGCAGGTGGCCGGATTGGCGGAGAAACTCGCCTCGGTTTCGGTGCGGGAAAACGACATCGCCGAATACATGCCCGATATCCTTGACGCCTTTGAAGGCCTGAGCCGGGAGGAAATCATCCAGAAGGCCGTTTCCACGGAATTCAACAGGCTCCTGGATTATTACCGGAACGCAGGCGACATCAACGCCAAGCCCAGGGAAAAAGTAAAGGGCCAGGCTGGCGCCAAATTTACCCGGGAAAAAATCGTCGGAAAAGGCCGTCACGGCAAGGGCCCGAAAAAAGACAGGCTCAAGGGCCGGAAGACCCAGCGCTTTTTCATCAACCGGGGCCGTTTGGACAAGGTCAACGAAGGCGCCATCGTCCGCCTGGTCTGCGAGAATTCCGGCATCAAGTCCCGCAGCATAGGACAGATCGACCTGAACCGGGAATTCTCCTTTTTTGAAGTGGAAAAAAGCCTGGCCCCCAGGGTGCTGCGCGGCCTGGAAAACGCCACCCTGGACGGCAAAGCCTTACAGGTGCGGGCGGCGGACAAGCAAAAGCCGGCCGAAAAAGGCCGTAAAAAGGCGGCCTGAACGGAACGGAGCAGTGAGAAAGCAAAGAAGTAACGTATGCTTTACCACGGCTTCTATGTTTGGGCCCGATTTTTGCTATAATTTACGGCACGCCGACAAGGGCGGGAAAGAAATATCATGAGCGTCCCTTTGCGCAAAGACATCAAGCCCGGCATGGAGGCCGACATCGTGCTGAAGCAGGACCAGCGGTCGGGCAAGCTGACCCGGGGCGAGGTAAAGGATCTCTTGACCAAATCCCCCTCCCATCCCCATGGAATCAAGGTGCGTTTGACAAACGGGCTGGTGGGACGGGTGAAAAAGGTGTATAGCGTCGCCGAATAAGGCCGCAGCCGAATCAGCGAAAATGAGGCTTATGGCCGCTGGTTTGGACGGACCGGAAAGGGCGTTATGGCGAACCCGTTTAAAAATTTTTTGGGATTGTTTGAAAAATCCGGCCAGGATCAAAGCGAATCAGGAGACGATGATTCCGTGAAACCTTGGACAATGATGGAAACCTCCCAGACGCCGGCCGACGGCGGCGCCGTCAGTCTGCACCGCAGGGGAAAGGAATATTCCATCCGCATTGACGGACAGGAGCTCATGAACAGCCGCAGGCACGGCTCCGAAGAAGAACTGGCCCGGCTGGCCTGCCAGGCCGTGGCCGACAGGGCCGACTGCCGCGTTCTCATCGGCGGCCTGGGCATGGGCTATACTTTGGCCGCCGCCCTCAAGCATCTGGACTCCACGGGAACCGCCGTGGTCGTCGAGCTCATCCCGGCCGTGGTCCGCTGGAACCAGAATTACATAGGGCATCTGGCCGACAAGCCCCTGGAGGACGAGCGGGCCGCCGTCATCCAGGGCGACGTGGCCCAGACCATCCAAAAAAGTCGGCAGGCTTTTGACGCCATTCTCCTGGACGTGGATAACGGCCCCGAAGGCCTGACCCAAAAGGAAAACGACCGCCTGTATCAGCCCGAAGGCCTGGAGGACGCCCGCAAAGCCCTCCGCCCCGGAGGCGTGCTGGCCGTTTGGTCCGCAGCCAAGGATTCCAGTTTCTCCAAAAGGCTCAAGGCGGCCGGATTTCAGGTGGACGTCCACAAGGTTCGGGCTCATCTGGGCAAGGGCTCCCGCCATTTCATCTGGATCGCTAAAAAGAAATAGTTGTGGAATCTCCCAATTTCCCCTATTTGTAACGGCATGAAAAAGAAAATCCTCTTTGTATTCCTGTGTGTTTTGGCTTTGGCGCTGATCTGCGGTTTGGTTCTGAGGCGATCCGCCATGAAGCAGGCTGCGGAATTTGACGAAAAAACCTGGGCCGAACTGAACGAGTCCATCGATCCCCAAACCCTCTACCTTCCGAACCTTGAAGACGGCCGATTTTTCGCCCCCTGGAACCGGTACAAGGAAAAAAGATTCCGGGACGTCATGGGCTGGAGGCTTTCCCCCAAGGAAAAATTCACGGAGGAAGAGGAATCCTTTCTGCCCCAGGTTCTGCCCAATCCCGTGGAGCGCATCAAGGCTCAACAGGGCGACTTCATTATGTGGATCGGCCACAATACCTTTTTAATCCGCATAGACGACGTATACTGGATCACCGACCCCATGTTCAGCAAACGGGCCTTGCTGCCGGCCCGCCAGACTCCCCCGGGAATCTCCCTGGACGAGCTGAAAAGCATCGCCCCCAAGGTGCGGGTGATTATCTCCCACAATCATTACGATCACCTGGATTCCGCCAGCGTCAAGGCCTTGCCCGAAGACGCTTTGGTTTACGTCCCCCTGGGCCTCAAAGAAACCGTGGAGGGCATGAACAAAACCAATGTGCACGAAATGGACTGGTGGGATGAGACGGCGGCGCCGGGCGGATTCCGCCTAGTCTGCCTGCCGGCCCAGCACTGGTCCATACGCGCAGGCATGGGCCGCAACGCCTCCTTGTGGGCCAGTTTCATGCTGATCAAGGGGGATACGGTCGTCTATCTGGGCGGCGACAGCGGATATTTTCCCGGATACAAGGAGTACGGCAAGGTCTTCCCGGACATCGATTACGCCTTGATTCCCACGACAGCCTACCATCCCCGATGGTTCATGCATTATCAGCATATGAATGTCACGGAAGCGCTTCAGGCCTTTGACGAACTCAACGCCCGGTATTTCATCCCCACCCAATGGGGAACCTTTCGCCTGAGCGACGAGCCCCCGGGTTTTCCGGCCCTGGACCTGAAACGTCAGATCGCCCAACAAGGCCGCGACGCGTCCCGGTTCATCATCCCGGACATCGGTCGGATTATTCCCATCCAAAACGGGGACAAATAAAAAATTCGCGGGGGATAACTCGTTTCCCCCAACTCTAACCCAGCACGGGGATGACGGATTGCGACGGCGGTCGCATGGGCTTGTTGTCAGTGCTCGAGGCGTAGAGCTTGCGAAACCCAACAAAAAAAGGGTGTTAGCATCCGGTATCCAACTGTCCCATTGGAGGTGTCCCTGTGCGCCCAGCCGTTTTTTCGATGAGGGTGCATAATCAAGGTTGCAAGCGCCCTTTGCTTAAACAATTACCTTAGAAGACCGTCATCCCCGCAAGGGCGGTCCCGCTTTTTCAGGATGGCCCGCAAGCGGGGATCCAGCGTCTTTCTGCTTAATGTAAATAGCCTTTGCGCCTGCTTCGAAAACCCGGTCGTAGAGGCTCATGAAGACGGGCAGTTTGGAGGGAATTTTCACGGAGGCATTGGCCCCCTTGGATGGGGATAAATCCACGTCCGCCGTCAACACTCCCTCAGAGCCGGGGGCGAGTGGACCTATACTGCTTTCGTCCGGCAGGTAAACGCCGGAACGCCCGGCGTAATTTCCCCGCCAAATCAGGGGCGCAGCCAGGGAGCCCTTGGTGCTAAATCGGCCGCCCATGCTGCACAAGATCACGGGGACTCCCCATTTTTCCGCCAGCAGGCGGGGCAGGTTCGTCAGCCTGTCCCGAATTCCGGGCGTTTGGGCGAACAAATTGGGGATTGCAAAGGCAATGAGAATAAGGACGCACCCGGAGTAATCCGCGCAAACGATTTTAGGGGCGAAAGTCTCCGCGCACATTATCAAACCGATTTTACCCAGGGACGTCTCCACAATGGGCGCATCGTCGGCCTCCAGGGAATACACCTTTTCCGCGGCGGGGATGAACGATTTCCTGCGCCGGATTAAGGGCCTGCCCGGCGCCTGAATCGCAAACCGGTTATAAACACGGCCGTTTTCCGGACACAGATAGGACCCGGCTATGACCATATCCAATGCGGCGGCCTGATCTTCCATCCATTGGGCGGTTTTGACGCCGGTTCGAACGGCTGTTTGCAGCAGCCTGGGCTCCAGGGTGTTTCCCGTGGGGAAAAACTCCGGCAGCACGGCCAGTCGCACCCCGGCTTGCTTAAGCTCTATAAGCCGATCGGCGTACATGCCCAGGTTGGAGTCCACCTGATAATGCCCGACCTTCGGCTGTATCAATCCGATGTTGATTTTCACGGCAGACCTCGAACCATTTTGTGTTCACATAAAGGCGGCCTTATTTTTTATCCGGTGTTTCGCCCACCTGGTTAAGCGCTAACTTAAGCAGCACCGGTCCGGCGATCTGGTTGACGGCGATGAGCGCCAGGACCACGGTCAGGAGGTAGCAGCCGATTTCCGGAAACTGGGCCTGGGCGAGCCCTGCAAGGCCCACGGCCACGCCCGCCTGGGAGACGAATGCCATGAACGCCCGTCTGCGATGGGGCGCCGGGCTTTTGGTCATGAGGCCGGAGAGATTGGTCGCGGTCCAGATTCCGCCCGCGCGCATGAAGGCAATGGCTAAAGCCAGAGGCCAGGTGGAGGCCAGGGCGTTCAGATCCAGGGAGGCTCCTGTCAGGCAGAAAAACAGAAGGTAGACGGGCAGGGAGAATCGCTCCAGGGTGTCCACGAATTTATTCCCGTAATGGGAAAAATTGGCCACCACAAAGCCGGCGGCCATGCAGATAAGCAAAGGCTCCATATGCACGGAGGCGTTGTAGTGCTCGTGGATGTACCAGCTCAAAAAGGCCGAGACCCTGGCCACGCCGAAAGCCGCCAGAAGCAGGACCAGGGGCAGGTCGTGCCCCACTTTTTTGATGTAATAAGCCAGGCCCCATCCCAATAAAGCGCCCAACAGCACGGAAACCAGCAATTCGCCCCCCAGTACGGCAAAAACCATGGGGTCCGCCCCCTGGGACATCAAAAGGGCCCTTGCGGCCGCCATGGCGATGGTAAACAGCACGATTACAATCACGTCAATGGCTACGGTCACGCCCAGGGCGGTTTCCGTAAAAGGCCCTTTTGCCTTGGTTTCGGCAATGATGGCGATGACGGAGGACGGAGAAATCGCCACGGCCAGCACGCCTAACAGCAGGCCCATGGCGAGGATCTCCCGCGGGCTGAGCTGGGCCGTAAACGAGAACATGGGGCCGGTGAGGCTTACAAGCGCGGCCACGGAGCAAAACACGATCAGGACGATGAAAAGCACGGTCAGGCCGATATGCACGAACCTCTTGGACAGCTCCTTCAACTCCAGGCTGCCCCCGGCGGTGAGGGCGATGAAGCTCAGGGCCAGGTCGTCCACCAGCCGCAGGTCCATTATTCGTTCGTGGGTGAAAATCCCCAAAGCATGAGGGCCGATAAGTATGCCGGCGAAGATGTACCCCGTGATTCGGGGGAGCTTCATTACCTGGAAAATGATCGCGCCCACGTAGCCCGCCAGCATGAGGAATCCCAGGGAGAAATTCATGGCGCCCGACGCCTGCCAGCTTTCCTCCGGATTGTATGTTACGTACCATAATCCCAGGATGGCCATGATACCTATGGCCAGGGATATGGGCAGCCACCGGGGCTTGGCGTTTGGCTGGGGATTAGGATTCACGGCCTCCCCCTTGTAAAATCAAATGGATGAAAGCCGGGCCTAACAGTTCGTTCAGCACAACCCCCACAAGAACCGTGCTGACCACGGGGATTGCGTATGATTGGGGGAAGCTCATGGAGAAATCCAGCAAAATGGCCATGGCCATGCCGCCGTGATCCAAAAGCCCCAGGCCCAGGTCCGAAGGCGCGCCCCTAAGGGACGGGATGCCGTGGGCTGCGGCGACTCCGCCCGCGATTTTCGCCAGGATGCGCCATGCAAAGTACATGAGTCCGCCGAAGAAGTATAAAAAGGAGTCCATGTGCCAGACCGATCCCAGGAAGATCAGCAACACCAGATAGGCCGGCTTTTCCACGGCGGCGATCATGCCGTAAAGCCTTTCCTTTTCCCGGGTGATGTTCACCAGCAGCAGGCCCGTGGCGAAGTTCACCACCAAGGGGGACAAATCCAGCATGGAAGCCACGCCGCTGCCCAGGATGACGCCTCCCATGAGCACCACGGTCAGCTCCTCCTGGCTGCGTCTGCGGTTCAGGAATAGCAAAAACAGCAGGGTCTGGCAGGCGATGCATGCAACGGCCTTCAGCGCCAGCCAGCCAAAATGCATGTGGGCCGCGGAATCCGGTCTGAGGAGAAAAGCCGCGGAAAACACGCCCAGGG
Organism: Desulfatibacillum aliphaticivorans DSM 15576; assembly: GCF_000429905.1. Taxonomy (NCBI): domain Bacteria; kingdom Pseudomonadati; phylum Thermodesulfobacteriota; class Desulfobacteria; order Desulfobacterales; family Desulfatibacillaceae; genus Desulfatibacillum; species Desulfatibacillum aliphaticivorans. The sequence continues at coordinate 252,355 of NZ_AUCT01000003.1, read as the reverse complement.
CCAGGGCGCCGTCCGCACTGGACATGACTTGGATCAGGTTGACCAAGGCCCGGTTTCGGGGCGCCCGGGCAAGGGGGGAAAGGGCCAGGCTGACCTGGGCCGTGTTGCAGGCCGCCGCGGCAATGGCTACGCCGGACAGAACGTAGGCTGCGTCGGGCAGGTCCAACACCCGGGGCAATACCAACCACGCCCCCAGCATCATCAAAAGGGCGGTCAGGCCGCAGGCGACCGCCGCCGCGCCCAGATGGCTGTTGGGCGCCCGCCGCAGTTTGGGGATTTCAAATTGAAACCCGGAGAGCAGCCCCACCCATCCCAGAACCAGGGCGCACAGAGGCGCCAGTCCTTTTTGCGACTCCGCATCCAGGATATTGAGAAAGCCAGGCCCGATCAGAAACCCGAAAAAAAGGTATTCTATTCCCGTTAAATAGAAATTCTGGGCCAGGACAGGCGCCTTCAAACTTTTGAAACTTCGGCGGTATCCTGCAAAAGCCAGGATCAAAATTAACAGGAAAACAAAGGTCGTTTTCATACTTTCATTCTAACCCAAAGAGTCGTTAAGGCCAATAAAATTCAAAGTTTAACACTGTTGCACATCCATTTTTTGTTTGCAACCATGTTGAAATGTGTTAATGCCCATTTCGGAAGAAACCGTGTCGTATGAGGTTAAATAATTGGATTCAGGAACTCCATTTTTCTGGGGGGGAGAACCTGGATTTTTTTTGCGCCCGAAAATCGGCGGGCTTTTTGCACATAGAGCGGTCTCCAAGAAGGCGATGGGGGACAAGGAAGGCGCCCCGTCCATGCATATCCCTGGGGGGAGGGCGGACGCCTTAAATGTAATTCCTGGAGGAGAACTTTTTAAATGGCGGACAATCAACCAACTTTTTATGACGACGTGGAGAAGTGTGCTGACGACATTATTCGGATCATGGGTAAAAGAGTGAACTTTGCCATGCCCCTGGCATTGGGAAAATCCTATCATCTGACCAACGAACTTTACCGGCGTGCCAAGGAGGATCCGGAAATCCAACTGACCTTTGTCACGGCCCTGGCCCTGGAAAAACCCACCTGGTCCAGCGACCTGGAAAAACGCCTGGTGAAGCCCATGCGGGAGAGGATCTGGAAAGGGGTGCCGGATTTTGATTATGTGCTGGACATGAGAAAGAACGCCTTGCCCAAAAACGTTGTGGTCACGGAATTCTTTTTCAAGGCAGGCAGTTACAACAATGTGCCCATGGCTCAGCAAAACCATAGCAGCTCCAATTACACCCACGCCATACGCGACATCACCAATTGCTTCGACACCCTGGTGGCCTGCCAGTGCGTCTGCAAAGGCGAAATCGACGGCGAGACGGTTTACAGCAATTCCTGCAACTCGGATCTGGCCTACGAAATATATCCCTCCAAGCTGGAGGCGGAGCGCATGGGCAAAAAAGTGATCTATATCGGCCATGTCAACGACACGCTCCCTTTTATGTACGGCGACGCGGTGGAGCCCGAACATCATTTTGACATGATCCTGGACAGCCCCAAGTATTGTTTTCCCTTGTTCTCCGCGCCCAAGGCCCCCGTCTGTACAAAAGACTATATGATCGGCCTCCATGTGAGCAGCCTGATCAAGGACGGCGGCACCCTGCAGATCGGCATCGGAACCCTGGGCGACGCCATCGCCAGCGGCCTGCTCATGCGGCATCACAATAACGGCGATTACAACCAGCTTCTGGATGACCTGGGAATCAACAACCGCTACAGCCGGCTGATTGATAAAATCGGCGGCCGCGACGAGTTCGCCCAGGGCCTTTACGGCGCCACGGAAATGCTGGTGGACGTGTTTATTGAATTATACACCGGCGGCATCATCAAGAGAAACGTCTACCACAACATCCCGTTAATGAGAATGATTAACGACGGCGCTCTGCAGGAGGAGTTCACCCCCGAATCCGTCAAGGAGCTTTTGCTGCAGGACGAACACTTCCCGATCCTCAAGGAACAGGATTTTATATCCCTCCGGAACTACGGCATTTTCAAGGATGATCTTAGGTACGAGGACTACCACCTGGTGAACGGCGCCGGCAAATACTCGGTGGATTTCCGGGATTCCGCCAACCTGGACGCCGTGCTGGAAAACTGCCTGGGCGACAGGCTGAAAAACGGCGTGGTGCTCACCGGCAGCTTTTTTATCGGCCCCAACGGATTTTACGACTTTCTCCGGGACATGAGCGACGAAGAACGGAAAAAATTCGAGATGACCGGCGTCAAGGTGGTCAACCAGCTTTACGGGGACGAGGTGCTTCGCAGCCTGGAACGCAAGGACGCCCGGTTCGTCAACGCGGGCATGAAAATCTCCCTCATGGGCAACGTGGCTTCCGACGCCCTGCGAAACGGCACGGTCATCAGCGGGGTGGGCGGGCAGTATAACTTCGTATCCATGGCCCACGCCCTGCCCGACGCAAGGCTCATCATGATGCTCCGCAGCACCAAGGAAACGCCCAAGGAAGTCAAGTCCAATATTCTGTTCAATTACGGCTACACCACCATACCGCGCCACTTACGGGACATTGTGGTCACCGAATACGGCATAGCCGACCTTCGGAGCAAACAGGACTGGGTGGTGATGACCGAACTCATCAAAGTCGCCGACTCCCGCTTCCAGGACGAGTTGCTGGACGAAGCCAAAAAAGCCGGGAAAGTGCCCATGGATTATGAAATTCCTTATGAATACCGCAATAACTATCCCGATCAACTGGAAAAGAAGCTGGCGCCCTTCAAGGCCAAGGGTTACTTCAAGCCCTTCCCCTTCGGCAAGGAGTTCACGGACGAGGAAGTGGCCCTGGGCGCCTCCCTGCGTAAGTTCAAGGGCGGCATGACGGCCAATAAATTCAAGGCCTCCAAGGCGCTCATCAAGGATTTCAAGGCGCCCGTTCCTCCGGAAGCGACGCCGTATCTCAAACGCATGAACCTGGACGCCCCCAAGGGCGTTAAGGAAAAACTCATGCAAAAGCTGGTGGTGCACGCCCTGTCCAATGCCGGGTATGTGAAGCTGCAATAGCCGCCGCTGAAATTTTTTTTTGAAACTGCGCGGGGGGGCGACCCCCTGCGCGAATAATGTGCAACAAAGCATCCAAGCCCTGTTCCGGCGCCGCCGGGACGGGGCTTTTCTCTTTTTTGGGTATTGAGTTCAAAAGGCGCCTGGTTCCCAAGGAAACAAAATCCATGCGCTCTCCCTCCATCATGTATGGCGCACGCCTTCCCCCCAAACTAAAGTCTTGATGCAGGGAGCCTGTGATAGTATGAATCAGCAGTTCCTATAATCAAAAAAAATCTTTGTGCGGGTTCGCCTGCGTGAACCCTTTTCCATTCCCGTACTCGTATTGCAGCAAACGGCGGATTATCGCCAGCTTCTTTGACATTCGAATAAAAATACGGCAAAGTTGGGGGAGGGTTGGCTTGGTAGGGCCGTTCCTTCCCTTAATATAAACGCTCACTAACCCTTTTTTTTCTAAATTACATCTGTATAACAAGCTAATTTTAAAATTAATCCAAAGTTAGTGACTTATTAAGGGACGTCCCCAAGAATTTTTTTTCGAGCCAGTAATAATCTATCACTTATAAAAAGACAAAATGGACACATTATATGGGGGTTCCTTCTTGTGGCCTTAGGACTACTTGATCTTTGGGCACATAGGGCGTGGTGAACAGGGCTCTTGGACTTTAGAACTTCAGGGGACGTTTTAAAGAAAGAAATGACTTTAGGGGACGTGTTTAAGAAATTAAGAAACTCTGTAGCACATTGATTTTGTACGATGTTTGAGGCGGTTGGACTGGTTGGCAAGCCCCCAGAGTGGGGCCTGAAACATAAAATTTCGGTTTTCGCCCGCATCTGAATCTTGGGGACGTCCGTCAAAAAGTCAAAATGACTTTGGACTCTTGGGGACGTCCGTCAAAAAGTCAAAATGACTTTTGGGGACGAATGACTTTTGGGGACGTCTTTGATTATTTGACTAACTCCATCATTGACTTTCATGATTTAGGGGACGTGACCTGGGTGATAATTTAAGGTAATAGGAACATATTATGCCTCGCCAATCCCGATTAGACGCGCCCGGTTTATTGCATCATGTGATGATCCGTGGAATCGAGCGCAAACCGATTTTCGTCGACGACCAGGACCGGGACGCCCTTGTGGATCGCCTTGCCCTGATCCTGCCTGAAACCCAAACGGTCTGTTACGCGTGGGTTTTCATGGATAACCATGCCCACTTCCTTTTTCGCAGCCCCCCTGGAGGGATCTCCCATGTCATGCGCCGCCTCATGACCGGTTACGCCGGCTATTTCAACCGCCGGTATTTTCGCCATGGCCCTTTGTTTCAAAACCGGTTTAAATCCGTGCTCTGTCAGGAAAACGCGTATTTCAAAGAGTTGGTTCGATACATCCATCTGAATCCTCTGCGCGCAGGAGCGGCTTCTGACTTGAAAGAGCTTGCATCCCACCGGTATTGCGGCCATGGAGCCTTGCTGGGAAACATGGAACGCCCCTGGCAGGAAACGGGTTTTGTTCTGGCGGCGTTTGGGGGCTCTTTACGCGTTTCGTGCAAGCGTTACAGCGATTTCTTGAAGTCCGGACAGAGCATGGGCCGGCGGGATGACCTCACCGGCGGAGGACTTGTGCGCAGCCTGGGAGGCTGGGAGGCGGTCAAGGCGGCGTTTCCATCCAAGGAATCCCGCCAGAAAAGCGACCAACGAATTTTGGGGGACGGGGATTTTGTGCAGTCGATCCTGAACCAAGCCAAAGAAAACCTTGCCGCCAGGTATCTTCTGGCGGCCAAAGGCATTGACAAAAAAACAGCCTTGGAAAAGGCCTCGGCGCTTTTTGGCGTGGAGCCTGAGTGGGTCCTTGCCAAATCGCGGCAGAGGCCTTTGGCCGACGCCCGAAGTCTTTATTGTTATTAGGCTGCAAAAAAATGGGGAGCCGCCCAAGCAGATCTGGCCCGGGAACTGTCAATGACCAGTTCAGGGATAACGCACGCCGTAAATCGCGGCCGGAGAATAGCCTATGAAAACAGCTATATATTGGATGATTGCCCCCTTGATTCCGAGCCGCCAAATGGATAATTAGTACCTTATAGGATGTCCCCTATAACGCTCGCGCCGGGTTTCTCCGCACCAACTCCCGCGCCTCTCCAGGCCGTTTTGCCTCCAACCCATTCCTTTGACGGCTTTTTACAAACGAGCGCTAAAGCCGGTTCGTTTGTGGCATGCATTTTGCTCATTCAAACCTGAACATTTGTTTTTCGGCTATGCCTCAGCAAGGAGAATGGAAATGTTCGAAAAAATGAAGGTAAGGACGCAGTTAATGTATGGTTTTGGTCTTGTTTTAATCTGCCTTGTGGCCGTGATTGTCGTTTCAACCAACGGCTTTCAAAAAACCGCCGGCAGCTTTGCTAATTTATTGACGAACGAAGGCGGTATAAAAGTGGCGACCATAAAGGCCGGCGCAGGCATGCTGGAATGCCTGAGTAATGAAAAGGATTTCATGTTGTACAAGGATCCTGAGTATGTGGAGCAATTCAGTCAAAGCGCGGCTGCATTTGAAAAGATGCTAGGTGAAACAATAACCCTGGCCAGGGAGGCGGGCCACGAGGATATCGCGCGCGCGGCCGGGAAGGTCATTATCAAGGAGCAGGAATATGTTACGGCGTTTCATACCCTGGTGGAGGCGGAGAAGCGAAAGGGCCTGGATCCTGTGTCCGGGCTGCAGGGGGCTCTCAGGGAGCAGGCGCAGATTCTCCAGAACGCCATGGGCAAGCATGCCATAGACGACCTTCGGGAATCCTACCTGAACCTTCGCCGCCATGAAAAGGACTACCATCGTACTCAGGCCGACCGCGACAAAACAACATGGGATGAAGCCATTGCTGAATATGAAGGCCTCCTGGGGAAAAGCACGGGCGATGCGGAGTCCGTCAAGGCCCAATTGGAGGCGTTGGATTTGTATAAAAAGTACCGGGCCAGATACTTTAAAACCCTGGAGGATTACGGCCCCGGCCTCATGCTTGACTCCTCTTATGAATCCCTGAACAGAAGACCGGTCCGCGATATGGAGGAAGCCATAGCTTCGACATACGTGCCGCGGTCGGAAGCCTTGATTCTGTCCGTGAGAAAGGCTGAAAAGGATTATTTGCTTCGGGGAGAGGACAGGTATGTAGACGAAGTGCATCAGGGAATGGAGGCGTTGGTTCAAGCCCTGGAAAGCTCCCAGGTCGCCCAGGAGGAGGTGGATCGCCTGAAAGCGGCCATCAACCAATACCTTACGGTCTTTGACGAATTGGCTGCCGAGGATCAAAATGTGGCCTCACTGTCCAAGGCCATGAATGACAGCGTTAATGCCATTACTCCCTTGCTGAGGGCCATGGATAAACAGGTGGATGAAACCATAGCCAAGGTTACCAATGACACTGCGGCATTTGCAGGCCGGCAAGGAAAAATTGGGATTGGCGTGGGGATTTTTGCTATATTGGCGGGGATTCTGGCCGCTTTCCTTATTACGGCTTCCATCCGCCGGCCCATCGCCAGGACGGTTCAGTTCGCCCAAGCCATAAGGGACGGGGATTTGTCCAAACGCATGCGCTTGAACATGGATAATGAAGTGGGGCAGCTTTCCGATGCCTTGGACGCCATGGCGGACAGTATCGAGGCCAGCCAAGCCGAAATACAAAAGAACCTGTCCGAGTTGCAGGAGGTTGTGCAAAATGTAACCCAGGTTGCGCATCAGGTGACAAGCGGCGCCAACCAGGTCGCCGACGCCAGCCAGTCTTTGTCTCAAGGGGCGACCGAGCAGGCCTCATCCCTTGAGGAGATTTCCGCATCCATGAATGAAATCCATTCCCAGACCCGGACGAACGCCGAAAACGCGGAACAGGCCAGCCAGCTTGCAAGCTCCGCCAGGGATTCCGGGCAGCAGGGAAGCGAACAGGTGCAGGCGCTGGAGTCCGCCATGGCGGATATTGAAAGAGCCAGCGGGGACATTTCCCGCATCATCAAGACCATCGACGACATTGCCTTTCAAACAAACCTCCTTGCCCTCAACGCGGCCGTTGAAGCCGCCAGGGCCGGCGCCCACGGAAAAGGATTCGCCGTGGTTGCTCAGGAAGTACGGGCTTTGGCCGCCCGCAGCGCCAAAGCGGCGGAAGAAACTTCCGTCCTTATTGAAGGGTCCGGAGCGAAAATTTCCCATGGAAACGACGTGGCTCAACAGACAGTGAGCGTTCTCACGGAGATTATTCAGGACGTTGGCAAAGTGTCTGACCTGGTGGATGAAATCGCCGCCTCCTCCAACGAACAGGCCCAAGGCATATCTCAAATTAACCAGGGCCTTACCCAGATTGACTCCGTAACCCAGCAAAACACCGCCAACGCCGAGGAAACCGCGGCCGCGGCCCAGGAGCTTTCGTCCCAGGCCGGCTCCTTAAGAGAGATTCTTGATAATTTTGTCAATAATAGACAGTCCGCCGATGTGTATGAGGAGCAGCCTGCAGAGGCCTTGCCGGCCCCGGATGAGCCCCGTCAGGCGCCGGCCCTTACCTGGGGGGATTGACTTTTTTGATGAAAAAATTGACCGGAAGCCTTTTAACGGGGGCCGGTCAGCAATCAGCATTGTAAAAGCCCCCGCACCTGAACGGCGGGAGCTTTATTTGCTGCGCGATTTCCGGGGCAATGAACTTATCTCCCCGGCGGTCCGACAATTCATAAGGCAAGAGCGAGGAAAAGCGTAATGCGTCCCCGTGAAATTCATCGATAGAATATTATGGCGGCCCGGCTTTAGCGGCCTGTGCTCTTCTTGAAATCATCCAGCACTTTTCGCACGGTTCCGGAAAACTGAACCAACGACAAAGGTTTGGTGCAAAAGGCCTGGATCCCCAGTTTCGCGGCCTTGGCGCGATCGAAAAAATCGCTGTGCCCCGTGCATGCGATCACCGGAAGGTCCGGAGCAAACTCCCGCACCTTGTGTATCAACGCTTCGCCGGTCATGATGGGCATGGTCTGGTCCGTCACCAAAAGGTCGACGGGCTCCCCCCCTTCCTGCAGATATTCCAACGCTTTTAACGGGCTGGTAAATATGACCGGCTTGTATTGCAGCTTTTCCAGCAGGTTTTTTCCCAACTCCGCGATGGAAGGTTCATCATCGACGAAAACCACGCGCTCTCCCTCGCCCAGGGCGATGGATGGTTTCTTGGGCGCCTCCATAATCGCGTCCTCCAGCCTGGGAAACAGCACGGTAAAGGATGTCCCTTTGCCCGGCGTGCTTCGCACGGAAATAGAACCGCCATGGGCTTTCACAATCCCGTGGACGACCGAAAGGCCAAGCCCTGTGCCTTGCCCGGGCTCCAGGGTTGTAAAATAAGGATCGAAAATTTGCGCCAGGGTTTTGGCGTCCATGCCGCGGCCCGTATCCGTGACCATCAATCGTATGGCCGGAATCAGCAGTCCCGGCGCCTCCATCTCCAATTCCCAGGCTTCCGCTTCCACATTATCCAATAAAAGGGACAGGGTTCCGCCCTTTCCGTTCATAGCCTGGACGGCGTTGGTTCCCAGATTCATGATGAGCTGCTTAATCTGGGTGTCATTGCCTTTGATAGGGCAGGGCTCCGGAGGGATTTTAGAGTTCACCACAACTGTCGCCGGCAGGGTGGCTTGGAGCAATCTAACGGCGTCGGCCGCCAAAGACCCCAAATTGATAGGCGACTTTTCCATCGAGTCCTGGCGGGAGAATGTCAGGATTTGGCTGACCAGGTCTTTGGCCCTGTGGGAAGCGTTCAGCACTTGCTGCAGGTTTTCCCTGGATCTTGTTTTAGGCCTCATGTCCGACATGGTCAGTTCCGTAAAGCCCATGATGATATTCAAAAGGTTATTGAAATTATGGGCGATGCCTCCGGCAAGGGTGCCGATGGCCTCCATTTTTTGGGCCTGCCGCAATTTGGTTTCCAGGTGCTTTTCATTGGTCACATCCCGGATAATGGCCATGGCCGCGGGTTCATCCTCCCATTTGATCCGGACCAGGTTGGCCGTAGCCCATTTGGTGGCGCCTGAACGCGCAACAACCCTTAGGCTGAGGGATTTATGGGGTTCGTCGGAGTCAAGCAAGTGCTCAAAGGCGTCCCGCGCCCGCCCTTTATCCAGGGGATGAATTTGTTTAAAAACGTCAATATAATTCGTCTCATTTCCGTCATATCCCAAAAGGCTGCACATGGCCTGATTGGGGAATTTCAGGACGTTGTGCTGAATGATTCCAATGGCCTCGTTGGCGTTTTCCACCAGCAAGCGGTACTTTTCCTCGCTTTGCTCCAGTTCCCTTTTGGACTCGATCAGGTTTCTTTCCGCTTCCATGCGGCCCGTGATGTCCAACACCACGCCGTTTGTGTATTCCGGCCTGCCCATGTCGTCAAACGTGTTGCTGGCGATTACCTTCAGCCACCCGCTCCGGCTTCCATCGGGATGACAATATCGGGCGCTCCTTTGAAAGCTCATTTGATTCATGGAGATAAGCATCCCCTGAGCAAAAGCGGTCCTGTCGTCTTCATGAATGATATCCCACCATGTATCGAAATCCATGGGATTTTCGATGCCGAAGATGGTTTTTAACGAAGGGCTGGCAAACACGACGGAGACGCTTAACGGATTCTCCGGACTGTATTGCAGGCGGTACACGGCGAAATTGGCCGGGGCCTCCATGAGGGAGCGAAGCTGCTTTTCGTTGTTTTCAAGGGATTGTTCGGCCCGTTTGCGTCTGGAAATATCCCGCATGATGACGTTAAGGGCGATCACACGGTTGTTCTCAAACTGCCGCGTGGTCACAATTTCGACAAAAAACGGGTCTCTGCTTTTGGGCTGAAACAAGAACTCCACGGTCAGGGCGTCTCGCTTCTGGGCTTGCTCCGGAGTATAGTCGCCTAAAAACCGTCTGTCCTTATCCTCCACGACAAAATCCAAAAAGTCCCGCCCTTCAACCTCGTCGCGCCCGTATCCGGCGAATTCCTTAATGGCCGGACTGCAGTAGCGAATTGTGCGGTCCAAACCAACGGACAGCACCACGTCTTTTTGGTTTTCCGCCAAAAAACGGAATTTCTCCTCGCTCTCGACCAGGGCTTCCTGCGCCTGAATCCTGGCGATGGCGTTGCCCACCGTGGTTGCTATAAGTTCGATGGCCGTGCGGGCTTCGACGGGCACAGCCTTGAGTTTGTGCGAAGCCAGCCCAAAGCAGGCGATCACCTTGGCGCCATGCATAATGGGAATAAGCCCCATGCCCGACAGATGCTCCGAATCCAGGCCTTTGATCTGATTCCAGGGAGGGGAGCCTGCATTGGCGTATATGGGTTGGCCATCCAGGATCAAACGCATTTGCGAAGAATCCATGGCCAGCCGGAGTAATTCATTCAAAAAGGTTTGGGAAAGGCCTTTGTTTGCAACTAACCGTGCTCCCTTAATGGGATCGATTAAATGGACGCTGCCCACGTCCAGCCCCGTAATCTTGAGCGCTGCATCCAGACAGGTGACTGCAGCCTCGTCAATATTGACGGCGCCGGCCAGGGCTATGCTTAAATCCCGTTGGGCTATAAGAATTTCCTCGCTTCGGATTGCGCCGTCGGGCATGTTTTTTTCATGATATGAATTTTCCATATTTTTAGACTATTATATTGATTTACCCCGAGTTGGTTTTAAATTTACGCCTTGACGTGAAAGAGCAAGTGCAATAGATGCTTGATGAAAGTCTTGTCAGTTTCAAAAACTCGATTATTGGCAATGCAAAGCCCATACCATGATATTTGCGGAATAGCTCAGCTTTCGTCCGGGGGTGCATAATGGAACACTTGGAAGGAATTATTCAAAGAGGACCGGGGCAGGACCTGTATTACCAGCGTTGGCGCCCGGATCAGGACGCCAAAGCGGTTTTGGCCATTGTCCATGGGTTTGGAGAGCATAGCAGCAGATACGCCAATGTGGTGAATGTTCTGGTTCCCGCCGGATACGCCGTGTACAGCTTTGACAACCGGGGGCATGGAAAATCCTTTGGAAAACGGGGCCACATCAGCAACTGGGAGGATTTCCGCACCGACGTCTTCGCCTTTCTCCAACTGGTGCGGGAAAAAGAGCCGGACAAGCCCCTGTTCCTCATGGGACACAGCCTGGGCGGCCTTATCGCCCTGGAATTCCTTCTGCGTTTGCCCGACGGCATCGACGGCGCGGTCATCTCAGGCCCTGCACTCACCCAGGGCGCCGTCAGTCCTGTGCTGCTTCTGATCGGCAAGCTGATTTCCTACGTCATACCCAGCTTCACCCTGGACTCCAAGCTGGAGTCCAACGACATCTCCCGGGATCCCAGAGTGGTCATGGACTACAAAAAAGACCCCATGGTCCATAGCCTGGCTTCGGCCCGATTCGGCGCCGAAATGGGCTCCGCCATCAAATGGGTGCGCAAACACGCTGGGGATTTGAAAACGCCGATCCTTATCATTCACGGCGGAGACGACCGATTGGTGGATCCCAAATGCAGCAGGGAGTTTTTTGAAAAAATAACCATCGAAGATAAAACGCGCATTGAATACGACGGCTACTTCCACGAAACCCATAATGATTTGAACTGGGAAAAGCCGGTTTCCGACATTTTGGAATGGCTGGATAAACGCGTGGGATAAAAAAAATTTCGCTTTTAAAGCGCAAAAGGCCCGCCGCCCCAATGTTTTTTAGGGGCGTTAAACGCCGGCGCCGACGGCTTATTGCTTCATTTCCAGGGCGAAATACCACATCATAAACCAGATGACGGCGTCGGTCAGGGTGAAGGTCCAGGCTGTGGGAACATGCGTTGCATCTCCGCCGAAAAGCGTTACCGCAGCAATCATCAGGATCGCGGTCAGGTCAAAATTTTTTCTCGCCATTTTAAAAGGCCAGGCGTTTTTTACGGCCGGCCATAAAGCCTTTGCCGCCATAACCATCAAAACCAGCACAGCCGCGGAGGCCGCGCCCCCTGTCAGCAGGAATGCGGCGTTCAGCCCCGGATGGGTGCAGATCAGGTCCATGCCGCCGAAAATCCCCATAAACAGAACCACAGGTACATATGCGGCGAAGTGAAGCACTACGAACAGCAGCAGGTTTTTGGAAATGTATTCACAAGCCTTGGATATCCGCGTCAGGGAGTAATAGACGGGAGTCCAAAGCCTGACGGCGCTTGTCACAAAAATGACAAAGCCCAGGCCGGTTAAAAAATACGGCCCGGACATGGGCCAGCGAATCAAAACCAGGTTGCTCCATACGCCCATGCGCCCGGCCAGGCCCAGCCCCAATCCCGCGGACAATAAAATGGCGCCGGCCGCCAAGTCCCTGGCCGGCTTCCCTCCCAAGCGGGAAAAGACGATTCCCGCCAGAACAAGCCCGCCCCAGGGGATTAGGGGAAAAGATCCGGGCATGCCCAGGCTGAACACGTTGCTTACCGAGGTGAAGGGAAAGATAAACAGGGCGGCGGCGATAAGGACTGTCATCAATCCCCAAAGCCGGGTCAGGGAGCCGGAAAAACTCTCGGCCAGGGCGGCCGCAGCCTGCCAGAACCACAAAAACCAAAAAAAATCCGAAGCCAGCAATCGCCTATGAAACAAAAGGTTTACGCACAGGGTCAGGTAGAAAAAATGGCGGCTGCGCACCCGCATTTCGGCCGGACCTTTGGAGAAAAAACGGTCGAATGTCATGCCGAAACTGAAGAAAAACAACGGCGGGGCCAACTCGAAAAAAAATTGCAGGATCCTGCTCGCTGCGGTCAGATGGGGCAGATGATAGGAAAAATGGGCGGCCGTCATGCACACCACGGACAGGGCGCGTAAAAAATCCAGGCCCGGATCCCGGTCCAAAAATTCAAAGTCCGTCCGGCGTTGGTTGGCGTGTTTGCTCAAATTCCCCCCGGCTAATCTGCCTCCTCCTCGCTTTTATCCAGGCCGGGGCCGCTTTCGTAACTCACGTCAAAGGCCCGAATCTCCTCCCGGCAATGGGCGCAGCACATCATGGGCTCCAAATCGTGCCCGCAGGTCTTGTGGTGCAGCCTCAAAGGCGGCCCTTCCTCGCCCGAAAGCCATTTGTCCCCCCAACGCATCAGCGCCAGTGTGACCGAATACAGCTCCACGCCCTTTTGGGAAAAACGATACACCACCCGCCTGGCGTCCTCCGGGTCCTTCTTCTTGTTCAAAATTCCGTTGCTGACCAGGGATTTCAAACGGTCTGACAAAATATTGGAGGCGATCCCAAGATTGGCCTGAAATTGATCGTAATAGCGGACCCCAAAAAAGGCCTCCCGCAAAATCATGAAAGTCCACCGGTCTCCCAATATTTCCAAAACCCTGCCCACGGAGCAAGTACGGTGATCTTTGTTTTTTTTCAAAGTATTTTCAATCCTTTCCGAAAAATTTTTATAATTATAAAAAAAATGCTTGCAAATAGCAAGTAAAATAAGGCAGGATAAATTTACTTTTTATTTGCAAGTAAAATCAGCGGCCGCAATTCCTCAAAAATCCCAACCAAGGAGAAAAAGAAAGAATGAGCCAAGACATTTTAATCCTGGAAATGGACGGAGACGTCGCACGGATCACCCTGAACCGGCCCGAGGTGCGCAACGCCCTGAGCATGGAGCTTTCCTACCGGCTGGTGGAGGCCGTGGAGACGGTCAAGCGATCCACCAAGATCAAGTTTGTGGTTTTCAAGGGAGCGGGCGACACCTTCTGTGCAGGGGATGACATCAAGGAGATGTTTCGGTGGGTGGAGGACGAAGAAGGCCAATATACCTTGCAAAAACGAAAGATAAGCATCGCGTCCTTTTGAAATTGTTCTGAAATACCCTGAGCGGCGGCAATTTGGATTTTCCCGTCCATGACTGTTCGCGCCGCTTTGGTTTGCTTTGTTTTTCTTTCCGGGTTATAAGAACGGCGCAGCATATGTACTATGGGGTCAAGTCTACGTTTGACGCTTGAAACCCCAAAAAACGCCTCAAACGTCAAACGTAGACTTGACCCCATTCCCTACAGAAGGAATAATCAACGTGAGCAAAAGACTGCGGGAAGTCATTTCCAATCCATTGCACGTATTTCTGGGCGTCACGGACATCAAATCCGAAAACGGATGCGGCGAGATCGTCCTGACGATCAATAAAAACGTCATCAATCCCCAGGGCACATTGCACGGGGGAATTATCTACACTCTGTCGGATGTATGCGCTTATGCAGGGCTTCTGAGCCTGTTGGATGACGATACCGAGGCCGTCACCCACGACATCCAGGTTTCGGTCATGCGCGCCGCCATGCTGGGGGACGAAATCCGTTTCAAATCCGAGGTGATTAAAAGGGGCAGGAGCATTTGCTTTTTGCAGACCAAAGTCACCCTGGGAGAAAAAGTCATCGCGACGGCGAAGATCACCAAGAGCCTGATTCCCATGTTTTAAAAGAATCTTCCTTGCCCGTCTGTTTTCAGGAACGGAGCCTCATGTTGGAATCCATCGATCCCTCATTATTCATCCTGGCGGGAATCGTCCTGCTGTCCTACACGGTGCAGACTTTTTCCGGGTTCGGCTCCACCATTATCGCCGTCACCCTGGGCTCCCATCTGTATCCCATTCCGTTTTTGCTGCCCATTCTGGTGCCCCTGGATCTGTTTTTAAACGCTTACCTTACGACGCGTCACCGCCGGTTTATCGATAAGCCGGTTTTGTTTAGACAAATTCTGCCGGCCATGGGCGCGGGCCTTTTGATTGGCATGGCCTTGTTCAGCCTGGCGGAAGGGGTTTTGTTGAAAAGGATATTCGGGGTGTTCGTGGTGTTGCTTTCAAGCCGGGAGTTGTGGATCAGGCTCAGGAATAAGACCCGAATCAGGCCGTTGGAGGCCTGGGGCTTCAAAGGATTTACTGCAGCAGCCGGAGTGGTGCACGGGATTTACGCTTCCGGCGGGCCGCTGTTGATTTACGCCCTCAGCCGCCTGAACATGCCCAAGGCGTCTTTCAGGAGCACCCTGGCGGCCCTGTGGACCATCCTGAATCTGGTCCTCACCGCCTATTATCTTGTTTCCGGAAGGGTCACGGGCGTCACCCTGACCTACAACCTGCTTTTGTTTCCCATGATCCTATTGGGAATTGTGATCGGGGAAAAACTGCACGTTTGGATTAACGAGAACGCCTTCACTATCCTGGTGTTTGTCCTGCTGCTGGGCGCGGGGGCGTCCATCATATTTTGATCAAACGTCAATCCGCCGCCTTTTTACCCACCAGCCCCAACATCAATAACAAAATCAATGAAACCGCCATTACTCCTACAAACACCAGCATGGTTTGCCACACGCTCCATCCCCACCATAAGGGGGCGTTGACCAGAACCGTTCCCCCTCCCACAATGGGCAGGGCGAAGGCGTTCATCACGGCGATTTCATAAGCCACGGGAGTGCGGAACTCAGGGTCCACAATGCGCAGCAGCAACAGGCCGCAGGATACCGTGCCCGTTACCGTGCCGAAGATGGCGGCCGTGCGCTCCAGGGAGTAGCCCGGAACCCGCCTGCCGAACCAGATTATGACCAAAGTGGTGCTCAGCCCCACGGCGATGGATATAGCGGCGATGGGCAATATGTACTCCCAGACCACTCTTAATTGGATGGCCATGACCGTGGCGACAATCAGATAATCCACGGACCAGCCGGTGATCCGGCGCTGCACCCCCGGGTCGGCAATGTGTCCCAGTCCGGCCAGGGACATAATTTTTTGCAATACCAGGGCCGCGCCCAGGCCGAAAAAGAAGAAAAAACCCCATAAAATGGCGCCCACGTCCGGCGGTAAGAAAGAAGCCGCCATTCGGATGAAGGCGTAGGTCAGCCCGTACACCACGCCGATCAGGGCCGCCTGAAATGCCATGGTTTCGGCGTTGCCCGAGTGGATGGTCAGCTTGCCTGCGTTTTCGCAATCCACGCCCGGGGAGAAAACGCCCAACACGCAGTCCGGGCTGAGGTTTTCTCCCCCGTGAAAAGCCCGCCCCTTGCGCATGCCGTAGTTCACCAAAGGCACGCCGACGAAAAAGGAGAAAAAATACCCGACGGCGGCGAAGGTCAGGCCGATAGTGGCGCCGTCGGCGAACCCCACCGCCTCCCAGGCCTTGCCGATGGACAGAGCCTGGCCCGGGCCTTCGTTAAACCCCAGGGGGACCAAAAACCCGAAGGTGCTGAAAAGCTCAAAGCCCAATGCGCCGAAAATCAACACGAACAGGCCGCCGATCACCGCCTGCATGGGAAAGGTCAAGCCCTGGATCAAAGCCATCTAGGCTGGGCCTTTCACGCCGGCGATTTTCGCCCCGGCTTCGTCTTCCGCATCGTTCCGGGTAAGGCCCACGGAGATGAACGATACGTTAAAAAAATGATACCCGAAGTTTTCCAGCGCATCGGTTTCTATGTTCAACAATCCGGTCTGCATGGCGACGAGCCCGGCGAATCCTCCCACAAGGCAGCTTGGGAATAGAAATTTTTGGATAAAGGCGACTCTGGCCCGCAAATAAAGGCCCATGATCAGAAAGAAGGATAACCAGGCGAAAACCAGCATGGAGTTAAACTCAAAGGGCGCATTCATAGGCGTCTCATGCTCCGGTTACTGCACAAACAGGTCGTTTACAAAGCTCACCAGGATTTTTTTCCGAGCCGGGGCTGGCAGCAGGTTCAGCACCCCGTTGATTTCCGCCATGCGATCCGGCAGGCCTTGCCCCTCCAGGCCGGCCATGGCCAACAGCCCGTTGATATCCTCGTCCGTGGCGTTGGACAAATCCAGGTCCTGAAGCATGGGCCGCAGGGAGGTCACCAACTCGCCTTCCGGCATGCCAGCCGCGATGGCCGTGCATTCCTCCAGGTCTTCCAGGAGCTTGTCCTCCCACCCCACGTTGGAGGCGGACACGGAAAGGTGGATGTGCGCCGGGCAATTGTCGTAGGACAGGGCCGGCTGGATGTACCATCCCCGGGAGTTCATCTCGTCGATAATATGGAAAACGTTGACGGAGTCCGAGGTGAAGGCGATGAGCGTCATCTGGGGTTGGGCCAACAGCCGCAGGCCCTTGATCCTGGGGATGCCGGCCGTGATTTTCTTGACGGCTTCCAGCTTTTTCCGGGCGATTTCCAAATACCCCTGATCCCCGATGCGATTCAGCACGGCCCAGGCCGCAGCCATGGGGCCGCCGGACTTGGAGCTTTGCACCGCATTATTGATGATGGTGTACCCGATCCATTCCGCGCAGGCGAAGATCTGATGCTTGCGCAAGGATTTGTCCCGATACATGACCAAGGAAGCGCCTTTGGGGCAATAGGCGTATTTGTGGAGATCCATGGACATGGACGAAACCCCGGGTACGGAAAAGTCGAAATCCGGCACAGGCTCTCCCAGGCGCTTGAAATAGGGCAGCAAAAATCCGCCCATGCACGCGTCGACATGAAGCCACAGATCCGTTTTTAGCGCAATTTTCCCCAAATCCTCGATGGGATCGATCACGCCCTGGGAATAGGTGGGCGCGGACCCCACCAGCATAATAGTGTCATCAGTAATCGTTTGCCAGACAGTTTCGGGGTCTACTTGGTATGTTTGAGGATCTACAGGAACCTGGAGCACTTTAAGATTCAGGTAATGGGCGGCCTTGTAAAAGGCGGCATGGGCCGTGGTGGGCAGGATGATTTCCGGGGCTGTAACTCCAGGCCATTCTTCCCGATAATAATCCCGGGCCGCCTTAACCGCCAGGATGATGCTTTCCGTGCCTCCGCTCGTGAAGTTGCCCACCGCCTGATCTCCGCCCCGCAGGTGTTGGGCGCCGAATGCGGCAAGCTCCTTTTCCAGCCTTTGCAGGCTTTGGAACACGGTGAAGTCCAGCCCGTTTTCCGAAAGGAATTCGTTGTACGCCTGCTTGGCCGTATGCTGCACTTCCGCGCCCGGATCGAAGACGTATCCAAAAACCCTGCCGTCCTTCCACTTGACGTCGTTTTTCCGAAAGTCCTGTAAGGCTTCAAAGATTTTGTCCTCAGGCAATCCCTTCTCAGGCAGCTTCATAGAATCCCTCCCCGCTCCAAGGTTGTTGTCATGCGAAATTGGGATTAAACTACCACAAGGCGGATTTTGCTGCAATTATTTCCGGCAAGGCTCAGGGGGGCTATTTTAATTCCTTAAGGGCATCTGCATAGCCGCAACCGAATAACCTAAAAACGCCATGACACGATAACCTAAAAATCGCACAACCGAATAACCTAAAAATCACTTGACACGATAACCTAAAAACACTTAGGCTTGATAACCTAAAAATGCTTAAGCATAATAACCTGAAATTCCGCCAAGGTATACATTTATAAGGTTTGGAAAATGGCGCCGACGAAAGAAAAACTCGCGCAATCCCTGGCTGTCCTGAAAAAACTGCAGGACAAAGGCATTGTTGCGATTCATACAAAAAATATGACGCGCACGCACCGGGAGCGTCTGGTCAAAAACGGGTTCATTAAGGAAGTGATGAAGGGATGGTACGTTCCGTCCCGCCCGGATGAACCGGCTGGAGAGAGTACGGCCTGGTATGCATCCTACTGGAGCTTTTGCGCGGATTATCTTGAAGCAAGATTCGGCGGCCAGTGGTGCTTGTCTCCTGAGCAGTCATTGCGCATTCACAGCGGGAACTGGAGCGTTCCCGGTCAATTGGTTGTTCGCACCCCCAAAGGAGGCAACAAACCGGTAACCCTTCTTCACGGGACGTCCATCCTGGACCTGCGTCTAAAACTGCCGGAAAAAAAAGATATTACAAGCAAGGAAAATTTGCGGATTATGACCCTGCCCGCCGCCTTGATTGCATGCGCTCCCAGCTATTACCCTAATAATGCCGTGGACGCCCGGGCGGCGCTTTCCATGATCTCGGACGCTTCCGGGATTTTACACAAACTTCTCGAAGGCGGACACAGCACAGTAGCCGGAAGGCTTGCCGGCGCTTTTCGAAATATTGGGAGAGGCGACATTGCCGACAATATCGTCGAGGCCATGAAGGCCGCCGGATTTAGCATTATCGAAGACGATCCTTTTGAACAAAAACCTTCCATTGATTTCAGCGGCCGGGAGCGTTCTCCCTACGTAAACCGGATTCGGATGCACTGGGCGGATATGCGCGGCGTTGTCCTGGAAAACTTTCCCCAGGCTCCTTCACCGCCCATGAAGGTGGATAAGTATCTCGAGCGTGTGGATGAGATTTATCTTACCGACGCCTATCATTCCCTTTCCATCGAAGGATATCGCGTCAGCAGGGAGCTGATTGACCGCGTTCGCTCGGGCGATTGGGACCCGGAAACAAACCGGAAGGATCAGGAATACGCGGATGCTCTGGCTGCTCGCGGATACTGGCAATCTTTTCAGGCGGTAAAAAATAGTCTGGCAACGATTCTGAACGGCGGCTCCCCGGGGGCGGCGGCGGGTAGGGATCATTCCACATGGTACAGAGAGTTATTCGCCCCGGGCGTCAACGCGGGGCTTGTGGCCCCGTCCGACCTTGCGGGATACCGTAACCAGCCTGTCTATATCCGGGAATCAAGGCATGTCCCGCCCAGATGGGAGGCTGTGCGCGACCTTATGCCTGCATTTTTTTCGCTATTGGAAGGGGAGAACGAACCGGCTGTGAGGGCGGTTTTAGGGCATTTTTTCTTTGTTTATATCCATCCCTATATGGACGGGAACGGCCGCATGGCCAGGTTTTTGATGAACGTCATGCTGGCCAGCGGCGGCTACCCGTGGGCAGTCATCCCCGTTGAAACCCGCAGCCAATACATGGCCGCCCTGGAGGAAGCCAGCGTAAACTTGAACATAAAGCCCTTTTCCAGATTCTTGGCGGAACTCGTTCAAAAGGGAATGGCGTAGCGGCGACTTTACGGCAAGACCGTGCACTCCCATTTATTGCCTTTTGCAAGTGCTTTCGAAAGGCCAAGGTTTAACCTGGCATCACGAAAGAGTAGTTGGGGCGCCCGCGGCAGCGTCTTTGTTTTATGCTGCCGGGGTCCGTAAGGATTCTTTTTTCAAAAGGCAGGGGCTGACGAACACCCGGAAAGGGTCAGTCTGCAAAAAGGAATCATAACAGTTTGGAGACAAACAGGTTTATTACGATTCACAGGTTATGGGAAATGATCAGGCATGAAAAAAATGCTTACGCACACTGGCAGGATACTGCTCCGCCGGCGCCGCCCAAACAAAAAATTCAGGCCTTAAGGCGGGGGCGCCTATTGATTTGGGGCATTTTTTTAAAGCGCGGAGTCAACGCCCGGCGTTTTGATTTCCGTGTGGTCTGTGCTTTCCGTGGTTAACAGTATGACTCAAAAGGAACGCCCTCTCTGAATCGATTCCAGGGAGGGCGTTTTGGATTATCAAAAATAAATTGGCGGGCTATTCCGACATTTTGAAGATTTTAAAGGCCATGCCGGCGGTGATCATGCCAAGTCCGTGCTGGACCGCTTCGAAGATGTCCTGTTCGGCCCAGCCCATATCCTTCAGCGCCGCGATGTCCTCGGCCGAGGACATGGCCGGGTCCTGGGTCACTTTGAGCACGTACAGGAGCATGGCCTTGTCCTTGTCGTCCAGTTTGGCCTTGGAGGGATCGGCCTTGACCGCGTCGACGTCCTCCTGGGAGAGGCCGCCCAGCATTTTGAGCATGCCTTCATTTAATGCGATGCAGTACTCGTATCCCTCGTTGTAGGCCACCAGCATGCGGATGTGGGCCAGCAGGGGGAATTTCAGGTTGGGATGGGAGATGTAATACTTCAGGCCGTTTCCCTGGGCTTCCACGAAAAATGGGCTGATGCTCATCATCTGCATGGGCAGGGCCACCGGGGCGCCCATGTTTTCAAAGATGGAATAGGCTTCCTTGGTGACTCCCGTTGCTTCCTCCGGTTTGACGGTCTTGAGTAAAGGCATGTCTTGTCTCCTCTTTTTATGGGGGTTATTTGCCGAAACCGCATCTGGGGTAGATGCATGTTTTGCAGTCAAGACAAAAAGCGCCGTGGCCCATTTTGGCGAGGTCCTTGCGCGTGATTTCCAGGTTCGCCAAAAGCCTTGGCAGTAAAAGGTCGAAGCTGGTGCGTTCGTGGAACAAGGCGCAGGCCGGCACGCCGATGACCTGGGTTTCGCCCATGTTGGCCAAAAGGGTCATGTTTCCCGGGAGGATGGGGGCGCCGTACAGCAGGTTTTCGGCGCCGGCGTCCGTCAGGCCCAGGCGGGTGACGTCGTCGGGATCCACGGAGAGTCCGGCCGTGGTCACCAAAAGATCCACGCCCGCCTCCACGAATTTTTTGGCGCAAGCGCTGATGGCGTCCCTGTCGTCAGCCACAATGTCCGAGCAAATGACCTGGCTTCCGTAATGCTCCACCTTTTTTTGAATGATGGGCGTGAATTTATCCTGCACCAGGCCCTGAAAAACCTCGGTGCCTGTGACCAGTACCCCGACTTTGGCCTGCCGCATGGGATGCACCTGATACACGGGCCTGTGCACCAGACCGTCCATGGCCTGATTGAAATACTGCCTGTGCAGATACAGGGGCAGGGCGCGGGTTCCGGCCAGCTTGTCGCCCTTTTTGACCACGGTGTGGGAATGCCGCCCGGCGCAGGCAACGCCCAGGACCGAGTTGAATGCCTCCAAGGCCAGGACGTCCACGGTCAACAGGCCGTCCCGGTCCGCGATGATTTCCGCCTTGCCTTCCCTGGGGTTATCCGTAAAAGCTGCGCCGTCGCCTGCCATGGCCTTGGCGAAAGCCAGGGCGGCTTCGTCCTCATGCACCCACTCGGCGCCGGGATTATTTTTTTCAGCCGTATACACCCGGGTGCGCCCCATTTTCTGCAAACGGCACACGTCCGCGCCTTTAAGCTGTTGGCCTTTTTTGTAGAGCGGGCCTTTTTCCTCGCCGGGGATGATCCGCGTCATATCGTGCAGGGCGTGCATGCCTTCGGATTCCTCGACATTGACGGCCGTCAAGTCCGGGGCGGGCGATATGGATAGCTCGGGCGTCTTGGCTGCTGTCACGTAGGGATTTTGCCCCTGGCACGAAAGGCACAGGCTGCCGTCCTCCCAGGGATAGGCTTCGCCGCACTGCCTGCAGATGTCAAAGCCTTTGCGCCTTTTATGGTCCACATACTCGGGCTTCATTTGGACTTTCGCCAGGGAGCAGAAATCCGCTCCCGCATCGGAAATCTGTTTCAGGAGAAGCTCGAAATTTTGTTCCTTTTTGGGTTTTAATTTGAAAAACCAGGATTTTATTTCCGGCCAGGGCTCCAGTTTGGGCGGGTCCACATAAACCCGAATCCCTTCGCCGTCGAATTTCTCGAACATGGTCAACGCGAAGAGACCCATGTTGAGAATCTTAAGCCAGCCGTTGCCGATGGTGCATGGAGTTAAAAGCTGGATGGCGTCCGGCAGGCACGCCCTGGTTTCGCAAACGGCGTCAAAAAATTCCCCTTGAGGGAGGTTGTTGACGGCGGCGTCCACCATAAAGCCGCCTATGAGCATTCCCGGCGCCAGGTGGCCGTGGAAATTTTTCACCATATCCAAATAATGTTCGTACGTGTTGCCGCAAATTGTCTTCATCAAACTTCCTGAATAAATTTTGGGAGTCCCAGTTGCTTGGTGTTGATGCCACGGCCTGCGCGACGGGAATCGAACGGGAGAGGTGCTTGCCCTTCTCCCGTATAAATCGCTTTTCAAGCCGGCGATTGTTTAGACTGCTTCCACCCTGCACGGCACAAACCGGTGAATGGGGGTGCCCAAGGTACTGCGATGGGTGTTTTTAGTCAAATGATTTACATTCAGGCCGTATACTTCATCCCCATACTGCAGGCCGAAGCCGTGGGGGATCAACACCGTACCCTCGCGGATCTGGTCGCTTGTCTGCAACTCCCCTTGGGCCGAACCCGCTTCGGTGAACACTTCCACCTGCTGGCCGTCCTTCAGGCCCAGCGCCTCCGCCTGGCTGGGATGCACAGCCACGGTGCAGGCGCGTTTGCCTTTGTTCCATTCGGGATTGCGCATGAGGGTGTTGATGTTGTAGTCCATATGCCTTCCCGCATGGAGAATCAAGGGGAAGCTCTTGGGCATGACCATGTCTACGGATTCGGACTTTGCATCCAGGGCTTTGACGCCTTCCTCCAGTTCAGGGATGACAACCTCCACCTTGCCCGAAGGGGTTTTGATCTGGCTCAAATTCTCGTCAGGATCCACTATTCCCACCCAAAGGCCCTGAGGATTATCCATCAATGCCTGGAAGATCCGGTCTCCCATGTCCAGGCCCGGCTCGAATCCGGCCCGGGCGGCGTTTTCCCTGAACGCCTTGGGCGCGGTCATGAACAATCCCCAAATAGCGGCCAGCGCCGCGGAATCCCATTCCTCGCCCAATGTCTTGGCCAGCACCAGGGGCATGACCTTCATGGCGTCGGGATTCGCGCCTGCAAACTCCATGAGTTTGGCGCCGAAGGTCAGGCGGTCTCCTTTGGCGGCTTCTTTCAACTCCTGGGGAATTTCAGGAGTCAGGCCCATTTTGTCGGCCAGCATGGTGGTGATCTGGGAGGACTCGCGGCAAAGGGGCGGGGGCTCCACAATGGGCTTGCGAATCTGAAAAAACACCTCCGGAAAATTGTTGGGAAAAAATGTGCCGTCGTAGGACTCGTAAAAGGTCCGGCAGGGCAGCACGTAGTCCGCCAGCCGGGCTGTTTCGGTCATGGCGATATCGTTGACCACCAGCAAATCCACCTTGCTGAAAGCCTCTTCATAAGCCTGGGAGTCCGGGTAGGAGCGTAGCGGATTGACGGCGCTCACGTACACGGCGCGCAGTTTCCGGGGATTATCCGAAAGAATCTCCTCAGGCATGACAGCCGGAGGAAAGGAGCCCGCAGCAACCGGAGGCATGTCCGTGGCCATGGTGCGCCACGTCTTGGGGTCCCGTTCATCGGCATGAAATCCCATGGGAACCACGAATCCTGGGATGACGTTTCCGCCGCGTACGCAAAAGCGTCCGCAAATGGCGGCCAGAACATTGAGCAGATACAGGCTGTATACGCCTTTGCGGCCCATGTACAAGCCCAGGTCCGGGTGCACGCACCATTTTTTAGTCGCCAGGATGCGGCAGAATTCCAGGATCTGGCCCAAATCCAGTTCACAGGCTGCGATGGCCGACTTGTAGTCAAACCCCTCAAACCAGGATTTTATCGCGTTCCAGCCTTCCACGTTGGCCTGGATGTATTCGGCCTTCTCCCAGCCCTTTTCCACAATAATGGCGATCATGGCCTTTAACAGCAAGGCGTCCGAGCCGGGACGAACCGCCACGTGCATGTTGGCGATGGCCGCGGTTTCGCTCTTGCGCGGGTCCACGGCAATGAGCATTTTATCCAGGGCTTTGGAAATGGCGCGCAGGGTCTTCCTGGCCTGGGGCATTTGGTGGCTCATCATGCCGTTCCAGCCCCAGGCGATCAAAACCTCGGCGGCGTGCTCGTCAGGAGCGGCCACGTTGTACTGCTTGCCCAGCATGCGCCCGAACAGCCACCACGAGTCGGAAAACTCCTGCCCGGCCGAGGAGTAATAGTACCTGGACCCAAGATTCCGCAGCCAGGTCAGGCCGAAGGTGGCTTCCAGGTGCCCGCCCTGGGCGCTGCCGCCCATATAGGCCAGAGCCCTGGGACCGTGCTCCTTGTGAATGGCCTGCATCTTTTCGGCGATTTCGCTGATGGCCTGGTCCCACGCGACGGGCTCGAACTTGCCGTTAACCTTTTTCAAGGGCTCGGTCAGGCGATCCTTGGGGTATTGATGATAACGCACGTTCAACCCCTTGCGGCAGGCGTAGCCCTCGCTCCGGGGATTGTCCTTGTCCGGCCTGGACTTGACAATCTTGCCGTCTTCCACCAGCAATTCCAGTCCGCAGTTTTGCGCGCAAAGCACGCATCCCGATTTATGCCATTGCCCCATGATCGCCCTCCTTAAAAATGCGAGGTTATAGGTTTTACAACGGTTGCCTGTTTTGCAGAAGCTGCTCAAATACAATGCGTTTGAACACTTGAATGGATTCGCCGTTTTTCATGACCTTGGTCTGAAGCAGGGTCCCCTGCCACGCGCTGATGATAAAGTGCGCTGTGGCCTCCACGGACAGATCCTCCGGGACCTCCCGGGCCTTGACCGCCTCTTCCAACACTTTGGCGATTCCCCGGCGCATCTGCTCCAGAATTTTTTCCAGCTTTTCCCGGAACGGATCGCTCTGGTCGCTCATTTCCAGGCACAGGTTGCCCACCGGGCAGCCGCCCGTGTAGTTCATGCGCTCAAAGTTGTCTTCATAAGCCTGGAAGAAGTTCTTCAGCCGTTCCAGAGGCGTGTATGACTTGTCGTACAAAGCGGCGATGCCCACGGACGCGGCCCAGACGGCCATATAATCCAGAAGTTCCAGGCCGAAATCCTCTTTGCTGGGGAAGTAATGGTAGAAGGATCCCTTGGGGACTTTGGCGGCCTTGAGGATTTCGCCGATGCCGGTATGGTTGAATCCCTTTTGGTAGACCAGTCTGGCGCCGTGCTGGAGGATTTTTTCTTTGGTTTCGTTTTTCATGAGGCTATTATTAGTAGACCGGTCGTCTCCTGTCAAGAAGAATCTCCCCAGCCCATGGAAAACGCCTTTTGCGGCGGAATGTGTTACTTGATAAACCGGATGGTCAGAGGATACGTGTAGCCCGCGCCGTCGGCGGCTTTCACCGTTGCGATGATGCAGACCACCAGCACGAAGATAGCCAGCACAGGCGCGATGACAAAGCCTATCAGCACAAAACAGAGCAGGCCGGTCACCCAGGTGTAGATGGTGGTGCAGATCTGGAAGTTCAAGGCCTCTTTGCCTTCCTGGTCGATAAAGGGATGGGATTCTTTTTTGATCAGCCAAAGCACTAAGGGAACCAGGATGTTTGCAATGGATGGAAGAGCCAGCAGACCGAGCAGGCCTCCTATATGGCAAAGGGCCGCCCAGCGGCGGGCGTTCTGGTCCGGGGCTTGGTTTTCATTGGGCGTATGTTCTATTTGCATGCTGCTTTCCCTTTTTAGATGGCGTTTGGTCGTATATGGGCAAACATGCCATCATTGTGCGAGAAATGCAACCAAGCCTTATAAAACCTAATCCTTTTTCATTTTGGCCTTATCCAGAACCCGTCTGACGATGCCGGCGACCCGGTTGCGCGCCATGGGCTTCATGAGGAAGGCGGCCACGCCCAGAGCCTCGGCCTGCTCCTGGGAAATATGCTCGGAGAACCCCGTGCACAGAATGACGGGCGTGTCCGGGCTTTTTTGCATGATTTCCACGGCCAATTGGTCTCCCGTCATGAGGGGCATGGTCATGTCCGTAATGACAAGGTCGTATTTTTTCGGGTTTTTGTAAAAGGCTTCCAAACCGTCTATGCCGCTGTCGTACGGATCTACCCGGTATCCCTGCCGCTCCAGCATTTGCTGGGTCATGTGAAGAATCTGTTGATCGTCCTCCACCAGGAGGATGCTTTCTCCGCCTCTGGGGGCCGGCCCGTGGAATTCCGGGATGGATATGACCGGGGCTTTGTCCGTGGACGGAAAATACAGGTCAAAGGTGGAGCCTCTTCCCGGAATGCTGGTGACGTTGATAAACCCGTTCACTTTGGTGACGATGGCTAGGGTGAGGGCGAGCCCCATGCCGGTGCCCTCCCCCACTCCCTTGGTGGTGAAGTAAGGCTCGAATATCCTGTCCCGTATCCCTTCGTCTATTCCTTGGCCCTGGTCCGAAACGCTGATTTTGACATATCCGCCGGGCGGCATGTTTGGGACGGGCGCATCCTGGTCTTGCTTTATTTCCACGAAGCCCAGGGTGATGTCCAGGATTCCTCCCGTGTCCCGCATGGAGTGGTAGGCGTTGGTGCACAAGTTCATGACCACATGGTGGATTTGGGCTGCATCCGCCAGGATGGCCGGGATGTTCGGGGCCAGGCTTTGCTCCACCTTGATGGTGGAGGGCACGGCCGCGGAAATGAGCTTGATGACCTCCTTCATGATGGGGTTCAGGTCCAGGGCCTCCAGCTTTTCCTCGGAGCGGCGGGAGTAGGTCAGAATCTGGTACACCAGCTCCCTGGCTCTGTCCGCTGCGTACAGCACTTCCTGAAGGCTTTCATGGGCTGGGCTGTCTTCGGGAATGTCTTCTATGGCCATTTCGGTATATCCCACGATGGGATACAAAACATTGTTGAGATTATGGGCGATTCCGCCGGCCAGGGTGCCGATGGCCTCCAGCTTTTGGGAGTGCTCCAGCTGTTCCTCCAGGCGCCTTTTATCCTGCTGCGCCCTGACGTAATCCGTGATGTCCCGGAACGTTCCTCGTATTCCGGTCACCTTGCCGTCCACTTCGGTGGGGCGGCTTGAGGTGCGTATCCAGTGGGATTGTCCGTCCGGGCCGATAATTTCATACTCGGAGCTAAGGTTCTTGCCGGCGTCCAGCTTGGCCATATTTTCTAAATACGCCTTTTTTTGATGCTCGGGCATGAACTCATGGAGATACTTGCCGACCAGGTCGTCAGGATCCACGCCCAAAACATTTTTCACGACAGGGCTCATATAGGTGCATAGCCCCTCCCGGTCCAGGGCGAAAAGCACGTCATTGATGTTCTCCACCAGATCCCGGTATTTTTCTTCGCTTTCCTTATGGGCTTGCTCCGCTTTTTTCTGTTCTGTGACGTCGATGATAATGCCGTTGGCGTACATAGCCTCGCCTTCGGCGTCCTGGCTTCCGGTCCCCAGAACCTGGATCCATCGCCATTGTTCGGTGGGGGCGTGAAAGTACCGGATGGTTTCATCCAGTTTCAGGGTCTGAAAAGCCTCCATATTGGCCCGGATGATGCGTTCAAAGTCGTCCGGATGGGCTTTTTCAAACCACAAATGCACCTGGGTGGGGTCTTCCACTCCCAGGATGTCTTTCATGGACGGACTGACAAAAACCACTTCCACGCCGTAGGGGCTGTTATCGTCCCGAACCAGCCTGTACACGGCGAAGTTTTTTGCGTTGGTCATGAAGGCGCGAAGGTGTCCTTCGGTTTCCATGAGCCAGTGGGCGTATTCCGGAGTAATGTCCCCGGATTTTTTGTCCTCTTCGGCTTTACGCAGCATTTGGAGGAAGTTCATGGGCTGCTGATTGTCATTTTCCGTATTCATTCATGATCTCCGAATCGGTCGATCAGAACTCCGTTACAGGTTTCAATTCCGGTTCCGGATATATTTGCCCGGCCACGGGCGGCATGGAATTGTAAACCCAGTTAATATCCATCATGCCGATTGTCATCCCCCTTTTGCGAAAATAACCCCGGAAGAAGCCGCGCACCAGAATGTCCTCCATTTTCATGGTCAAACCGAACACGGCGGCGTTTTGGCCTTTTTCCAGGGATTTCAATTGAGAGGAATAAGCTAAGGGAGAAAATACAAGCCGGCTGTCCGAAGGCGCCGTGCATTGCAGGACGGGTACGATCACAGGGAAACCGTCCTCGCCCACCCAGGAGATGAATTTCATGGCGTCCAGGCGGTTAAAAAGTTTTTTACCCCAGGGCTTTAGCACGCCTTTTTCCTTGGAGGCCGCGCCGGACTTGCCGGTCAGGCGCGTGGCGGCCATGGCCGCTCCCAGACGCAATAAAGGCAGACCCACGGGGCCCTGCTTTTCCACCAGATCCAGATAATGCACCGTGTGAATGCCGAAATAGGCGTTATAACGGAACATGGGCTTTTCGTTGAACATCTCGAATTCCGGCCCCGAGGTTTTGGATTCCTTCCACAACGCCTTGCCCATGCGGATTTTCCGGTCCAGGGTCAGGACCAAAAAGGCCGTGCGCGGATTGGATTTGACGTGGATTTTACTCAACCCCTGGGCGAACTGGCCGAACATGACCTTTTTCGGCCCTCCCGCCTGCAAAGAGGTGATTAACGTGACGTGAGGCAGGCCTTCCGGGTTGACGGTGGCCAACAATCCGATTTTGGTTTCCGGCTCCAAAGCGGCGATATCCGCTTCATTAAAAAAATCGCTTGATTCCATGTCTTCTCCCAAAAACTGGTCTTTTTCCGTTGGTCGTCAATTATTCCCCGGACCGGGTCGCCCCTGTGGCGAACACGATTTCCGGATTGACGCCGGAGTCCTTGGCCGCCGACTCCAGGGCGCTCACTTCTTCCTGCGTCATGAGGGGAATTTCCGCAAAGTCCCATTCTTTGCCGAGACGCGTGTACTTGTCCTTGCAAAGATTGTTGAATGCGCACAACTCCCAGCGGGAAAAGGCCTGTCCTAAATTGTTAGCAAGAAACCTGCCAATATTCACGATATTCTCTTTATTGGCCGTGGCGCCTGGTATCAGGGGCGTGCGAATCCATAATTCCTGTGGATTTTCATGCCGTTTCATATACTCAGCGACAAGCGCAAGGTTTTCCAGAATCTGTTCGTTGGGGGCGCCGGTAAACCGTTTATGTAGAGACGTGTCTGCAAATTTGACGTCAAAAAGCACCATATTGGCAAAAGGCAGAATGCTTTCCAGGGCTGCGGACTTAACCATGCCGCAGGTGTCCAGGGCCGTGTGCAGGCCTTTTTCTTGGCAAATCCGCAGCAGGGACGCCGCAAAATCCGCCTGGAGCGCGGGCTCTCCGCCCGAGATGGTCACCCCGCCGCCGGAGCTGTCAAAATAGGCCCGGTCCTTTTCCAGTTCCGCGGCCAGGTCTTCCAGGGTTCTGTCCTCCCCCAGCATTTCCATGGCCGTGGAGGGGCATTCGTCCGCGCACCTGCCGCACCCTTCGCACAAGCCCCGGTCGATTTGCATGCCCTCCCTGGTCAATTCCAGGGCGTTGTGAGGGCAAACCTCCACGCAGGACCGGCACCCGATGCATCGGGACCCGATCCACTGCACCTGGGGCAGGGCGGAAATGCTCTCCGGGTTGTGGCACCATGTGCAGCTTAAGCTGCATCCTTTTAAAAACACCGTGGTCCGGATTCCCGGACCGTCTTCGGTTGACATCCGTTGAATGGAAAAAATCCTGCCCTGCATCCCCCCTCCGATCCGGCTAAAGGCCTTCGTGCGACAATCTGGCAATCACCTCGTCCTGCAACTCCTTGCCGATGCTTGTAAAATAGGCGTTGTAGCCGGTTATGCGCACCAAAAGATGGCGGTAGTCGGCCGGGTTCTTCTGGGCGTCGCGCAGCATGTCCGCGTCCAGCATGTTGATCTGGAGGGCCGTGCCTCCGTTTTGCACATAGCCCTTAAGATAGGCCTTGAACTTCTCTTTGTGCAGCGGGTCCGCCAGGATGGAGGGGTTGAAGGTGATGGTGTGGCTGGCGCCGTTGGGCAGGCTGTTCAAATAATCGCCGAAATCGCCTTTGCCCGGCTTGCGGCCGCCCAGGACCTTGCCCACGGAGTTGGCGTTGGACGTGGGGCCGTTGATGTCCGCGCCGTTGGTAGGGCAGATGGCGTTGGACAAAAACTGGCCCTGGGGCCTGCCGTCCGGGCTGGCATGCAGGATGTAGCCGTCGCCCACCCAGTAGTTCCACGAAAGCATGCCCGGCCTGGCCTGCCTGCCTGTGGATTTTGTTTTGTATTTCCAGGTTTCCTCGGTCCACAGGTCCATGACCTTGCGGGCCATTTCGTCGGCTTCGTCGTCGTCCCGTCCGTATTTGGGCGCTTTGAACTTGGCCCGGGCCATGAGGATGTCGTGGCCCTTCCAGTTATCCTTCAATGCCTGGATCAACTCGGCCATGGTGCAGATTTTTTCGTCAAAGACAAGATACTTGACCGCCAGCAGCGAGTCCACGGTGGTGGCGAAGGTGACGGCTTCGATGGTCACGAAGCTCAGTTCGGCCCCGCCCTGGGTGACGTCCTTGCCTTTTTCGGCGCAGCCTTTGACCAGGCACGATAAATAAGGCGTGGGATGGTAGGCCGCCCGCACGCTTTCGCTGGTCTCATAGAGGTCCATGGCCTTTTTGATGATATGCCGGGTCTGCTTGGCGAAGGCGGCGAAAAACTCCTCGAACACCGTGAACTCCGTGGGATCGCCCGTGGGAATTCCGCTGGCGTCAATGGGGTATTCCTTGCCCATGATGGTGTCTTTATAAGGCGAAAGATCGGCGCCGCCCGTCAGGGAGAACTCCACGGCCTTCAGCAAGTTCAGGTTGATGTCCACCGTGCCCGAGCGATCGTTGCCCACCATGGTGTTTTCCAGGCAGCCCACGGGAGCGTACTGCCACACGTTGGATTCGTTGATCAGATCCTGGCGTCCGGCTTTTTCCGCCTCCCGCATCATGCCGGCCATGGAGCGTTCGTCAAAATTCAAAAGAAAAGGCGCGCCCTGGCTTTCGGCGATCATGTCGATAATATGATCGTAAAGCTCCTCCGGCGTGTTGGCGTGAAGCCGGACATTGGGCTTGGGCTCCAGGATGGGCGACATTTCGTCGATGACCTCCAGAAACACGTAAGTGAGGTCGTTGGTCAGGTCGGTACCATCAGGCCCCATGCCCGAGAGGGTGATCAACTGGCCGTAGCCGGCGGTTATGCCGCCGTTGGCGCCCGTGCGGATCATGGCGTCGTAAGCCGTGTTGGCGTGAATCCAGAAGCATTTGAGGATTTCCTTGCCCCACTCCCGATCCATGCCTCGCGCCATGGAGGCCTCCCAATAGGGCAGGAGATATTGATCCACCCGGCCGAACGAAACGCCCGGCCCGGGATAGTTTTCATCGCTCAAAACCAGCATGTGGGTGAGCCACAAGGCCTGGATAGCCTCCCAGAAATCCCGGGGCGGGTTCCAGGGCGTGTGATCCAGGTTGGCGGCCATGCGGGCCAATTCCTCTTTGCGGTCCGGGTCGGACTCCTTTTGCTCCATATCCCGGATGAGGCTTGCGTACCGCGCCGCCAGATCCCTGGGCATGGTCGCGGCGGTCATCATGGCCTTTAGCTGGTTGGCCTGATGCGAGTTCTGGTTTTCCGGGCCAAGGGCGTCAAGGCGCGAGGCAAGATCGTCGTGAACGCCTTTCCAGCCTTTTTTCAGCACATCTTCGTAGCCGGGCACCAAATGCCCGGAGGTGGCGCCGGCGTTTCCGTATCCATGGTCGTGGAACCATTTCATCTCCGCCCGGCTGCCTTTTTTGCCCTGGACGAGTTTCTTGCGGGTCTTGGCCTGTTTTTCGTCCAGGCACATGGAAGTTTGAATGTTGAACCTGCCGCCGGCGATGAGGTCTCCCGGCAGAATTTCTACGGGAAGATGTTTGGTCATCACTTTCTTGACGAACCAGGCCCGCCTCTCCGGCAGGCTCAAGTCCCAAAATTCCCCATTCAGGGGTACTTTCCGGGCAGCCTGGAGGTAGGAGGAGCAAAAGGTCTGCATAAAAGCGTAGGTCTCAGGGACGATGTAGAAACTTAATTCGTCATAAACTTCGTCCCAGGGATCGCCCGTGGTCCAGGCCGTGTATTCGTTGTTCCAGGCCCGTTCGGCCCCTTGAAAATAGTAGTCCCTCAGCCATTCTATGCGCGGAGAAAGCCCTTTGGGCTCCTTAACCGAATGTTCCTTGACTTGGGCGTTTGAACCAGCCATTCCATCCTCCTTTTGAGTCCGTAAAGACGCATGAAACAGACAATTCTCTCGCAGAACAAAGAGTTTTTTTCCGGGAAGGTCGGCCCGGATTGCGGTGAATTGTCCGGGAAAGACAATAGGATGATCCTATGAAAATAGGATAGCACGCCGCCGGGCTGCTATCAAGCGGCCTTTGCCCGGCTGATGAATTAATTCAGCTTTCGGAATGGAATTTGCATATTTTTTAAGCTCCACCCCAAAACTCAGAAAGAAAGGCCGCTCATGTCTCGCATCCTTGTTATTGACGATGACTCTCAGATTCGCAAAATGCTGCGGAAAATGCTGGCCACAGCAGGCTACGCCGTGGCCGAGGCCAGGGACGGCGCTCAGGCCCTGGATATTCAGGCCCGGGAGCCGGCCGACATGATCATCACGGATATCATCATGCCGGTGAAAGGGGGGATAGACACCATCCAGGAGTTTACCGAGAAATATCCCGGAGTGAAGATCATCGCCATGAGCGGCGGCGGCTTTCTGGGCGCCGAAGACCACCTGACCATCCCCCAGCGCATGGGGGTCGTCCATACCTTCGCCAAACCCCTGGAACGGGAAAAAATCCTGTCCGCCGTCAAAGACCTTCTGGATCAGCCCTGCGCCTGATTCCTTGTTCTTCCATCGCTGATTTCTTCAACGCATAAAAAAAACCGCCCCAAAGCCTTGCAGCTTTAGGGCGATTGCGTATTTTAAGATCAGGCCGGCCATGAATCGCCGGATCGATTCTTAATCCTTCAGCGAGTCCACAAAGCAGAAGAAAGGGCCAAACATCCAATTGTGATCGGCATATGCGGGAAGAGGATCTTCCTCCTCTTCTTCCGCGTCGTAGGCGTATTGGTAAATCAGGGGAAATCCGTACAAGCTGCCCCAATATTGCTCCTGGGAAAAATCCTTGGCTCCTCCCATATAGGGCCCCACGGAAACCGCGGCTTTTTTCCCGTCCTTTTCATGAACAACGGCAATGGGGGCGTAAATGGTGTAGGCGCCGTTTTTATAGTTTATGGGGTTCTGGTATTCGTAAGCGAAGATTTTTACCGCACCCATGAAAGTCTGCGTGTTGGAGAGCGTCTGGTCCTCCGCCAGATTAAAGGTATAAGCGCCATCGGGGGGGATGATTACGGAAGCGGAGTCGCTCCCCACCTGGGCGCCGGTTTGATCCGTATACCTCCAATAGGCCTCGCATTCCGCAGAGTCGGGATTCTGGATGGTGATGCTGGTGTTCCAGCCGTCGGCGTTTTTCATGACAAGCGGGATGAGCGGGAGCCAGCTTACGCCCCGCGTCTTGTAGGCATAGTAACTGGAATCGCCGGCGCTAACCACAACCGCGGCCACGTCATCTTGGCCTCGTATATAAGCGCAGGATGCGCCGACGGGGGTTTCAAACCCGAAAACTCCACCGGGCGCAATTTGAACGGTTTCGGATTGGACGAAATTGCCGCTTGGGGAATAAAATTCCATCAGGACGTCCTGGGCTTCCTCCTCCGCGTTTTGCACCCAGGTGGTGGATTCCCAGCCGTCATCCTGCCCGTCGTTGAGTTTGGGGACGTAAAGGTAGGAATCCATGACGCTCACCCCGGCGTAAACCATGCTTTGATTGTCTCCGAAAATCTCAACCGAGGCGACCAAAGGCTCGGTGGCGCTTATGACCGCACTGGCCGTGGTTTGCGGCAGTTCGGACGCCACGTCAGGACGAATCGTCTCTCCCGGCTGCAACTCCGCCGGAGCGATCCATGCGCCCACAGCAACGCCGCCTTCGTTGTAATAGGTGACGGAAACCTGCGCGGCGGAGTTCCCCTTATTCATGATGTCGATGTTCGTCTCATCCTCATCCGTATTGACGACGTAAGGACAAAAAATTCTTGTGTTTTCGTAGTACTCCCCTTTGTAGCAATTGACGCCGCCGTACTCTCCGGGACCCAATGCATGCATGGTCAGGTTAGTGAAATAGGCTCCGATTACGGCGCGGTGGAGGTTGGAATCCTCATCCATGGCCAGATCCGCGAACGGATTGAATAGATACCCGCTTTGCACGGGCGCCTGCGCCGTGGCGCTGACAACCAGGCCGTTGTCAATATCATAGACAAATTCCTCCATCTGGAGCGTTCCGTTGTAAAACTGGTTGCCAACGGCAAGCATGGCCGTGGACGGCTCGTCCAGAGCATAAACCACGCTAATGCCGAGCATTGCGATGAGTGAAAGCGTAAGCAAGTACTTGAGAGTTCTTTTCATGGCCGTCCCCCCCCCCGATGTTTTCTCTTGCGGTCAATTTAGGTTAATTGAAACCGTTTGAGCTGTTGGATTGAGCGCGGATGCAAATTGTATTTTTTCTATTTTGAATACAGTTGTATATCATATAAAATCAATTAATCAAGATGCTTTTAAGAATTAAAATGAAATTTATCGCCACTATCGTCTCTCTATAAAATATGCATCTGCGGCATGGAAATGACGCTCGTCTTAAAAAAATATTAATTTATCATATTATATTGCATATTAATTATTATTTTAATGAATAATTCTTTTAAAACAATGGGGCGGTAAATAGTTCTGTTACTAAATATCTATCTTTAAACATCACAAATTTATTTGTTGTTGGCGCCGATAGGAGTTTTCTACAGAAAATGTTTGTTGTGAACTGTTTGTTGACAAAACATTTTTTATTCGTCTATTTTTTTATCCATTCAAAGGAAACCTTATATTTATAAATTTTACATTGGTTAGGGGGGTAATCGTGGGCCGGAGATTATTGTTTGCAGGCGCTGTTTTTTTGTTGTGCCTGGCGCCGGCTGTTTCGTATTCCGTTTTGGTGGGCGATATTAATAACGACGGAAAAATAGGCCTGGAGGAATCCATATACTCCATGAGGGCCTCGGCCGGCCTGGTCGACCCTATGTCCAACCCCGGCGCCATTTGGGGCGAGTGGTATGTTAAAAGCACCAGCAAGGTGACTTTCAACCCGGATAACACCTATGATATGGGCAGGCTCTGCGGCGGCCTGTATCCCGCCTCCGAAAGAGGCGTGTACACTTACGATCCCCAAACCGGCGCCTTTCACGCGGAAGTGACGGAAGACTCAAACGGGGACTACGGTTTCGGCTCCGGCGCCGGGGCGACTCTGGACGCAACCGTGGAGGCCATCGACTACCAGACCATGAAAATGCTTCTGCCCTATGGCGAGGAAGCCGTTTTTTCCCGCTTGGATCCCGGATATCCCATAGCGGGCGTGTATGACGACTTTTCCGACGGCGAACTCGACGAGACCTTGTGGGAGTGGGGATCAGGGGATGGTTCGGAAACGGGCTATTATTTTACGGAAGCCAATGGGCGTCTGACCCTGGCTTGCACGGACCTGGACGGAATGTATTTGAATCCCAATGCAAGGGGTTATTTGAGCATGTCGGCCAAGATGGCCATCAGCGAGGTCAACGGCAACTCATGGCTGGAAATGGGCGGAAGTTTTTTTACAGAGACAATCACCACATTCGACACACGTATATACGCACAAGCGGGAATTCAGACGGAAAGCAACTCCACCACGGACAACATGGATAGTACGGCCACTCTCCGGGCCGGGGTGTATAGGTCTTTTCCGTACGCTCAATTGCATAAAGTGGATGCGCCCATATCCGGCAAGGATGAATGGCACACCTTAAAGATTACAATAGAGCAGGAATTGGACGGCGGCCAGCCCACCGGCGCCCATTACGTCCGTTTTTACCTGAACGGGGCATTATGGTCCGAGAAATATATGTCCACGGATTACGCCCTGCGTCCGTGCGACAGCTCCACTCGCGACCAGTACGTTACATGGGGGTGCGACGGAATTCCCACGGAGGGTGGAAGCCCCCAAGTGGTCTATCGGATAGACGATTATATCCTGGGGGAATAATAACTTTGCAAGGAAGAATGCAAAGAGGCGAGGCGCGAGGATTGCGTCAGGGTAACCCTGGCAGAGCAGTATCCTGCCAGGGCGCGCAGCGTATGTATTATAACCGCACAAGGCATTGAAACCGAAAATGTTGTTCCAACCGCCGCTTGACCCGAAACCAATATAAAAATGCCGACGTCCCCGAATTAACCCTAATCCCTTCAACTATTGTCCGATTGACATGCCTCAAACGTTTCCTTAAATCGCAAATTTGTCCCTATACTCCCGGGGGGAGAGGGTTGTGTGTTTTTTGAATAAACGCCGGAATGTGCTGGCGTCTTCATAGCCCACCTGGCGGGTGATTTCGTCGATGTTGTCCGTGGTGGTTTCCAGGGCCTTTTTTGCGGCTTCCAGGCGAACTTGCTGGAGGTAATTCAAGGGAGTCTCCTCCACGGCCTGTTTAAAGCGCCGCTTGAAATGCCGGGAGCTCAGCCCCACGTGATCGGCCGCATCCTCCATGGTAACGCCCTCCATAAAATGCTCCTCCATCCACTCCTGGGCGGCTAAAATCGCCTTGTCTCCATGGTTTTTTTTGAAGCTGGCCGTCATGTAGGGCGCCTGGGTGGTGCGGCTGGGATCCACCAGCAGGGCTTTGGAGCAGGCCCGCATCAATTCCGGGGAGCCGAAAAGCTCCATCACGTACAGGCCCAGATTGTATGCGGCCGTCACCGCGCCGGAGCAAATCAGGCCTCCGTCCTCGGTCAGGACCCGCTCGGGCTTGAGCCGCACCTTGGGGAATTGTCGCCGGAACCGGTTGACAAGCTGCCAGTTGGTGGTGGCGATCCTGCCGTCCAAAAGCCCGGTCATGGCCAGGATGAAGGTCCCGGTGCACAAAGCGCCTATCCGGGCGTTGGCCTGATGATGCATGACCAGCCAATCCAGCATATCGCCTATCTGTTCCCGGTCATGCCTCACCCCGAACATATGGGGCGGTATCAGCACCAGATCCGTGCTTTTCACCTCCTCCATGGCCCGATGAGGCGATAATGGAATTCCCCCCTGCGCCGTTATGGGCCTACCGCCGGGCGTGACAATTTCCGTGCGGAAGAAAGCATCCTCCGTCGCGGGAGTTCCTTCCCTCCGGACAAAATGCTTCAACCACTCATTGGCGATGCCAAATGCGTCCATCAGGCTGGATATGCCCGACAGCATGCATTGTTCATAGGCTAAAAAAGCGACGTCCGGCATATGGGGCCTCCGAAAATTTTGAGGTAAAGGCGCGTTTTGCGCGCTATTTGTCATTTATGACACTGCCCCTCAAACCCGTCAAGTGCTATCCCCATAATCAAGCAGGTCGGGCTGATATTAGGCCCGTTTAATTGCTGATCTTTCCGGAGTGACATCAACGCGGCATTTGACCCAAAAAAATAAAGGGAGCGCTCATGACTGACGTATATCAACATTTGGCGAAGCATCTGGATGAACTGCCCGGCGGATTTCCTCCCACGGAAAACGGCGTGGAACTGCGCCTATTAAAGCGTTTTTTCTCGCCTGAAGAGGCGGAAATAGCCGCCTTGTTGACCATGATGCCGGAGACTCCCCAGTCTGTCGCTGAACGCGCCGGGTTGGACGTGGAGGTTTTGGCGCCCAAGCTGGAGGAGATGTCCCTCAATGGGCTGATTTTCCGCGCCGGAAGGGGAGAAAACAGGTCCTATTCGGCGGCCATGTTCATCATGGGAATTTGGGAGTATCATTGCAACGACCTGACCGAGGAGCTTGCCCTGGATTTCAACGAATACCTGCCCCAAATCCATATGAAATCCTGGATGAAAAGCAAGACCAACCACAAGAGGATCGTTCCTGTTTCCAAGGAAATCGTGCCGGAGATGAACATTTTTTCCTACGACGACGCCGAGGCGCTCATCAAAAGCCAGAAAAAGATCGTCCTCGGAACCTGCATCTGCCGCAAGGAGCAGCAGTTGATCGGCAAAGGGTGCTCCGGCCCCTTGGACGTGTGCCTGTTTTTCGGCGCCGGCGCTTATTATTGCGAGGAAAACGGGCTGGGCCGGGACATCCAAACGGAAGAAGCCCTGGACGCCCTGGAGAGAGGCCGGAAAGCCGGGCTGGTGCTGCAGCCCAGCAATTCCCAGAATCCGCTCACCCTGTGCATGTGCTGCGGTTGCTGCTGCCTTTTCCTGAAAAACATCAAGGCCATGGACAAGCCCGGGCAATACGTCCACACCAGCTATTTCGCCCAGGTGGACGACGAGAAATGCATTGCCTGCGGGGCCTGCGCGGAAGCCTGCCATATGGACGCCATTACCGTAGAGGACGCGGCTTTCGTCAACCCGGATCGTTGCATCGGCTGCGGCGTATGCGTTTCCCAATGCCCCTCGGACGCCATGGCCTACCAACAAAAGAAACAGCCGGACCAATACGTTCCGCCCGCAACCGTTGTTGAGACATTCATGAATATGGCGTTGGAGCGCGGAAAAGTGTAAGATGTAAAAAACACGTTCAGGAGGATTTATGCGGAAGATCAACCCGGCTTACATCGAAGAGCTAAAACAAACCATCAACACCAGCCCGTACCCCACCCACATGTCCATGCGGCTGGAGTCCGTGGATTACGACAAGGCGGAAATGGTCCTGGATACCGGCCGCCAGCATTTGCAGCCTTTCGGCATTGTGCATGGCGGGGTGTTCGCCACGCTGATCGACACGGCCACATTCTGGGCCGGGTTTCTCCGCATTCCCGAAGATGCAGGACTGGTGAACGTGGACCTTAAGCTGAATTATCTGAAGTCCGTC
This sequence comes from Desulfatibacillum aliphaticivorans DSM 15576, assembly GCF_000429905.1. Taxonomy (NCBI): domain Bacteria; kingdom Pseudomonadati; phylum Thermodesulfobacteriota; class Desulfobacteria; order Desulfobacterales; family Desulfatibacillaceae; genus Desulfatibacillum; species Desulfatibacillum aliphaticivorans. The sequence continues at coordinate 213,025 of NZ_AUCT01000003.1, read as the reverse complement.
ACCGATCAAAAGCTCCGCGCCTTTGGTCTGGTGCTGCGGCCGGGCAGGACCGTCAGCTACGCGGAAGCCAAGGTCTATGACGAGTCCGGCGATCTGGTCGCCCATGGAACTTCGTCCTTGCTGGTTTTGCCCGGCAAGGGACTTCCGTCCAGGGCCAAGAAGTTCCTTGACTAAAGCCGGAATGTTTGGAACTAAGCGGTAATATCAATCTAAACCTCACTGAGCAAACAGGTTGCATATTTATGGCCGCTGATTTGGATGCAGTTCGCAAAGCCCTTGGGTTTGACTCTCTGGCGCCGGATTCGGAATGGGAAAAGCTCCTGGCCCTGTCCGCCCCGCTTCATGTGCCCAAAAACGGCTTTTTCATCAAGGCCGGGGAAAAGCCGCATCTTGTTGGCGCGGTGGTTTCCGGCCTTTTTCGCACCTATTGCATTACGGATAAGGGCGACGAACGCATTTTGGCGTTCCGCCATATCGGCCATTTGCTGGGAGGCTACGCCCCTTATCTGCTGGGCCGGAGCAACTGGTATTCCATCCAGGCCTTGGAAGACAGCGAGCTGCTTTGCTTTTCTTTTCAGGATCTGGAAGACTTGGCGGCCGGACATCCCTGCTGGGCTGATATCATGTCCGATTACACCAAGCGGATGTTTTTGGAAAAGGAATGCCGCGAGCGCTCCCTGCTGATGGACGATGCGGCGACCCGATACCTGGATTTCCTGGAAGCCCATCCCGGCCTGGAAGATCGCGTTTCCCAATATCACATTGCCTCTTATCTCGGCATTTCTCCGGTTTCTCTCAGCCGCATCCGCTCCTCTTTGAAAAATGTGCAATGACTTCTTATTTTCATCCGGTTGATTAACATATGTTAATGACTTCCTGTGCCTGGCGCGATAAAGTTGTTTCAGTCCTGTAACCGGAACGGCGCTTCGCCGTCCGGGCATCCATCCAATTCAAGCTCGCAGGGGGAAGTCATGAAACCTAACGCCATCATGGTCAATCCGGCCGACAACGTGGCCATCGCCCTGGAAGACATCGGCCAGGGTGAGGAAGTGCGCGTCGGGGAGAAGGTCCTGTGCCGCACGATCGCCGACATTGCTTACAGCCACAAGGTGCTGCTCAAAGATCTTTCCGAGGGGGAGGACGTCATCAAATACGGCGAAATCATCGGGCAGGCCGCCCAGGACCTCAAGCAAGGCGAGTGGGTCCATACCCATAATCTGACCCTGAAAGGAGAATAATCATGGATTCATTCATGGGATATGGACGCGAAGACGGTTCCGTGGGCGTGAGAAACTACGTGGCGGTCATTCCTTCCGTGGCCTGCGCCGCCCCGGTGGCTGCAGCCATCGCCCGGGCCGTGCCGGGAGTGGTCCCCTTGCTTCACGGCATGGGGTGCGGCAGGGGCGGCTCCGATGCTGACATGCACACCAGGACCTTTCAGAATTTGTGCAAGAATCCCAACGTGGGCGCGGTCATCATCGTCGGGCTGGGGTGCGAGGTCGTCAACGCCGAGGGCATGGCTTTGGCCGCGGCCATGGCCGGCCGGCCCCACGCCCGGTTGATGATCCAGGCGGAGGGCGGCTCCCGCAAGACCACGGCCAAAGGCATCGAGATCGCCAAGGATTTTATGACGCAGATACAGGTCCAGGAAAGAAAGCCCTTTCCCCTGGACAAACTCACTTTAGGCCTGGAATGCGGAGGCTCCGACGCCTTTTCCGGCGTCACCGCCAACCCGGCCGTGGGCAGGGCTTCGGACTGGCTGGTTGCAAAAGGCGGCAAGGTGATCCTCACCGAAACCACGGAAATGATCGGAACCAGCCACATATTGGAACGGCGGTCTGCAAATCCCGAGATCGCGGAGCAGATCAAAAACCTGATAAGTTCGGTGGAGGCCAAGACCTATGAAGTCCTGGGCCCCATAGCCAAGATGATTATATCCCCGGGAAACATGGACGGCGGCATGAGCAGCATTCGGGAGAAAGCCCTGGGCTGCATCATCAAAGGCGGGACCACGCCCATCAATCAGGTGGTGGATTACGCCGAAATTCCGACGCAGCCGGGTCTGTCCATCATGCACGGACCCGGATACGACGCCGAATCCCTCACCGGCCTGGCCGCCTCGGGCGCCCAGGTGATCGTGTTCACCACGGGCAGGGGCAACCCCATCGGCTTTCCCATCGTTCCGGTGGTCAAGGTGGCCTCCACCAGCAGAATGTTCCAATCCATGGAGGACGACATGGACCTGAACGCGGGCGCCATTCTGGAAGGCAAAAGCCTGGATCAAATGGGCGAGGACGTCGTGCAATGCATCCTGGACGCCGTCAACGGCAGGCGGACCAAGGCGGAAATCAACGAGCAGGACGGCGTCCTGTGCGTCTACAGCCAGAATACGTCCTTTTAAGGCAAGTCCAACGGTCGGGTTTGCTCCGCCTTCCTCTTTAGGAGATGCTTTTGGCCGCAAATCAAAGCTCAATCCAACCCATTTTTGCAGTATGCGCGTTGGGTTGGATTGAGCTTGTTTAGTGTAAAATATCTTTTAAAACCAATATTTTATTTAACTCCCCCTACGTTTTCCCAATCCTTGTACGCCATATCCATTATCCGCTTGGCCCGGTCGGAATAGAGCTTGACGCCTTCCCAGTTGGGCGTATGCAGGATTTTTTGCATGAGCAGGCCGTCATCATCAAACCACCGGGGCAGCAGGCCGCCCAGGAAATATCCCTGGCCCTTAAGAGCCTCAACGGCGGCGGCGCACCAGGGGTGGGATAATTTGACCCATGCCTGGCACACTTGGATTTTGTTTGCCTCTCGGATTTCCTTTTCTTTTTTTTGAAATTCTTCTGAGAAATCCGGGCCCACGGAATGGATGGCAAAGCGCGCCACCTGGGCGAAGTCATAAATGGTGGGATCAACTGATGTGGTCCCGTCCGCCGGGACGCCGGCATGGGTTTTTTCCAGGGGGCGGGCGTCGTCCATATCCTCGTAGAGAAACCGAAGTTCCTCCTCATAGCACCCGGGCAGATAGACGGTATGGGGCCTGGGTTTTACTGTTTTAAAACCAATCACGGCGCCCACCCGGCCCGCTGCGCTTTTTTCCCGATCGTAGGCCTCGGCAGGCATGAGGTCCACCTCCAGGCCTGCTTCACAGAATCCCATGTGTACACTGATTTTTTGCATAAAAACATGGTTGGCTACCGCCTCTCCCCACAGGCCCTCGATTTGCAGCTCTTTCAGGAGTTTGCGATCAGCCAACATTCCTTGCAACCGGGATGCGATGCCAGCCCCCCGGTATTGGGGCAGGACAATGCCAGACCCGCTTTCATAAAGGCGTTCAAAAGGGGAGGATCTGTAAATGGCGGTGACGCCAATTAATGCGCCGTCTTGGTCCTTTGCGACAAAAGGCAGGACTTCCTTTTTTTTGAAGGCTTCCCTGAGTTCGTTCGGGTTATAATAGAGTTTGACAGGATAGCCTTCTCCATAAACAGCCCTGAACAAGTCGCCCACTCCGGGCGCATCTTCGGGCTGGAACAGGCCGACGGTAAATGAAGTTTCCTGGGATTGTTTTTCCATGGTTTAAACCTTTCCGGCAAGCCGCAGGGCTAAGAGCCCAAATATGATTGAAACCGCTGACATAATGAAAAATAGAACGGAATATCCATAACTGGAGACAACGAGGCCGCCTAAAAACGGCCCCAGGAAATAGCCCAGGTCCACCATTTCAATCATCATGTTGGTGTTGAAGGCGCGAAGCCTGGGCTCCGACAGGTTGAATACGATGGCCATTATAACTGGCATGGCTATTCCCCATCCCAATCCCAGCAAAGCGCCGGAGGCGTAAAAGCACCACTGGCTTCTGGTTGACTGCAGCAGTAAAAACATCAGGCCCACGAAAATCAGGGCGCCCGTGCATAATCTGACCTTGTTCCAGTGGTCGAACAGGGCGGCCGAAGCCAGGCGGATGCCTATCATGCTCACTGTGGCCAGGGCGAAAAAGGGGCTGACTTTTTCCACGCCTATGGTTGGGCCGTAGCTTTTTAAAAACATGAATATAATGGCAAAACATAAATATGCCACGGCCCCAAGCGAGAGGGCGAGAATTATGTCCGCCCGCTTGAAATTGTTCATGATCTCCCTGCGTGTGGGAATGGCCTTCTCCCCATTTTCGGCGGACGAAGTCCTGGTGTGCAGTCGCTTGATCACCAAGAGCAGAGGGAAGACCAGCGCAGTGGAAGCTGCAGCCAGCATGTAAATATTCGCCTGGGTGAGGCCATGGGAAAGGCCGAATTCCACGAGTGCAGGAATGATGGCAAAGGGCAGTAAATTGACGATGGACATGATCCCAAAGGCAAGTCCGCTCTTTTGGGGGCTTATGACCCCTACGGTGGAGGAAATAACCGCCGTGACCATTACCACAAAAGAAAGGCCATGGGCCGCCCTGATGATGCCTATGATTAATGTTTCATGGCTGAGTGTATAGCCGCCCAGGCACAGAATCATGCCTGCGGCCCCCAAGCCGATCCATGGCAGGGCATTGCCCGGATGGATCAGGGGGCTGATGAAAGGACGGACTATCAGCGCCGTCAGGGAAAAGAGGCCCAAGAGAAAACCGGCCGTTCCGGCTTCCACCCCGTTGGCAATCAGGCAGGCGTAAAAATTGAAAAAAACCGCCATATTGCACAGCCCCAGAAAGAACGCCAGGATTAGCAGCACAAACGGTGCGGTAAGCAATGGCGCCTGAGCGGGCTCCTCAAGGGGATTTTCCTGCCTGCGTGATGCGTCAGTCATGAGGCGGTTCCTGTTTTCTATTGGTCATCGGTCCGTTCCTTGTCTTTTGGGTCCAGAAATCCATATTGGAAGCCATTGGCTAAAATGGCCATGAGGCTGTCTTCATCCAAACCCATGACCGTCCGGGCAATGGCGTATTCCCTGCTCAGGGTGGTGCTGAAAAAAATAGGATCATCCGAATTTAGAGTCACGGGAACTCCCATTTTCATAAGTTTGGCAAGGGGATGCTTTTCGTAGGAGGCGGCTGCCCCAAGAAGCACGTTGCTGGTGGGCGCTAATTCAAGGGCAATGTCCCTTTCCGCAAGCATCCGGCATATCCGGTTGTCCAAAGCAGCTCCCAGACCGTGCCCTATGCGCCTGGGGCGGAGGATCTCAATGGTTTGCGCCACATGGTCGGGGCCTGAAAACTCTCCTGCGTGCGCTACGGTCTCCAGGCCCATGGCCCTAGCCTCTTTGAAGCAGGAGGCGAAGGGCGTAATGCTGTCCGGAACCTCCATGCCTGCCAGATCTATGCCCAGAATATGATCGTCGGGAAACCGGCGAATGTAATCCAGCGTTTCCTCTCCGGCCTCAGCGCCGAACATGCGGGAAATGGAAAAAAGAATCTTCACCTGAACGGGATGTTGCTTCATTCCATCCTGAAGACCGGAGTACAGGCCCTGGAACATGGCTTCCGGTTTAACGCCCCGTTTGACGTGAAATCCCGGCATAAAGGAAAACTCCGTATACACAATGTTTTCTTTGGCTTGGGCTTCCACAAAGGCGCGGGCCGCCTGATAAAAATCTTCTTCATTCTCCAAAAGGCTGGTTGTGGTGAAGAAGCATAAGGCGAATTCCTCAAAATTTTTGAATGCAAATATGTCCGGTTTTATGGGGTCGCGTCCTTTATCCGCAGCCAGGCGATTCAAAAACTCAAGGGGCAGGGCGCCTTCCAGATGCACGTGCAGTTCAGCTTTGGGCAAAGCCCTGAAACGGTCCTGAATGGCATCAATCATGTCCGCTCTCCCTCAGGATGTTTTTAAGACAGTGCACGAACCTTTGCATGGCCGGCATTTCCCCCACGGACACTCGGATGAAATTGGGGAAACGGAATCCGGTCATGGTGCGGATCATGACTCCCTGGCTCATGAGCTTGCGATAAGCCAGGCTGTCGCTCATGGGAAGGCGAACCATCAGGTAGCATCCTTCTTCCCCCACGGTGAACAGGCCCAGAGAGTTCATTTCATGGTTCAAATATTCCTTGGCTTCCCGGACAAGCGCCCTTGTGTTTTCAATATGGTGTTTGGACTCCAGGGCGGCCAGGGCGGCCGCCTGCGCCAGGGCATTGACCGAATATACCACGCAGGTGCGGCGGATGATGTCCACCACCTCCGGGGATCCGGCCAGGTACCCGATTCGCAGGCTGGCTAACCCGAACATCTTGGAAAAGGTGCGGAAGGTCACCAGATTGGGATATTGCGACAACAGCTCCATGGCGTCGGGAAAGTCCGGTTTTTCAACAAATTCGCAATAGGCTTCGTCCACCACCACAATGCTTTTGTTACCCACCCGATTCAGAAAATTCAGGAGTTTGTTCCGATCCCAGTAGGTTCCCGTGGGATTGTTGGGATTGCACACAAAAAAGATTTTGGTCCGCTCGTCCGCCGCGGCCAGCATGGCTTCGTCGTTAAACCCATAGTCTTTTAACGGGACGGTCCTGGCCTCGAACCCGGAGAACTGGGCCACCCATTCGTACACGGCGAACGTTTTGTCCGCGGTGACAATGTTGTCGCCTTCCTGGCAAAAAGCCTTGATTACAAAGGCTATGACTTCGTTGGCTCCATTTCCCACCAGAAACTGGTCCGGGCCCATGCCAAAGCGTTCCGCCAGTTTTCGGCGTAGATGGTAAGCGTCCCCGCTGGGATACACGGAGGCTTTGTTGGGCGGAAAATCCAGGATGGCTTGCCGGGATTCCCCGGGAGGCCCCAGGGGATTTTCGTTGTTGTTCAAACGCAGCAGGGAGGAGCATCCGTAATACTGCATCAGAACATCGTCCGGCTTGGAAGGGACATAAGCCTCAAAGCACTTTATGTGTGGAGGGACTAAACGGTCGAAATCAGGCAGAGCGCAAGTGGTCATGGGCATGTCCTCACAGGCTGAAAAAAGCCATGTCCCCGCATCCTGCGTAGGGCAGGATGTATCGGGGAGAAAAACCAGCCTGCAAAATAGCCGGCGCAAAATCGGCCTGCCATGGACGCCCCAGGTCAATGCCGAAAAACACGTTTTTTATGCTTTCCTTGTTCGCCATTTTCAGGTGCGCTTCCACGTTGGGAAGTATGTCCTGGCCCGGAGAGACAGGGAGGAATGTGACGTTGCCTGCGTTCCTGTCAAATTCGGAAAACAGGACCGAACGGCTCTGGGGATCAAGAGCCCTGCCCGAGGGGCGCAATATTTTCCGGGGCAGGCATAGCCGCGCGTACTGCTTTTCCAGGAATTCCTCCAGGCTTTCATGAGCCCACGCATTGCACCCGGTGTCTTCCTGCATCTGCCTGAAATAGGCTGGCGCCTGAAAGGTTTCGCCGTTGCCGGCCGTCAGAGGCAGGCTTCCCACTGTTTCGAAATAGTGGATTGGAATGTCCCGGTTATGACGGCGGTTAATCAGTCCCATGACGGGCAGTTTGGCGATATCCCCGATGCAGAAATCCAGTAAAGCCTCGCACAGGGCCGGATTGCCGTCCCTGGTAAAAAGGAACGGGCCGTGGCATTCCACCATGTTGCCGCTTGAAGAAAGATCCCAGGCAATGATTCCGGCGATCTCACCGCCAGGTCCTACAGCGATGGCCGCTGTTGCGCCGCCAAAGTCGATTCTGTCCGCCAGCATCCTGGGATGCAGGAAATGCCGCGGCAGGGCGTGGGAGGGATATAATCCCACTGCCTGGGCGGCTGCATAGGCGGCCTCTTCGGAATTGGCCTTTCGGATGGAAAAGGCCGCCAGGGGGGGCAGATACGAGGCCCCTTCGCCCGTATGGCGCGGGTAGCATTTTTCTTTGATCAGCTTGAGCATGAAGCGGCCTGAATCATCCCGTTCCACTGAAAACCCGTCCATGATACGGGACGCCACCAGGAGTCCCAGGTTCGCCATGTCCTGTTCGTTGCTCGTGGATACGGAGGAAGTCATGTTGAAATATTCCAGAGGAAAGCCGGGGTCCTGGAAGATAAACTCGGTGATGACGCAATACCCTCCCGGGGTGCAGCGGATGGATAATTTTCGCCCAGGGGCGGATTTGCACAGGGACATGAAGATTTCTTCCGTGGCCATGGCCACGCGCCGAGCTTCCGCCTTTTCCAGTCCCATGGCCAGGGATGCATTTTCCGTTACTGATCGGGCTACCGGAAAAAATTCCGGAGAGGCCGCCAACTCAAGGACTACTTCCGAGGCGTTCATGAACATATCCTTCCATAAAAACAGCCGGGAATCGTTTTTAAACCAAAGCCGCAGGCCTTTTGAAAAAGGTTTTATCCTGCTTGAAAATCGCCCGGGCCATGGCCTGCTTTTAAATTCAGGTTGAAGTTTATTGAATAACGTTTGGTGAAGTCAATTAATCTGCAACAAGAGAAGTAAATATTCGTGCACTTAAACATTGCAGGATCAAGAAATATGACGCTTTCCGACCCGATTTAAGGTGCATAATGACTAAGGGCCGGAAAAGGGATTTTTTAAACCCTCGCCGGCCCAAATAGTTAATGGCGGAATAAAGCCCTTTTTATGCCATGGAATCCTTCACGCTAAAACGAACGGGAACCGGTTTGCGCTCGGGCAGACGGTGATATTTGAACTTAGGATACCCCAACATCAGGACTCCGTTCAAACGGTGGTCCTTGGGCAGGTTCATGGCCTCCAGCAGGGGAGGATAGGCCAGGGCCGCGCCCATAAACATGCCGCCCCAGAAGGTTCCAAGCCCCAGTGTGGGCGCCGCCAGCTCCACATAGGCCAGGGCCGAGGCGCAATCCGTGGGGTAGTAGCGGGAGAACGGGGACTTGCCGTGCTCGGCGTGGGCCAGTATCATATGCGGAGCGCTCCGGCAAACGACGTCAAATCCCATGTCCCAGGCGCCGATAAAAAGAGGGAGCGACATTTTCTTTCCCAGGCCCGGGTCCGCCTCCATAATGCCCCGCATCCAGTCTATGGACAGGCCGGCCAGCATCTTGACCTCTTCCTTATCTTCGATGACCGTGAAACAGACCTCCTGATCATTGTGGGCCGTGGGCGCGTAGTGGGCCATATCCACTAATTGCTTCAAAACCTCCCGGGGCGCGGATTTATCCTTATACACCCTGACCGAACGGCGGGACCTGAGGAATTGCTCCGCCTGATCCTGATTAATGACCAGATCCTTTTTGATTTCCGGGCATTGCTCAATGGGAACGTCCCGATGGGAAAGGGCGCCGGTGGGGCATACGGCCACGCAATGGCCGCAGGCCATGCAGGTTTGCTCCAGGCCAGGGCCGGGCGTGGGAACGCCTTCCTTGTCAAGCATTTGGATTCCGGCCACCGGGCATTCGGTCACGCAGATGCCGTCTCGGTTGCATTTGTCAGGGTCGATTGTAAAGATGTCCATGATGTGCTCCATGATTGTTTTCGGGATTGAAAAAGGGATTCACCCGCGGAATGCGGCTTTTTTTCCAAGTGTGTAAGAGTTTCCTGGACCGGTCGTCTATTGTCAAGGGTTTTGTTGGCTTAACCCAAAAACGCCCTGCAGCATGAGTTGCTGCGGGGCGTTTTAAGAACCGAATATATCAAGCCAATGGACTATCCGTTGGCCTTGATTTTCTGGGCGATGTGCTCCATGAGTCCGCCGCTGTCCAAAAGCTCCTGCATGAAGGGCGGGATGGGCTTGGTCTGGTAGGTTTTGCCCGTGCTTTCGTCGGTGATGACGCCGTTGTCGAAATCCACGGTCAGGACCGCGCCGTCTTCAATGGCGTCGGCTTCCGCGCATTCCAGGATGGGCAGACCGGTGTTGAAGGCGTTGCGGTAGAAGATCCGGGCGAAGCTCTTGGCGATGACGCAGGTCACGCCGGCGGCCTTGATGGAGATGGGGGCGTGCTCGCGGGAGGAGCCGCAGCCGAAATTCTTGCCCGCCACCATGATGTCGCCTTTGCCGACTTTGCCTGCAAAGGCGGGGTCCGCGTCTTCCATGCAGTGCTTGGCCAGTTCGTCGGGATCGCTGGTGGTCAGATACCGGGCGGCGATAATCAGGTCCGTATCCACGTCGTCGCCGAAGGTCCAGACTTTTCCTTTGATATTTTCCATGATGCGTCTCCTTTTAGATATCGTCCGGTCCGGCGATTTTGCCTGCAATGGCCGAAGCCGCCGCGACGGCGGGGTTGGCCAGGTAGACTTCGCTTTCCACGTGGCCCATGCGCCCCACAAAGTTGCGATTCGTGGTGGCCACGGCCCGTTCTCCGGCGGCCAGGATGCCCATGTGGCCGCCCAGGCAGGGGCCGCAGGTCGGGGGACTGATGACCGCGCCGGCCGACAGGAAAGTGTCGAACAGGCCTTCCTCCATGGCCTGCCTGTAAATCTGGGGCGTGGCCGGGATGATGATGAGGCGCACGTTTTTATCCGCTTTGTTTCCGGTGAGGATGCGGGCGGCGGAGCGCATGTCTTCAATGCGGCCGTTAGTGCAGGAGCCGATGATCACCTGATGGATGGGGACGTCTCCCACCTGGCTGATGGGCCTGGTGTTTTCCGGCAGATGGGGAAAGGCCACCTGGGGCTCCAGGTCCGTCACGTCGTATTCAATAACCTTGGCGTATTTTGCGTCGGGATCGCTGGCGTAAAAAACGGGCTTGCGGATCACCCGTCCGTCGGCGTATTCCTTGGTGGTTGCGTCCGGGGCTATGATGCCGGCCTTGCCGCCGGCTTCGATGGCCATATTGGCCATGGTCAGCCTTTCGGCCATGGGCAGGGCGTCGATGACCTCTCCGGTGAATTCCATGGCCATGTACAGGGCGCCGTCCACGCCAATGTCGCCGATGGTGTGCAGGATCAGATCCTTGCCTTCCACATGGGGCCTGAGTTTGCCTTTGTAGACGAATTTGATGCTTTCGGGAACTTTCAGCCACACCTCGCCGGTGATCATGGCGGCGGCCAGGTCCGTGCTGCCCACGCCTGTTGCAAAGGCGCCAAGGCCTCCGTAGGTGCATGTATGGCTGTCAGCGCCGATGACAAGGTCTCCGGGGCCCACAATGCCTTTTTCGGGCAAGAGGGCGTGTTCCACGCCGGAGTCGCCGCCTTCGTACCAATGGGAAAGCTCCTGCTCCCTGGCGAAATCCCGCACCATCTTCACCTGCATGGCGGAGTTGATGTCCTTGGTGGGGGTGAAATGGTCAGGCACCAGCACAACGCGGTCCTTGTCAAACACCTTGGCGGCGCCGCTTTGCCGAAACAGCTTGATGGCAATGGGGGCGGTGATGTCGTTGCCCAGGGCGATGTCCACCTTGGCGTTGATCAAGTCCCCGGGGGACGCCTCCTCCTGGCCCGCGTGAGCGGCCAGAATTTTTTCAGCAATTGTCATTCCCATGGTTGGTCTCCGTTTACTCGTCGTCAGTCTTCAAAACGGCTAAAAAGGCGGATTGGGGGATTTCCACATTCCCGATCATCTTCATGCGCTTTTTGCCCTTTTTTTGCTTCTCCAATAACTTGCGTTTACGCGAAATATCGCCGCCGTAGCATTTGGCGGTTACGTCCTTCCGGTAGGCCGAAATGGTCTTGCGGGCGATAATGGTCCCGCCGATGGCCCCCTGAATGGCGATTTTGAACATTTGCCGGGGTATTTCATCCTGCAGTTTGTCGCAGGCGTGCCTGGCCCGGTACACGGCGTTGTCCTTATGCACCAGCATGGACAGGGCGTCCACCCTGTCGCCGTTAATCAGGATATCCACCTTGACCAGGCTGCTGGGCTTGTATCCCGTGATTTCGTAGTCAAAGGACCCGTATCCCTGGGTGACGCTTTTCAGCTTGTCGTAAAAATCGTAGATGACTTCCGCCAGGGGCAGTTCAAAGGTCATTTCCATGCGGTTGGCGGTCAAATATTGATACCCCAGGTTGTTTCCGCGGCGATCCAGGCACAGCTTCATGACCGCGCCCATGTACCTGTCCGGCACGATGATGGCGGCTTTGATGTACGGCTCCTCCGAGGAGTCGATGAGGGTGGGGTCCGGGTACAGGGCCGGGTTGTCCACGATCATGGTGTCGCCGTCGCTCATGTTGATCCGGTACTGAACCGAAGGCGCGGTCAAAAGCAGGGACAGGTCGAACTCCCGCTCCAGGCGCTCCTGGACCACCTCCAGATGCAAAAGCCCCAAAAATCCGCACCGGAACCCGAATCCCAGGGCGGCCGACGAGTCCTTTTCATAGGTCAGGGACGCGTCGTTCAGCTTGAGCTTTTCCAGGGCTATTGTCAGGTCCGGGTAATCGTCCGAAGCCACGGGATAGATGGACGAAAACACCACGGGCTTGGCTTCCTTGAAGCCGGGCATGGGCTTGTCGCACGGGGCGGATTTTAAGGTGATGGTGTCGCCGCACCGGGTGTCGCTGACCGTCTTGATGCCTGCGATGATGTATCCGACCTCTCCGGCGGAAAGGGATTTTTTCGGAATTCTCTGGATCTGAAAAAACCCGGTCTCCTCCACCTTGTAAGAGGAACTGTTGTACATGAACTTGATGGTATCGCCCTTGTTCAAGGTTCCATGGAACACCCTAAAATGAACGATGGTGCCCCGGAACGGGTCGTAGTGAGAATCGAAAATCAGGGCCTTCAGGGGCGCGTTTGGGTCTCCCTTGGGGGGCGGCAGGTGGGTGACGATGGCCTCCAGCAACTCGGGAACGCCCGTGCCTTCCTTGGCGGAAACGCAAACCGTCTTGTCCGGATCCAGGCCCAGGTCTTCGTCAATCTGGCCCATGACCCGGTCGATGTCCGCCGAGGGCAGGTCGATCTTGTTGATGACCGGGATGATCTCCAGGTCATGCTCCATGGCGAGATACAGGTTGGCCAGGGTCTGGGCTTCCACGCCCTGGCTGGCGTCGATGACCAGCAGCACGCCTTCGCAGGAGGCCAGGGCCCGGCTGACTTCGTAGGTGAAATCCGCATGGCCCGGGGTGTCGATCAGGTTCAGGACGTATTCCTTGCCGTCTTTGGCTTTATAGGGCAGGCGGATGGTCTGGCTTTTGATGGTAATGCCGCGTTCCCGCTCGATGTCCATGGTGTCCAGAATCTGGTCTTTGAAGTCCCGTTCGTTCACCACGTCGGTCGCCTGGATCAGGCGGTCGGCCAGGGTGGACTTGCCGTGGTCAATATGGGCGATAATGGAAAAATTACGTATACGATCCATACTCAACTTTCCGCTTGGGCGCGGTCTCTCCGGGCGCCCGACGTAAAACATTGCAGGGCGGTTAATAAGCAGCCAAAAAGACTCCGGAAACTCCCCAGAGTTTCCGGTCTTATGGTGAACCTGAATTTATAAACTCTTTTGGCGAAACTGTCAATCTTCGGGGATTCATAAATTGTGAAAGAACGGACATGGATGGTGGAGGGCTGAGGCGGTTTCATCCTCAGTTGCTGTCATTCAAGCCATTTGTTCATTTATTGTTTAAAGGCGTAGTTCGAACCCTCTGCCGATGACGGACGGCCCAGGCAAAGCAGCACCTTGCCTGGGCGCGCTAGCACTGCAGTTAGGACCCTTTTACGGATCGAAACCAGGAATTTTCTGCAGACGAACGCCCCGTCCAATGTGTCTGGGCCGCCCGGTTAAATGGGCCGCTGCGGCGAAAATTATCGTGTAGCGGCAGGCCACTGTACCCGTCCAGGACGCGCTATGCGCGCCTTAATAACACAGCAGACAATACGCAGTAGTACCGGATTTTATGCAGAAAGCAAAATAGCGTATCCCACCATGGCCGGGAACCGGCGGTTCTGAAAGTCGGGGAGGTCAAACACATTATTGCGGCCGTAGTAGGGATCCATGACCACGATCCTGCCGTCCTTCTCTCTGGCAAGGACAAAATGCAGCACCCCATCGTCATCGATAATCAAGTAGATGACCCGGAGGCCGGGAGTTTCCATAAGCCGGTCCAGGATTTCCTGTTCATCCTGATAATGCTCCGTGGGCAGGCCATTATTTTCCGCTTCCTTGGCAGTCTCGTAATAGGTTCTGATTAGCTGCTTGTGCAGGGTTTTGCGGGGAGTTTTCCAATAGATTTTGAAATGATCCGGCGAGATGTTTTTGTGCAGAAATTTAACCTTCACCCCCTGGGAGGCGGCGTACACCGCCATCCTGGCCGGAAGGCTCCCCAAGCCAAAGGGATGCTTTACCTGCTTCCAGATTTCCATTTCCCGTTTTTCGGAAAGGCCGGGCATTCCAAGTTCATGCAGGGCGGTCATCATCACGGCGGGGCCGCAGGAGTTGAATTTGGATTGCTTCCAAAAGGCCAAAGGCGCGGGTTGCTTCATGAACAAATTCCTTTAAACAGACCGGCTGGAAAAATTACTATTGATAATAGATATCAAAGGCTTTGATTCACGTCAATCGTGTCTATGCAGACGGGACGAAAAACGCCTGATTGCGACTGCCGTTAAAGAATAGGCATTGTTTAGCCGATAGGCAACAAGGACGCCCATATCCGTCCCAACATGGAGTGAATTATGGAAATTTTTGCATCACAAGCTGCTTTGGCCTATATGGCCTATATGCCTTCGTTTCAAAATTCCGGCGCCCCTTCCAAGGAAAGCGAGGAGTCCAATCCTTATGACGTCAAGGATAAGGTGTCCATCTCCCGGGAAGCCGCAGACCTGTATCAAAACATTGCCGGCCATAATGAAATGGAAGAGTCGGAGTTCGCGGAGGAAGCCGGTGAAGCCGGGGAGGGAAGCGAGTCCGGCGAGGCACGGGATGCCGAAAAAATGGGCAAATCCGCCGAAAGCAGCGTTACCAACGAGGCGGAGTTGAGCGAAGGGGAGAAGGAAATGGTGCGTGAGCTGCAGGCGCGGGACAAAGAAGTCCGGGCTCATGAGGCCGCGCACATGGCCGCCGGCGGCGGTGTGGTCAAGTCGGGGGCGACATTTTCCTACCAGCAGGGGCCGGACGGCAAACGGTACGCCGTAGGCGGCGAGGTTCAGGTGGACACGTCACGGGAATCCGAACCCGAAGCCACCTTGCAGAAAATGCAGCAGGTCAAGAGGGCCGCCCTGGCGCCGGCCAGCCCGTCAGGCCAGGACAGGTCCGTGGCCGCCAGGGCCGCCAGAATCATGATGGAAGCGCGCGCTGAAGTTGCGGAGCAGGCCAAAGCCGAATCGGAAGCCGAAACAACGGGCGAAACCGAAGAATCCACGGAAACGGAAAATGCGGCGGAAGCAGCCCCGGCCGATAGTGAAGGACGGGTTGAGTCCGCTGAAGTCGAAACCGAGGAGCCCGTGGAACAGGCCGCGCCTCAACCCCGGCAAAGGGCTGTTTCAAGGTCCGGCGACGTCAATTTTGGGATAGATCCTGGAGATTTTCCGACATCCGGATGATAGGCTTATATCATAGCTTGCGCCGCCGGCATGACGGCGCAAAAAAATATTTTTTTAATAAATATTTCCCTTGCCCATCATAAGCTCAATTTGTTTTAATAAAAAGTTGGTCCGCCCGTTTTAGACGGAATGCTCCCCCATAAAAACGGCCAGGAGCATAAAAACGGCCAGGAGAGGCTTTGCAGGAAAATAGCGAACAAATAGTCAATAAAGTCAAATCATTGGAGATTGAAACGCTCCGGCAAAAGAGGCTTTTAACCCGCCTTGAAGGCCTTACCAATCTTAAAGAAGAGCTGATTTTTCCTTCCTCCCTGGAAGAAAAGGTGGGCCTGATCGCCCGGGAGATCGTCAATATTTTTGACGCGGATTTCGCCAGGATCTGGCTGGTTGGGCCCGGGGACAGGTGTGAAAAGGGGTGCTTCCACGCCCAGGCGCCCAAGGGCCCCCATTATTGCGCTGACAGATCCCAATGCCTTCATCTTGTTTCAAGCTCCGGCCGATATACTAATCTGAACGGCCGGCATGCCCGGGTTCCCTTTGGCGCCTATAAAATCGGCCTGATCGGGTCGGGCGCCCTGCCTGACTTTCTCACCAACGAGGTGACCACCGATCCCAGGGTCCATAATCATGAATGGGCCAAAGAACTTGGGCTGCAATCCTTTTACGGCCATCGGCTGCTATCGGACGACGGACGGGTTTCCGGGGTGCTGGCCGTGTTCAGCCGGCATGTAATCTCCCCGGAGGAGTACACTCTTTTGCGCAGCCTGGCGGTAACCGCCATCCACGCCATCAACGCCGCTTATACGGAAAGCGCGCTGAAAGAAAGCGAAGCCCGCCTGCGCAACGTTTTTGAAAATATGCAGGAGTGCTTTTACAGAACAGACCTGAAAGGCCGCATTACCTGGGTCAGTCCCTCGACGCCTAAACTGCTGGGCTATGAAATGGAAGAGGTGCTCCACAGGGATATTAAAAATCTTTTCTATTTTAATCCGGCGGACAGGGACAAGTTCCTGGCAAAGCTCAACGTGACGGGTAAGGTTACGGATGCAGAAGTAAAGCTAAAGCATAAAGACGGCTCGCCCATCTGGGTCAGCACCAACTCAGCCTATTACAAGGACGCCAAAGGCGCCGTGGCCGGGGTCGAAGGCAGTTTTCGGGACGTCAGTCAGCGAAAACGGCGGATGGAGGAGATTGCCCGTTATCAGGACCGTTTGGAGGAAATGGTCGAGGAAAGAACCCGGGCTCTTGTAGAAAGCGAGCAGAAGTATAGGGCTTTGTTTGAAAACTCGGGAAACGCCATTTTTGTACTTGCCAAAGACAGTGTGGTGGATTGCAACGCCAAAGCCGCAGAGGTTTTTGGGGTTCCGCAGGAATACCTGATCAATAAGCATCCCCTGGCGTATTCAACCCCCAGGCAGCCGGGAGGAGAGGACTCGCTTATTCTTGGTGAAAAGCTGCTGGCCAGGGCCTTTGAAGGGGAGGAATTTTTTCTTGAATGGCGATATCAACGGCCGGCCGGATCGGTTTTTGACGCTGAAATCACCCTGAGGCCGGTGAGGATAGGCGGAGCAGGGTTTATCATCGCCACGGTGTTTGATATTACGGAAAGAAAGCAGGCCGAGGCTCAGCGGTCCATGCTCATCAAAATTCTGGAATCCACCTCGGACATGGTTTCCTTTTCCACTCCTGATATGCAGATTACCTATATAAATCCGGCCGGGAGGCGCATACTCGGTCTGGACAAGGGGGATGAACTCCCTTTGGTCAAAGACGTCATGACGCCTGAGGCGTTTGATATCATTTCCCGGGAGGGCGCTCCCGCAGCCGTTGAACACGGCCACTGGAGCGGCGAAACAGCTTTGGCAATGGAGGATGGAACCGAAATTCCCGTATCCCAGGTCATTATGTCCCATAAGGACGCGGAGGGGCGGGTGGAGAATTTCTCCACCATCATTAGGGACATCTCCGGCCCCAAGAAAACAGAGGAGGAACTGGAGCGTCTCAGGGACTTCCTGAGCGCCGTTATCGACTCCATGCCTTCCGTGCTGGTCGGGCTGGATGAACAGGGAAGAATCACCCGATGGAACACCAAAACCGAGGAGCTGCTTGGCAAGACCTCGGCTCAGGTCCGGGGCAGGCTTCTTTCCGAAGTCTTTCCCCACAACCCCGATATATTGAGAATGGTGGATGAGGCCATTGAAAATGAAAAGGTTTCCGAGCGGCTTAAGGCGCCTATTCAATTTCAAGGAATTCTTCGATTCTGGGATGTTACCGTCTATCCCCTTTCGGAAAGCGCCATGAAAGGCGCCGTCATCCGGGTGGACGACGTGACCGAGCGCGTTCGTCTGGAAGAGATGATGATTCAATCGGAAAAAATGTTGTCCGTGGGAGGGCTGGCCGCGGGCATGGCGCACGAAATCAACAACCCCCTGGCCGGCATCATACAAAATGTGCAGGTTTTGGAAAAGCGCCTGGGAACGGGATTGTCCAAAAATCACAATGTGGCCGAGGAAGCCGGGACGTCCATGGACGCCATTGCCAGGTATCTGGAAAAACGGGATCTTTTACGGGTGATGCAGGCCATCAGGGAATCCGGAGGCCGGGCTGCGGCCATCGTCAACAACATGCTTGACTTCAGCCGCAAGGGGGATTCGGCCTTTCTGCCCCAGGATTTGTGCCAGGTGATGGACCAGACCATCGAATTGGCGTCCAGCGATTTTGACCTGAAAAAACGCTACGACTTCCGGCAGATAAAAATCAAAAAAGACTACCAGGACTGCATGCCCAAGATCCGGTGCGAAAAAACCAAAGTGCAGCAAGTGATTCTGAACCTGTTGCAAAACGCCGCCCAGGCAATGGCCGGACAGTGGGATGATGACAATCCTCCTGAAATCGCCATCAGGATTTTTTCCAAAGATGATAAGGCGTGCATCGAAGTTGCGGATAACGGCCCCGGCATGGATGAAAGCGTTCGCAAGAGGGTGTTCGAGCCCTTTTTCACCACCAAGGAAATTGGCGTGGGGACGGGGCTTGGCTTGTCCGTTTCCTATTTCATTGTCACGGAAAACCACAACGGGACCATGCACGTGGAATCCGCCCCGGGTAAAGGCGCCAAGTTCACCATTTGCCTGCCGGCCGAAGAAATCTAATCAAAAAATCAGGATAAACGCCGCCGGTACAGGGTAGGATCGACGGCCCGGGCCATGGCCGGCTCGTCCAGGCCTCCGCCCAGAAATTCGTTGATGATTCTCGCTCCTTCCTCGGGAGCGGCGATGAGCCCCATGTAGTTGATAGTCAGGACTTCCATATTGGATTGCCTGTTCAGCCAATCCAGGACCACGGCCAGGTGCTTTTGAAAAGCCGCCGCCATTTCAGCATCGGGGGATTCGTCCTCCAGCCCTTCGCCAAGCATGGCCGCCTGCGAGGCCAGGATTTCCCGAATATCCCTTTGCATGAAAAGCACCTTGAACTTTTCAGTGAATAAAAGGTCGTACAACAGGGGCGAAACCACTTTGACCGCCTTGCCGCGCATCTCGTGCAGCCAGGAGTTGTCGTCCTCCAGGCTCAGGGTTTTCTGCAATTCGTAATATCCCCGGGGGTTATCCCTGTCCGGCTTGCGAACGTTGTCCGTAACGGCTTCCACGCCGCCTTGCTCCAGCATTTGCATGACAAGGGAGGTGCCTGATCTGGGCAGGCCGGAAACAATGATTATTGGTTCGTTCTTCACAATGTCACCCCGGATGCTTCAATCTATCCCGCCAATCTTACTTGATGTATCCCAACCCCTTTAGACGCCGGTCTATTGCTGCGTCTTCCTCCGGCGAGGCCAGCTTGGACAACTCTTTTTCAATAACGTGGTGCACGAATTCCTCGAGGCTCGAATATCCAAGGCTTTCCGCCGCCCATTTGGCCTCGGAATAAACTAAAGGATCAATGGTTATTTTAGGCATGTTTGCGCCTCCTGTTAAGTGAATTTCAGGCTTCGCCCTTCCATGCCGGAAAGGGCGTCAAGCCCGTAAAGGGAAAGAACGGTGGGGGCAATGTCCATGACGGACGGCTCGACTCGGCTTAAAGGCCTGTTGGTGAACAAAACGCCCGGAACTTCGGAAGCGTCGCAGCAATGATCGGCCGCCCAGGCGGACGGGTTGTCCGAGAGAACCTGCGGCGCCAAGCCCCCCAGGCAGGATTCCCAGGACGTCCTGTAACCCCGGCTGTAGCCTAGGACGAGATCCGGGGCCAGGGCTGAGGCCGGGCCTTTGTAAATCCGGTCCGCACGGTGGGCCTTTTTAATGACCTGCACGCCGTTTGCGTCCCTGATTGCCTCCAGTTTTGCGGCCAGTTCTTCTACAAGACGTTTGTAGGCCCGGCCTGGCTCCACCACGCCTTCACGCTCCCTGCCTTTCAGGTTGACGTAAAGTCCGTTGATGCCAAGGCCGTAGGCCCGGACATCCTTCCAGTCCATGCCTTCCATAATGGACTCCGCCTCTCCCGAACCTAAAAATCCGTTATCCCGCAGCCACGCATTCACGTGAAACTGGCGCCGGAACCCGGCGAATCCGTGATCGCTCATGACCATGACGGCGGCGCGGGCGCCCAATCGGTCCAGAACCTTGCCCAACATGCGATCCATTTCCCGGTAGGCCCGAATCATCCGTTCATGATTTTGACCGGATTTGCGGCCTTTCCGGAAATCATGGTCCGTCCAGAACATGTGGGACATGAGGTCCAGGGTGGAAAAATAAAAAAACAACAGGCCGTCCCGGTAATGGTCCAGGGCGTAGTCCAATAGGCGCTCCCGTTCCTTTAACACCAGCCATGCCTGATCTTCGTATTCCCGGGCTGAAAAAATTCCGTTGGAAAAGGCCTTGTGATCCTCCTGAAAGCCGGAGGTGTAAAACAGACCGTTCTCCTTGGCGATATCCCGGACAAAGCCCTTGGGCTCGGAAAGGGGCAGGATGGGATCGCTGGGATCTGCATTGATGGGGCTGACATACAGCCTGAATCCCGGCGCCGCCTCCTGCAGATAAAACCGGCAAATGCCGTTCGCCTTTTTATCCGCCATGTAAAAAGGCGTTTTTAGAATGAACTCCACCCTGATCCAGGGGCTCCATTCCTTTTCCCGCAGGGAGATGTTTTGCCCCTGGATACGAATTTCCGCGCTTTTCCTGCTTGGATCGGCTTTGACCCGAAACTCCACATAAACGGGCTTCTGCTCATCGTGAGGATTGGCAGGCCCCTCCAGCCGGGCCTTGGCTTGCCCGTCGAGAAACACAATCCGGGTGCGGAGCCCGCCTCCTTCCCGGAGGATGTAGCCGGGACCGTCATGGGAGAAGTACTGGTACGTTCCATGCGTGCCCATGAGGTCGGGGACTCCCATTCCCGCCAGGCAGCGCCGGTTTCCCTTTTTCGAAGGGGAGGGGGGATAGTCCGCCGGCAGGTCGTAAAAGACTGATGGAACCCCGGCCTGATCAAGGGCCTCCCAAAAAGGAATCCCCTGGCGGCCGCAAAGGGTTTTTCCGTCTATTGTTTGCGCCGCGGAATAAAAGGGGCGGCATTGGCCGGACGGATTTCTGTGGATAAAATCGAACAGCCCATGGGCGCCCGGGCCGGCGCCGTTGATAAAGCTGGCCCAAACAACCGGGCTTTGGGGCGGATTGACCGTGGCCAGTTTGTAAAAACCGCCTTGATTGGCAAGCCGGGCGAAATGGGGAAGCAGCCCCCGGCTGAGCAGCTCGTGGGTGAAAAACGGGTCCATGCCGTCGATTCCCAGGACGACGACTTTCGGGGCTTCTTGCCGGGTTTTTCGGGCCAGGACGGGAGCGGCGCGGGTTGCGGCCGTCAAGCCCGCCAGCGTCGAAGCGGCGCCTTTAATAAAGGCTCTTCGCCCTATGCTGGTGTGGAAATCCGCCATGCAACCGAATCCTCGCTTGGTTTTCCAATTTTCAGGGCTGCTCCGTCCATGAAACCAGGGACGTTCACGCCAAACATTTTAAGCACAGTTGGCGCAATGTCGGAGATATGCGGATCCTCCTTGCTAAAGTGCTTGTTGCAGAATAACACTCCGGGAACATGCGAGGGATCCATGCAGTGGTCGCCGCTCCATGCCCGGTTGTTCTTCCGAAAAACCTTGTCTCCCACCGCGCCGGAGGCCGTCTCCCAGGAAACGCGATAGCCCCGGGCGAATCCCACTACAAGGTCCGGACTTTCATGGGCGTACGGGCCTTTAAAGATTTCTTTGGCATGATACACATTGGTAATCGGCGCGGCTTCCTTTTCGGGGTGGATGAGGCTTTTCAGCTCCCCTGCAATTTTCTCCGCTAATTTGCGGGCTTCCAAGCCCCGGTTGACCGCACCTAAAGGCTCCCGGCCTTTGATATTAAGGTAAATGCCCGCCAGTCCAAAGGCGTAGGCCTTGGTCTGGCCCCAGTCGATGGCTGAAAGGTTTTTGTTTGATTTGGGGTTTTCCAGCCGTTTCAGATATCCCTTTTGCTCAAGCCAGCAGTTTAAATCCACGGCGTGATTGAACGGAGCGAACCCATGGTCCGACACCACCATAAAAATCGACCGCCGATCCCTGCATTCCTCCAGCGCCTCGCCCACCAGTTTGTCCATGCGTACGTATACGTCCTTGATGGGATTGTCCTGATCCTGGCCGGCGGACTGCAATTGGTCCCAGAAACAATGCTGAATGCGGTCCGGACCGTCAAAAACGCATGCAATCAGGCCCTGTTTGGCGCTTTTTAAAGCGTGCAGGAACATTTTTTTCCGCTCTTCCTCCACGGACAGGCATTGATCCAAAAAGGCCGTTTCATCCAAAATTCCCGATTCCAGCGCTTGCGTGTCCTCGGGCATGCCCAGGGTGGCGTAAAGGCCTATTTTGCGAGCTAAAAAGGAAGCGTAGGCTGCAGGCTGCGAGATGGGCGCCGCAGGCCTCGCCGGATCAATATGAACGGGCGAGACGTACAAGGCGAATTCCGGCTGATCGCTTACAAGCAAAAACCGGCAAATCCCGTGAATATGCACCCCCGGAGCCGCTTTGAATCGCACTCTGGTCCAGGGGGAGAAAAGGCCTTGCTCCAAGGACAGGCGCGTCTTGCCGATTTTCAGAATGGCCTGGCCGCCGGAAAGGACTTCCACCGAAAATGAAGTTTTAAGATCCTCGCCGTCATCTTCAAAAGGGTCTGCCGGTCCTGTCAGAACTCCGTGGATCGCCCCGTCGACAAACTCCACCTTGTGGAGGTCTCCCTCTGAGTCTTCAAACCGGTTTTCGCCCGTGTAATAGTAGGAAAAGACGCCTTGCGTCCCCCGGATGTCCGGGGTATAGGCTCCGGCGAGAATGGCCCCGTTAAATTCCCCTGCAGGGAAGCTCACCGGGACGCGCAGGATCTGGCTGTATATTTTCTCGTCCCCCAGGATTTCCCAGAATGGCTTGCTTTTCCGCAACAGACGCTGGGGCGCCACGCCCCTGGGAATTTTGAACTTGCCAATGCGAATATGGGGTGCGGCCCCGCCGGCCCCGCCGGCCTTGACGGAGCTTAAAACCGGAGCGTAAGAAGCCCTGCCCCTGGCCAGAAAATCAAAGATGCCGTGTTTGCCCGGGTTCGTCCCGGTCTGAAAGGTGGACCAGGCGACCGGGGTGATTGCAGGGGCTGTCGTTTTGAGCTTTTTGAAGCATCCTGATGTGGCAAGGCGTTGGAAGTTGGGCAGCAGTCCTTGGTCCATAAAATCCTGGGCCAGCTCGGGGTCGAATCCGTCAATGCCCAGGATGACGCATTTTTGGATGGGCCTGTTTTTCAAAACCTTTCGGGTGGCCCTGTCCTTCAAAAAGATGCGAATCGGCCAGATGAGCGCTAACAGCAAAGCGGCGCCAAAACCAATGATCGCAGGCAGGTATGATCCGGCCAGGGCGATTCCGGCGCCCGGGCCTATGTAGGCCCAGGCCTGTCCGGGCGCCGCCAGGCAGCATAGGCCGGCAAACAGGATGACTTGGGAAATTATGCAGGGGTTTTGCTTCTTCAAAACAGGTATTCTCTCCTTAACTGATATAGCCCAATGAGCGTAAAGCCCTGTCCATTTCAGGGGATAATGGGACGGTTTTATACTTTCGCCCTTTGGACAGGGAGGCGCTGATCCAGGCATCCAGCCTCCTTTTTAAATCCCCGGTTATAACGGGGTGCACTTGGGCTGTATTGTTCATTTCTTTAGGGTCGGAACTCAGGTCGTGCAAACAGACCACGGGCCGGGCCTTTTCACCCGGATACATGACCAGTTTGTGGGGCGGCCTCCTGATGCAGAACACGGGCTCTCCAGGCGCAATGGCCTGCTTTAGCTCGGAAGTGCGCTCCGGGTCGCTTTGGGCCATGCAGAACATAAAGCGTTCGGCCGCGGCTTCCGGCTTTTGGACCATAGGGGCCAGAGGGACGCCTTCCATGCTTTCCGGCGGTTGCAGGCCCAGGGCGTCCAAGACTGTGGGCGTGACGTCCACGTGGTGCACGGGGGCGGCGATGCGGGTTCCTTTTTTCCAGGCGCCGGGAAATTTTATGACCAGGGGAATTCGGATTTGCTCCTCATACACCTTGCTGCCATGGTCGAACATCCAGGGGCGCTCCCCCAGGGTCTCCCCGTGGTCCGAAAGAAAGATCACCAGGCTGTCGTCGAACATTCCTTTGTCCCGGAGCGTTTGTAGAAGCCTTTCTATGTAAAGGTCCGCGTATAGAATTTCTTCATCGTACCAATCCGTATAGGTCTGAATTTCGTCCTGAGAAAAACCGCGCTTCATGCGCGCCCGCATGGCGGGATAGTCCAGGGGAAGGTCTCTTTTACGGCTCGATCCCTCCCACTCCGGCCGGATTTCCCCTCCAGGCGCGGAATAGGGAAAATGCGGGTCAAAAACATGGAAGAAAAGGAAGACTCGGCGCTCATTTTTCAGGGCGTTCAGCCATGCCGAAGCATCCAAAAAGGTTTCCCGAGCCCGGCAATGGCCGGGAGCGGGCCCCACCTGCCGGTAAACGTCAAAACCCCTGTCCAGCCCCGTGATATTGGAATGGAGGGCGATGCAGCTGACAAAGGCGCCCGCGGCGAAACCCTGTCCACGGAGTATTTCAGCCAGAGTGACAGCATCCGGGCTAAGCATGGCCCAGTTGCTTTTCACCCCGTGAGTCAGGGGATGCACGCCTGTAAGCATGGATGCATGGGAGGGCGCCGTGTTAGAGGCTGCGGCCAAGGCATTGTCAAAAATTACGGAAGATTCCGCCAGCTTGGAAACGCCGGGCGCGGTGTTGCGGCTGTACCCGTATACAGGCAAATGATCCCTGCGCAGGGTGTCCATGGAAATCAGGATGATATGCTTGGGCACGGGCGGCCCGGCGCCGGAACTCCCACAGCCCGCCCCTATGGGGATGGCGCCGGCGGCGGCCACAGCGCCCCATTTCAGGAGGTCCCTCCGGGAGACTTCTTTGGAGAAGATGTCCTCAAGTTTTGCAGAATGGCCTTTTCCGGTCGAAGCCGGGATTGCGTGATCCCCCATCACATACCCCTGATCTGTCTGCTGCTACAGCCTGCCAGCGTTTGCGGGGAGCAGAAGACGCTCCCATATCAAAACAGCAGGCGTTTTCCGCGTTGCGGCGAAACCCCGGCTGATCTGGGCTTGTCCCAAATGGATTTGACGCTCTTGGCGCACATGTGGGTATAACCCTTGCAAAAGCCGTTTGAGACAAGCCGGGGTAAAGCCGCGACAGCAGATGTTACTCATTCAAATTGTATGCAGAAAGTTTCTACATTTCTTGTAACCAAGTCCTCACCCGTGGTCAAGCCCGTTCATGGGCGCCAGGGTTCAATTTTATATTCTGAACATATCAAAATTAAAAAAGAACCACTTATGCGTCATGAAAGGGAAGGCGCAACTGTGTGGATATGGAGGCGCCGCAAGAGCCGGAAAAGGCATTTATTGGATTTGAATTGCCCGTGCGGCATCCTTGTACGGTTCTGGTATGGCGGGATCCAATGTTTTTGGGACGGAGGGCCGTATGAACGATGGATTTTCCACATATTTAAGCAAGGCGGACTGTTTTTGCACCCTTCTCCGGAGCATTCCAGGCAAATGGCCGTTGACCCTCAATGGGATTTCACGTATCAAGGTGGCTGCGATGCAGGTTCAGGGAACAGGAGGATAAATCCAGTATGACCCACAGGCCGAAAAAATCTTTCCCAAGCATTCCACCCTATATATCAAAAGGCTCGGCGTTGGTTTTGGGCCTGATTTTTGTTGCCGGGGGCGCCGCCAAGGTTGTGGATATGAACGAAGCCGTCCGCCAGGCGGGCGGTTACGCCATCGTCAGCGACAGGACCATGCTTTTGTTTTTAGTATGGGCGCTTACGGCCGCGGAGTTTGCGGTGGGCGCAGCCTTAATCATCCGTTACCGGGTTCGATTGGCGCTGGTTGGCGCAACGGCCATGCTGGCGGTTTTTTTGGTTGCTCTCGGTTGGGCCTGGGGGACCGGGGTTACACAGGATTGCGGATGCTTCGGCCAATGGGCTTCCCGATCCCCGGGGCAGGCGTTTATCGAGGATTTGGCGCTGCTTTTGCTGCTTGTTTTGGCCTGGTTTCATGGAGATTACAAAAAAAGCCTCGCCAAGTTGACGATAGTGATCGCGGCGTTGCCGCTATCCCTATGGCTGCCCTTTGCTTTCGGTTTTAGCTTTGACTCGGTGATCCTCCCGGGGGGGGAAGGCCCGCCCATCGAACCCTTGACTGTTCTAAGCGGAGAAACCGTGGATTGGTCAGCCTCTCCGTACCTTGTTGAACTGATGAGCACGGATTGCCTGCACTGCCAGGAATCCGTCATGGACGTGAATATTTTAGGGGATTCCCCAGGAATGCCGCCGATCTTGGCTTTCACTTACGACTCGCAAGAGGCGGTCGCCTCATTTCAGGAAAAGTATTTTCCCGAGTATCCAATCCTTCGAATTCCCGAAGACCATTTCTGGCGCTTGGTGGGCGCCGGGTCATCGCCCAGGTTTCTGTTGGTCTTCCAGGGCCATGTGATGCACGCCTGGGAGGAAAGGCCGCCTGATGCCCAGGAGGTTTTGAACGTACTGGAGGCCCGGCAATGAATTTTTTGTCTTTGGATATCATTTTGACAGCGTTTCCCGCTGCTTCCTGCCTGTTTTTTTTGATTCAATGCTTCAGGATCGCCATCACAGCCAAGCCCATCGTTTTATCCAGCCGCAGGCATTTTTCCTTTATCGCCATTCCGGTCATGGTTATGGTGGGCGTCTCCATGTACAAGATTACGGTCATTCCCGGCTACATTCCGGAGCGCGTGTATTTTGTCATCGCCGCCGTGTTTTTCGCCGTCTGCGCGGGCGTGATTTTTAGGCGCGGGGATTGGTACTACATGTTCGCAGCGGATAAAAAGGCGCTTTTCACCGCTCTAAGGCAAAGCCTGCTTGGTTGGGAAATCCAATTTGAAGAAAATAAGGCCCCGGAAGGAGAGGGCTCGGAGCATCTGACGGAATTCGTCCTGGAGGACGTACCGGCCCGGCTGAGGGTGTCGGTGTATGAGGGGCAGGATATGGCTCAGATCGGGGCGGTTCCCTCGGACAACAGGCTTTTGGGCTGCTTGATGTCGGACCTGAAAAAGCAAGCCTCCCAACTGGGCGGGAGCAGGGGAGTATCCGGCTTTCTCATTACGGCCTGCATTCTTTCCGGCCTGGCGAGCTATTGGACGTACACCAATATTCATTCCATGGACGACGCCTGGTTTGCGGAAAAAGGGCGCACATATCTGGAAATGAAAAAGTACCACGCAGCCATCTCCACATTTGATGCAGCCCTGGAAAAGAATTCGGCCAACGTTGAGGCCCTTCGTTGGCGCGGCAAGACTTACGGGGAGACAGGCAGGGAAGACCTGGCCCTGGCGGACTGGCAAAAAGCCCTGGACCTGGACCCGAACAATAGCGATATAATGGCTCATGCGGCGCGCATTTTGTTTTTATCCCAGGATCAAGGCCAAAAAAGCCGGGCCATGACGCTGGCCCGAAAGGCCGTCAATTTGCAGCCGGACAATGTTTTTGTTTTGGATACCCTGGCCTGGATTTTGGCGGGCATGGGCGAGTTTGAAGAGGCGGTGGAGCATCAGGAGAAGGTCCTGGTGATTCTGGGCCGGAAAAAGGCGGACTCTGCTTTGATGCAGAGAGTCACCGCCAGGCTGAACGCCTACAAGCTGGGCAAACCAGCCCCGGCGCAGCCCTGACGCGTTAACGCCGCCAACGGAAAATTTGATCTCGGCCGGAAAGGCGTTATTGTTATAAAAGGCAAGGCGACAATAGTCCGGCGGAGACGTCTGACACGATAATATTATTTGAAGAGAAGGCCCATTGCCATTGCCGTCAGGCTTTGGGCCTGTCTGATGGGAGGTGCGTTATGACGATGGAACACATGATTCGACTTATTGCGGGAACAATGATCCTGCTTTCCATATTTTTAACTTTGATTCACAGCCCCTATTGGCTGCTTTTGACCGGTTTTGTGGGAGCGAACCTCCTGCAAAGCGCCTTTACCAAATGGTGCCTGATGGAAGACATCCTGACCAAGCTGGGAGTCGACAAGGGGTGTTGAAACCAGAGTAACAGGAGGCGACTGAATGGCCAAGGTGATCCTGTTGCAGCCTCGCCAGAGGCTGCTGGAAAGGGCTCGCAATTATGTGGACTCCCCGGACCTGTTCGCTGAAAATATGCAGCGGGCGGTCCGGGAGCTCATCAAAGCCCTGCCCGTCGCCGACGGCCCCCTCCGCCATAAGATCATGATTCTCCTGGCCGGTTACGCCAAAGACCAGGCGGTCGAGCCCTTGTACGATATTCTTAAAGACGAAGACCAGCCTCCCAGGACCAGGCATTACGCCGCGGTTCAATTATGCGCCGTCCTGCCTTTTGTAAAGGACGCGCAATCGGTTATTGATTTGCTGGAAAAAGATCTTGTCTGCCCGGATCCAAACCTGAGACGGTACGCCACAACCGCCATGGGCTGGCAATGCAAAACCCCGACCTTTGTTTTGCTGACCCGGCGCTTGTACGACGACGACCTGGGCGTGCGGCTGGCCGCGGTCAACTCACTCTGCAATTGCGGGGACGCCAGGGCTTTGCCTTTGCTTCTGGAGCGTTTGGAAGAGGCTCCTTTGGAGGAAAAACGGGCCATTTTGTTCAACTTGTGGAGGCTGGAAAGGCCGGAGCTCCAGCTTTCCCACATTTACAAAAAATACCTTGCGGACCAAGCTCCGGAATTGCGCCTGGCCGCCCTGGCCTTGCTGACTTTCTCCCACAGGGATCAAGAGTCCCATCTGCTTATAAAACCCTGCCTTTCGGACGAGGACCACAGGGTGCGCAGGCTCGCCTTGGAACGGCTCATGGACTGCGACCTCAAAACCCTTGGCGCCTTTGAGCAGGAAATCCGCCGACTACTGAATGACTCCAATATGGATATCAAACGAAGCGCCTTGAACGCCTTAAAAATGTTGGAAAATTAGTCGGGTCCGCTGCATGAACAAACAGGGCGGGCTTTGGCGAAGCGGCGAAAAAGACTATTTGCCGGACTGTTCAATGGGCAGCTGGACGATAAATTTGGCGCCTTTTCCCGGCGAGGACTCCACCCTCATGCTGCCATGATGGTTGTTGACCACAATAAAATAAGCCACGAACAAGCCAAGGCCGGTTCCTTCCCCCACTTCCTTTGTGGTGAAAAAGGGCTCAAAAATTTTCGAGCGAATTTCCTCCGGCACTCCCGGGCCGTTGTCCTCCACTTCAATATCCACCATGTCGCCGTTCCGGTGCAATCCCAAGCGAATTTCAGGATTTATGCTCTTCGAGCTTCCGTTGATCATGGCCTGGGCCGCGTTTTTAAACAAGTTTAGCATGACTTGCTGAATTTTGCCGGCCTCGCACATGACCTCCGGCAGGGAGTCCTCATAGTCGCGCATGATTTTTATGCTGCGGAAATCGTATTTCTTTTTCAGGTCATAGTCGCTGGCAGCGAGCTCCAGGGTTTTATCCGTCAGTTCTGCGAGGCTTCGCCGCTCAGGCTGGGATCGATTCATGCGGCTGAACGAAAGCATGTTATCCACAATGGCGGAAGCGCGTTCGCCCGAGTCTCGTATCAAGGATAACAAACGCATGATTTCCCTGGCTTCCAGGTAGGCGTTGACGGCTTCCATGCTTGTGTTGCATTTTTCGGCGACAGCTTTGTTTTTGGGCAACTCCGTGGACAATCGATTTATAACCACCTGCATGTTTTGGAGAATGCCGGCCAGGGGGTTGTTGATTTCATGCGCCACGCCTGCGGCAAGCCCTCCGACTGACAGCATTTTTTCCGACTGGATGATGATTTCGTCCATGGCCACCCGTTCCGACACGTCGTCCACCCGGATGACGGCGCCGCTCCGCCGCCCGGATACAAGGGGAAAAAGGGTGATGTCTGCATGGATCTCCTTGCCGTGGATTTCAAGAGGCTGTTTTTCCGACTTAAAGGGCTTGCCCTCCTTGATCGTCCCTTTGGCCTTTTTCAACCAGGGGCGAAGGGCCGGAAGAAGATCCTGTAAATATTGGCCTTTGGCCTGGGCCATGTTGAGATTAATCTGCCGCTCAGCCTCCGAGTTCCAATGGGTAATCCTCCCATCCGAGTCAATGCCCACAAGCATGGATGGCATGGAGTTGATGATGCTTTCCAGCATGTCCTGCAATTCTTTTAGCTGTGCGTTTCTTTCGCGAACTTCCTGCTCAGCCGCCTGGCGGTCTTTCAACTCCCGGTTGATTTTTCTGAAGGCCTTGGCCAGGCGGATTTTCATATCCCCAAAGGCCGCCCATAACCTGCCCACTTCGTCGTTCTTGTTGGGAGTATCCCACATTGTTTCCTGGAGGATGCCTTTGCTGAAGTCCGTTTTTTCCAGGACATTGACTTGTTTGACAAGGTCCGCAAGGGGGCGGGCGATGCGGTTGAGCGTTGTAA
Source organism: Desulfatibacillum aliphaticivorans DSM 15576 (assembly GCF_000429905.1). Taxonomy (NCBI): domain Bacteria; kingdom Pseudomonadati; phylum Thermodesulfobacteriota; class Desulfobacteria; order Desulfobacterales; family Desulfatibacillaceae; genus Desulfatibacillum; species Desulfatibacillum aliphaticivorans. The sequence goes on along the minus strand of NZ_AUCT01000003.1, from coordinate 182,692 downwards.
AAGCATTTAACACAGTGATGAACACCATGAATCCGCCGAAAAGCAGCAGGACGTATATGCTGCGGGTGCGCAGTTCGTTGAGTTTTTGCGAGGCCTCCGTGGTTATGCGGAAAACATGCGTCAAAATTCGCTGAGAGCAAATTTGCATCTGATCTGACAACAGCCTTTTGGAGAATTTAAAGCGTTTGCTTTCCTCCTCGCTAATGGCTTTCGGATCCATGGCTTTGAGGGCCTGAATTTCTATGTTTAGCTTGTTGTAATGGTTTTTAAGCATATCCAGGTTGTTGCGCACCCGGGTCATGGGGTCTGAGTCTTCATGGCGGTTTAGGGAGTCCATGATGTCGTTAAACTGGTAACGCCACTGCTTTTCGGACCTTTGGTCATGCTTCATAAGGTACTCGTGGGTGAGAGCGTTTAATGTACTGGTTTTATGAAGCAATTCATTGGCGTAATTGTATGTGGCGATTTGCTTTTTCATGGATTGGGAAAAACTTAAAAGAAGAACGAACAACAGGCATACAAGGACAACGGAAGCCGCTGCATTATATCGCAATCTGGTGGATATTTTCATTCCCGGCTCCTTAGAGCAAATCCGAAACTGGAGATGGTTGGCATTTTTTTTGAGGGAGTCATCCTTGTTGCCTGACGATGGTCACCGCTTGGGGATCTATTTCTTCTAAGGGGGCGCAATATACGAATCGGGTGAAATCCGGAATAAGCCTGTCGTCCTTATAGCGATTCGCAATCATCCAGGCCGCCTCGTTTTCCATGGTCATAAGCAGCACCTGATCCAGCGAAAGCCTGAAGCTCGTTTCTTTCCAAAACAAGGTGAGAGGCTCCTGATCCATGTTAATCAGTTTGCCTAATTCCTTTTGCGCCTGCGCCGGCTGATCATTCATGAAAGCTGTGGTTCTTTTTAATGCGAGTATTATTTTTTTCAGGACGTTAGGACTCTTGGCGGCAAAATCCTTTGTAGAGGCCGTGCAAATGGAAATCCGATAAACGCTTGATGAGGGGACTTTCACAGCGCTGCCCTGATTGTCCTTTAAAGCCGTGTATGCATGGGGCTCCCATATGGAAACAGCCTGCATTTCTCCTGAATTTAACAGGGCAGAGGCATTTTGCGGCTTAATGGGCTGAGCGTTGACCTCTTGCGGCAAAATGCGGTTGTAAGCCAGCAAGGAATCCAAAAAAAGTTGTGAAATAGTGCCGGGAACGAAACCGACAGTCTTGCCTTTCAGGTCGGAAGCGGTCTTTACGCCAAGATCTTGACGAGCAATTACTTTTACCCCCTCATAGCTGGTCGTGAAGGTGCAAAATATGAAAAAATCGTCCCTGCTAAAACTGTTGGCCACCACCGGGGTGGTGGCCACTATACTCACGTCCGCCTCGCCTCGCAGCATGGCCTCAAAAGCCGTCTTTCCGCTGGAGTATGCGTCCTCGTAAGCCACGTCCAGGCCTGCTTCAGCAAACAATCCCCTGCTCTGGGCCAACAGGACCGGAGCGGTGATAATGCCTTTTGGGACGGCAAGGCGCACTTTTTCCATGATTTCAGGCGCGTCTCCGGCCCTTTCTTTCGTTTGAGACGCCCAATACGCCCCAAAGCCTATGGCCAACACCGCGAAAACCAATACCAATTGCCTGATGATCGACATGGCGTTTCCCTTGCATGTATCTAAATACGTTCACTAATAGGGCGTAAAATATGCAAAATTCAGGCCACGCCATGGAAAGACGGCGGCTTGAAAAGGAACGGCGAATCTGCGGCTGCAATGGCTTTCGCCCCGATTCCGCTGTTAAGGGAAACGCGGAATCAGGGCGGTGTATGGTCGGAAGATTATATTAAAGGCGTGAAGCCATGGCGCGAAAGGCTACTTGGCGCGAAAATCCTCCAGGTGCTCCAGCAACTCTTCCAGAAGTTCTCCGGTGTCCGGGGAATCCAGGCTTTCCTGCCAAATGGTGACGGCGTTCTTCCGGATCGCCTCCATCTCTTCCGGGCTTACGGGCATCTCCTTAAGGCCGTATTCTTTCATGGCTTCCAGGCTCTTTATGTTATCCGAACGCACCCCGGCGACAAAGCGCTTAACCACGTCGGCGCGGATTTTGTAATAGTGCTCCTTATAGGGCTCGGGCATGGATGACCATGTTTTCCAGTCCACGGCGATCATGGCCGGGGCGTAGCGCAACTTGTAAGGACTCACGTACTTGATGGAGGAGTAAAGCTGGGTGCCCAGGATCCAGGCCGCGGAAGCGGTGATGGCGTCGCCCACTCCCTGACGCAGGGCCGGGGGCGCTTCGGGCATGTTCACGGAAATGGGGCTGGCGCCCAGGCTTTTGTACAGCCTTTCCTCCACATCGCCGAACCACGACAGGATTTTGGCGTCCTTGTAATCCTGGAGCTTGCTCATGTCATACTTGGTGGAATAGATGGAGCAAATGTCCTCGTCAATCCAGGCGATGCACATATACCCGTTTTTCTTTGCGATTTCATCAAACTCCTCGCTCATTTCCTGCTTGATGTAATCCACCTCGTCGTAATTGTTGAACAAGAAGGGCAGGGTGACCACTTCCATCTCCGGCACGGCGATGAGGACGCCCTGGCCGGACCAGCCTGCGCCCTGCAGCTGGCCGATGCGCATTTTGGAGACGAAATCCTCGTCATCGCCCATGACGCCGCCCCAGTAGACCTTGACTTCCAGCGTGCCCTGAGTGGCTTCCTCCACCGCCGGGATGACGATGTTTTTAATTTGCTTGGCCCAGCCGATTCCGTCCGGAGCGATGGTTCCGAATTTCCAGCGGTCCTTCCATTCTTCGGCGCCGGCCGGCATGGCTAACAGGACGGAAAAAAGCGCGGCCCATACAATCAGTAAACATGCTTGTTTTTTCACCACAATCACCTCTCGTTTAGCTTGGTTCTCAGCGTTTTTCCTGGCTTGCCCCCCCGTCAAGTCGTTAGAAACAGGGCGATTGACTAAACAAACAGCCAAGGAGTTTCCCTTGCCGCCATTTTATATGAGGATGGCTTTTTGCTTCATGTCCGGCTTGATGGAGGGTTCGGGTCTAAGGCCTGAGTCCGTTTCTTTGTCCCACCCATTTTCGGCAAAGAGGAAAGAACTCACCCCGGGAGTATGCATCAAACGGCATGCTTGCAGGTTGGCGTATAAGTCGGCGTCCGCCGTCCCGCGTCCTCAATAAAATGGTAAAAAGCGAATTGTTACGATCCAAGAAATGCAGGCGGGCCGGAATGGTCCGCTCAAGTTGTTGCGTCCGGACTGACGGGCCAAGCCTGTCAGCCCGGAGGCATTATAACACATTATAAAAATTTATGCGTCTGCGTCGGCGGCCCAGTAGGACAAAATGCCGCCGGAAACGGTTTTTGCGTTATAGCCGTGCTGCGTCAAAATGCGCTCCGCAAAATAAGCGCGCTGGCTTACGTAGCAGTATGCCCAGATTTCCTTGTCCTTGGGAAGGGAATCCAGGTTTTTTCTTAAAGAGTCCAAAGGCATGTTGATGGCGCCTTCGGCGAATCCCGTGGCGTATTCCTCGGGATCCCGGACGTCTATGAGGATTCCGTCGAAATTCTCCAGGTCGGGCCAATGGACGATTTTAGACACGCCTTTAAGCACGTTGGCCGCGATCATGCCCGCCATGTTCACCGGGTCCTTGGCCGAGCCGTACTGGGGAGCGTAGCATAATTCCGCTTCCTCCAGGTCGTAAACCGTGGCGCCCATCTGGATGGCCATGGCCACCACGTCGATGCGTTTTTCCACGCCGGCCAGACCGACCGCCTGAGCGCCCAAAACTCTGCCGTCCTCTTTGGCGAAAATGAGTTTGAAGGAAATTTGCTGAGCGCCGGGATAATAAGTGGCGTTGCTGAAAGGATGGCTGTACACCTTTTCATACTCGATGACCTTGCCGTCCTTGGCCATGAGGCCCAGGCTTTTTTCCGTCTCGCCCGTGCACGCAACGGTCATGCCCAATACGCCGCAGACCGCCGTGCCCTGCACTCCGCGGAAAGGCTTGGGCCTATCCGGGTTCAAAATGACGTCGGCCACCAGCCTGCCCTGCCTGTTGGCCGGGCCGGCCAGGGGAATCAGACGCTTGCCGCCCATGACGTAGCCTTCCACTTCCACGGCGTCGCCCACCGCGAATATGTTGGGATCGTTGGTGTGCATGAATCCGTCCACCGCAATGCCGCCGCGAGGGCCCAGATCCAGGCCGGCGGCTTTGGCAAGCCCGGTCTCGGGCCTGACGCCGATAGCCATGATCACGATGTCGGCGGCGATCTGCTCGCCCGAAGCCAGATTCACCAATGGCTTGCCGTCGGGACCGTTTTCAAAGCTCTGGACCGCCGAACCCAGGTACAAATCCACCCGCATGGAATCCAGGTGCTCGTTGACCATGGTGGCCATTTCCTTGTCCAGCACAGGCATGACGTGCTCGGCCATTTCAATGACCGAAACCTGCATGCCGATGTGGTGCAGGTTTTCCGCCATTTCCAGGCCGATGAATCCGCCGCCCACCACCACGGCGCTCTTGGCTTCGCCGTTCCCGGTCATTTCCTTGATGGCCCGGATGTCGGGAATGTTCCGCACCGTAAACACGGCCGGATGATCGATGCCCGGCAAGGGCGGCCGCAAAGGCGCTGCGCCCGGGGACAGGACCAGGTAATCGTAGGTCTCGTCGTAGGTTTCGCCCGTGGTCATTTTGCGAATGGTGACGGTCTTGTTTTCCCGGTCGATCTTGGTGACTTCGCACTGAATGCGCACGTCGATGGCAAAGCGGTCCCGGAATATTTCCGGGGAGGCCACCAGCAGATCCTCTTCTTCCTTGATGACTTCGCCCACGTGATAGGGCAGGCCGCAGTTGGCGAAGGACACAAAAGGCCCCCGCTCGATCATTATGATTTCCGCTTCTTCTGAAAGCCTGCGGGAGCGCGCAGCGCAGGATGCGCCGCCGGCGACTCCGCCGACAATAACTATTTTTGGGGTGTTCATTGTGTATTACTCCTCCTGAAATTAGCAAATACAACCCGAGTCTCGTTACCACGGTCAGCGCGGCGTATCAACACCCGGCGGCGTACAAGCCGGTTTTTAGTTCAGGATTTGGAAATACTTTCAGATTAACTGTCAGGATGCTGAAAAAAGTGAGGTATGCTGGGGCCAGAAGAGCGGCTTCCCTGCATGCCGGCCGCTTAAAATGGCAAAAATTGAAAACCCGGACAAAGCCGCCAGTCTTTTTGGCCGGGCTCGCCCTGCACATGGGTAGGGCGACCGAGTTCCTATGTGGGCGCAGCGAGCGGCATCGCCCCATACAGGCGTGAAAAATGGGCGGACCGAGGTCGGTATTCAGGCCGATTAAGCCTGTCATCCTCGCGAACGCGGGGACCCAGCGTCCTCGCTGATTTAACGATCAAGGACGCTGGATTCCCGAAAACTACGCTCGGGAATGACAAACCTTTTCAATTCCACGCGCGCAGCGCCATTAAAAAGTTTGCCGCCGGAGGCAGTTTTTTTGCAGTTTGAAAACGCTCCAATTTTCTCAAAAGCCAGGCCAGGCCTTATCTGATGCGCGGCCTTTTTTTGTTTTTAAATTGCTTTTGATAGATGGCGATTTCCTTCCAGCGCTCCTTTTCCACCCGGTTGGCGGATTTTTCCTGGCGCTGGTTCAAGAATTCCAGCTCCTTCTGCATTTTCAGATAATTCTGCAAGCGGGCCGGTTTGAGCACGCCGATCTCCACGGCTTCGCGAACCCGGCAGCCGGGTTCGTGCTCGTGGGTGCAGTCCGTGTAATGGCATTCCTTGGCCAAAGCCTGGATGTCCGGGAAGGCGTCGTCGATGCCGCCTGCGTTGTCCCACAGGGCGATTTCACGGATGCCTGGGTTGTCCAGGATCATGCCGGCGCCGGGTATGGGAATGATATCCCGGGTCGTGGTGGTGTGCACGCCTTTGCCTACGGCTTCGCTCACCTCCTTGGCGGCCCGGACCTCCGCGCCTGACAACTGGTTGACCAGGGTGGATTTCCCCGCTCCTGACGAGCCCAACAGGGCCGCGGTCTGGCCTGGAGGCAGGAATTGCCGGAGGACTTCCACGCCTTGGCCGGACTTGGCGGAAACCGTAAACACCGGCACGCCGAAGGCCACGGACTCCACCTCGGCCGCGCAGTCCAGGGGCGCGGGATGCAAATCCGCCTTGTTCAGGATCACCACCGGGCTGCATCCGCAGTTGTATATCAGCGTAAGATACCGTTCGATGCGCCGGACGTTATAATCCCGATCCAGGCCGCAAACGATGAACACCGTATCCAGATTGGCGGCGATCACCTGCCCCCGAACCGCTGATTCGGCCCGGCCGTGTCGCGCGCCCGAGGCGCCTCGTGAGAGGGCGTTTCTCCTTGGCAAAACGTGTGCGATGATCGTATCTCGGATTAAAACCCAGTCTCCGGCTGCGGGAAACAGGCTGTCCGGGCTGTCGTCATGATACAGCCTGCCCGCGGCGGTCGCCAGGATTTCCCGGTCGCCGTCATGCACGATAAAGGCGTTTTTTCTGACCCCAATAATCCGGGCCGGGGTCAGGTTGGGGTCGTCAAAGCTATATGCGTTATTTTCAAAAAAGCCGTTCCAGCCCAAATTTTCCAAACTCATGACATTATCCTCCATGTCATACATCGTGCGCCAAGATAAAATGGCGTCTTAAAATACTTGAATATCAACAGGATAAATAAAACAAGTCGGAGGATGCAGCTATAGAGCGGTATTGCGCTGTCAAGACAAGGGCAGGAGGATTTAACTCCTGCACGGGATGTTTTTCCGGCCGAGGCCGGTCTTGTGCAATAAACCGCCTAAGGCTGCATGCCTGCAAGGGCGGCGGTCACAAGATCCATTTGCATACTATTGAACAAAAAACCTCCATAAGCGCGGGGAGCGCCATGGTTGAGTAATATTAGGGGACAAAGGGCGTCCCTGAAGGCCGTGCAATAGCAGGATGGGCGGCCGCTTGTCAACCGTTGCCGGGCAACGGCGGCCGGAAATTTTTTGCAGGCAGGCGTATATGCAATATTCTCCGTTGCTTGAGTTTCTTAAAACGGTGTGTTAAAGTGAGATTCCCTTTTGGAAAACCAAATGGGTTCCTTTTAAAAGCGCACGGATTAATGGCGGCCGCCCTGTGCGGGCCTTGGGCCGATTTTTTAATTTTTCAATTAAAATCAAGGGTGTTATGAGCGAAAAAAGACGAGACTATCTGACCTGGGATGAATATTTCATGGGCGTGGCCTGTCTGTCGGCCCAGCGAAGCAAGGACCCCAACACCCAAGTGGGCGCCTGCGTGGTGAATCGCAAGAAGAAGATTGTGGGGATCGGATACAACGGCTTTCCCACCGGCTGCTCGGACGACGAACTGCCCTGGGCCCGGGAGGGCGGCGCCCTGGACACCAAATACGCCTATGTCTGCCATGCAGAACTGAACGCCATCCTGAACAGCATCGTGTCGGACCTGGAGGGCTGCACCCTGTATGTGGCCTTGTTTCCCTGCAACGAATGCGCAAAAATCATCATTCAGTCCGGAATCAAGGAAATCGTCTATCTTTCGGACAAGTACGCGGAAACGGACATCGTGAGGGCCTCCAAGACCATGCTGGAAATGGCGGGCGTCAAATGGCGGAAGCTTTCCGACTGCCGGGAGTCCGTCACCGTCCGCTTGTCCGAGGATTGCGTGTGATTGGCGATTTGAGAGACCTATTCGAAAAAAAAGAGGCTGCGGCAAGCCGCTTTTTGGGTTGGGAGACCCACTCCCTACCCCCAACGCATAGGCGTATTAAAGACCTGCAGAGGCGCCCATCGCTGTAACGGCTTCATTCGTAGTGTAGTTGCAGGCCCCCGGCGCCTGCCAAGGAACGCGCTCCGCGCGTTCCAAAGCACAGCAAGCTGTGCGCCTATATTGTTTCATAAAACCAACTATCTTGAATTATACAGGATATTCGTGGGTAGCCCGGGCAGAGCAGTATCCTGCCCGGGTGCGAAGCACATGCAGTTCAAACCTATACCGTCAACAGAATTCCTATCAAAAGGAAGGCCTCCCCAACACCCGGCCCTTGTTCCCATGCTTCGCGTGGGAATGCATATATAAGTATTAGAAATTAATTCAATTTCAAGGCGTTGAGAACTCAGTTTACAACCTCAAGAAATCAACCTCACCCCGCACTTTTCGCCCGCCGGCCGTGCCCGATTCAACAACCTTTCCCGGCCGCGCCTTTTGTTCTTTTGAACCCAGGCATGGTACTGCTGTGCCTGGGCCACCACAAAATTGGGGCAACCTGTCGCAAGGCCCCAACGGGGAGCCGCCGCTTCAGCATGATTTTAGCCGTTGGACGTTTCCTGCTTTTTTAACTTCTCTAATCGCAAGTTGGCAAAGGAGGCCAATCCCCGGAATCCAATAGGAATTCGGCGCACGGCCCTTTAAACGCAAAAAGGCGCACCAGACCGGTATTAATTGGTCGGTTGCGCCTTTTGTGGATTCTTTTAGCGAATAGGGCGGTAAAAAAACCCGCATCCCCCATGGAGTGACGGCGCCTGGATTGGTCAGGCGTCCTATGGACCCTAATGCCGTGCTCTTGGGGAAACGGGTGAAAAAGGATGGGCCAGGGACGCGAGCGCGCCTTTTCCCATCCTTTACACCAAATATAATTTACTTGCCCTTTCTCCTCTGGTGCCGGGTACGGGCAAGGAGTTTGCGGTGTTTATGCTTGCGCATTTTCTTTCTACGTTTTTTAATGACGCTTCCCAATGGATCACCTCCTCTAGAAGTTAATCTTTACAAAAGAGGCTTTATATCCCCTATGCTCCGGCTTGTCAAGAACGCCCCGGAGGATTTTTTAACGAAAAACAAAAAAACTTGGGCCTCTAAAGTCATTCTCGCCTTGACAATAAAAGTCCATTTCATTAGAAAAATTTGCTGGATCAATTTGTGAAGTTATTCACGGCGACAATTCAGCCGCCTAAACCCATGAAAGGAGTTTTACCAAGATGAGAATACTGTTTTTTGGCCCCAACGGCAGCGGCAAGGGCACCCAGGGCTCTATCGTAAAGGGTAAGTACAACATTCCGCACATTGAATCCGGAGCTATCTTCCGCGAAAATATTTCCAAGGGCACTGAAATCGGCAAGAAAGCCAAGGAATACATCGACAGGGGCGACCTGGTTCCTGACGAAATCACCATCCCCATGATCCTGGGCCGTCTCCAGGCTGACGACTGCGGCAACGGCTGGCTGCTGGACGGATTCCCCCGCAGCAAGGAACAGGCCATCAAACTGGACGAAGCCCTGAAGGAAGCCGGCATGGCTCTGGACGTTGTCATCGAGATGATCCTGGACCGCCAGATCGCCAAGAACCGCATCATGGGCCGCAGGCTTTGCGAAAACGACAACAACCATCCCAACAATATTTTCATCGACGCCATCAAGCCCGATGGAGACAAATGCCGCGTGTGCGGCGGCGCCCTGAGCGCCCGCTCCGACGATCAGGATGAAGACGCCATCGATAAGCGCCACAACATCTATTACGACACCGACACCGGCACACTGGCCTCCGCTTACTATTTCAAAGCCATCGCCGAAAAAGACGGCTCCCTGAAATACGTCACCCTGAACGGCGAACCCAGCGTTCCCGAAGTGACCGAAGAGCTGGTCGGCAAACTGGGATAAGCAGGTTTTTCAGGGATTTTTCCCTAACTGACGGGAGCGATTCGGCCCGTTCCTAATAAAATGGGCTGGGCGGAAGCATCGCGCCCGAAAAAACGGCCCCGGCCATCCTGGGCCCGCCCTTTTTTGTTGTTTTCAATCTAGCGCCGTGCTATGGCGCTCAGACTGATAATCTCCATATGAAAGGGGGTTGAGAGTCTTGGGAAACGTGAAGGATCTTGAGGTCAAAGTCTTTGACAATGACCTGGAAAAGGCCATGCGCGTTTTGAAGAAAAAAATTCAAAATGACGGGCTTTTCCGCAGGCTTAAAATGAAAAAAGCCTATGAAAAGCCCAGCGAAAGCCGCCGGCGCAAGCAGCGCGAGTCGGTCAGGCGTCTTCGCTCCGCAGCCAGAAAGGCCCGGTCCAGGGGCCGCCGCTAAACCTGCGACGCCAAGTGCAGCACACTCAAGCAGGGGCCTTGCGCCCCTGCTTTTTTTTGTTGGCGGACTTAAAAAAAGTTAATCGGATATTGAGTAATGACAGACATTAATGCATTCAATCAGGCCATGGAAGAGTTATTCTCCCTGGGCCGCTTCGGCATCAAGCTGGGCTTGGAAACCATTTCGGCCATGCTGAAAGGCATCGGCGATCCCCATCTGCGCATCCAATGCATCCACATAGCCGGAACCAACGGAAAAGGCTCCGTGGCCCAGAATACGGCGTCCATCCTCCAGGCCGCCGGATACAAGGTGGGGGTGTACACCTCGCCCCATCTGGTGCACATCAACGAACGCTTCACGGTTAACGGCAGGCCCATTTCGGATGACGAGGTGCTGGAGGCTTATCAGGCCGTCAAAAGCGTGTCCGGACTGGAGCGGCACGCCACCTTTTTCGAGTACACCACGGCCATGGCCCTGTATGCGTTCGATAAAGCCGGCGTGGATTACGCGGTCATGGAAACCGGCATGGGCGGACGCCTGGACGCCACCAACGTGCTGAAGCCGGAACTCTGCATTATTACCAACATATCCGTGGAGCACGAAATGTATCTGGGCAATACCATCGCCCAGATCGCGTACGAAAAAGCCGGGATCATCAAACCGGGCGTCCCCGTGGTCACGGGCGTGCGCCAGCCCGACGCCATCAAGGCCGTGGAAAAGGCCGCCGCGGAGAACGAGGCGCCCCTGTATCGCATGGGCAAAGATTTCAAAACCCGCCGCCTGCAGGGCGGGGGCTTTAATTTCTACGGTCAGGATCACGCCTGGAAAGGCCTGCAATGCCGCCTGAAGGGCGAGTACCAGATTCCCAACGCCTCCCTGGCCCTGGCCGGCTGCCAGGCGCTCACGAAAAGGGGCGCCAAGATTACGGAAGAGCAGGCCAAGGCCGGCCTGGAGCAGGTCAAATGGCCCGGCCGTCTGGAAACCATCCAAAAATCCCCCATGGTGATTTTGGACGGCGCCCACAACCTGGCAGCCATGAAGGTCTTGACCAAATACCTGGCCGAAACTTTTGCAGATCGGGACGTCACGGTCATCACCGGTTTTTTGGACGACAAGCCGTACAAGAAAATGCTGCCCATGCTGGAAGCCCTGGCCGCCAAGATCATCATCACCCGCCCCAAAATAGGCCGGGCTGTTGAGACCAAAGAGCTGACGCCCCTGATCCGCAACAAAAAGGACCGGTTCGTGGAAAAGCCCAGCGTGGAAGAAGCCGTAAAATACGCCCTGGAAAACGCCAGGGATACGGATGTGATCGTCGTGGCAGGCTCCCTTTACATCGTGGGGGAAGCGCGTCAGACCTTGCAGGACATGGGGCTGATCCAGGATGAATCATTCAGCTCCCTTTCCCCGCGAAATCTGGGGCCGGGTTGATTTTCCGCTTGATTTTCAAGGCTTCCTGACATATATAACCCCTTTCACGCGCCCGTAGCTCAGTGGATAGAGCGCCAGTCTCCGGAACTGGAAGTCGTAGGTTCGACTCCTACCGGGCGCGCCATTTTTCTCCTTTTTGTAAGATCTAATTCAACAATCCCGCTAAATAGTAATTTTACTGCAAACTGCTGCAGCGTTTTGATCTATCCATCAAAACTTTGTTTTTCTTGCCTGGAATCGTCTTCACAGTATATTAATAAAGCATGTTAACCTATCGGAATATATACAAAGGACGCCCCCTTCTTTTTCATTTTGCCGCCATTGCTGCCGCGCTTTTTCTTACCCTTTGCCCGGTTAAGACGGCTTTGGCCGGCCAAAGCTCAGATCCGGAAGAAACTGAATATTCTCAAAAAACTGAAGCGACGCCAAGCAAACGCCTCAAACCCTGGGCCGGCCCCAACGTGGGCTACGGCCTGCTCCGCATGCCCTCCCAGTCGCCGTTTCAATCCCTGCGTCTGGCGTTGCTGCCCCGCACCCCCAGCACCCTGGACGTGCATAGCTGGGAATTCCGGCTGACTCAAACCTTGGCCAACACCTGGGTGAACGAGCCCAATAAATATTTCATGGATTACGAAACTCTGCACAGCACGGCTTCGGTTTCCAGACGCTTCCACGAGATTTTGTTTGAGTTTTCCTTTGAAGAACAGCGCATGCTGAACGGCATGCTGGACGGATTCATTAAAAATTTTCACGACGCCCTGAATCTGGACCAGGATGGCCGGGACAAGGCCGCCTACGGCGAGGTGAACGTGGACGTCTGGACTCCCGACGGCAGGGAGAAAATAGCCTGGGAGGGCGGCAAAGGCGCCTTTTCCCAGAACATAGCCCTGGTCATGCAGCATAACCTGACCCCCGGCGGAAAGGTCTGGCCCGCCTTTTCCTATTCCTTGTCTTTTCGGTATGATATCTGGAACGCCTTTGACATGGAGCGGGATTTTCCCGTGGACATGGGCGTTTCGTTTTCCCTGGCCAAAAAGATGGGCCGGTTTCATGGCTACCTGGTACCCGGATTTTTCTGGTACGGGTCCACGCGTATGGAAACCATCGAATTCAAACGCACCCAAACCTCCTTCCTGGCCGGCCTGGAATGGAGCTTCCACGAGTCCGCCTCCCTTTTGGTGCAATACCTTTATTCCGAAGGATCGTGTAAAAATCTTTGGGGATTCAAGGAGCCTTCCCACGAAGTCACCCTGGGCTTTAAAGGCCGCCTGACCAGACGCCTGGTTTGGGAATTGGGAATCCTGGAAAACATCATCGCCTACGACAACAGCCCGGATTTCGGCCTGCATTGGGGGTTGACGTTTCGGATTTAGAGAATGCTTCTTGGAAAGTCTTTTCTTCGCTGATCCTCATATCGCTGTAGGCGCTTGAAAATATGACGCTGGGTTCCCGTTTCCGGAATTATGTCATGATGGTTACGAACTGCAGCAATCATCCCGCCATAATCCCTCCACGGGAATGACGAACAGAGGCGAAGGACCGAGCAAGGATTAGCTATGGACGCCCGAGCGGCAGAAGCGGTTCAAAGCACAGCCAGTTGTGCGGTAACAATGTTTCATATAACCAACTATTTTGAATTATTGAAAATGTTTGTGGATAGCCCGGGCAGAGCAGTATCCTGCCCGGGTGCAAAGCACATGTAGTTTAAACCATTAAAATCAATAGAACTCCACAATCTCCATCGGAGGGAAGGCCTTCCCAACACCCAGCCATCGTTCTCCCGCTTCGCGTGGGAATGCATATATAAGTATTTGAAATGGAAATATTTTCATGGTGTTAAGAATCCAATTAAAACTATAGGCTTAAACCGCACCTTCCGTCCGCCGGCCTTCCCCAATATTCAAAATCCCTTAGGCCGCGCCTTTTGTTGCTAAAGCAACCAAGGCACGATACTGCTGTGCCTGGGCTACCCGAAAAACGGCGCGGCAAGCCGCCCTTAGGGTTGGGAGACCCAACCCCTACCTGAAACGCGTAGGCTTATGGGGATCCAATAGATCCACTTCTCGCCGTAACAGCTTTATTTGCAGTGTAGTTGCAGGCCCCCGTGCCTGCCCAGGATGCGCTCCGCGCGTCCTGAAAGCACAGCCTCTGTGCGCCTATGCCGCTGCCTTGTCTGAGAGAATAAATTCGCAATGCAGCGCCAGGGCTTGCCCTGCTTAAAGACAAGGTTTTCGTGCGGCGAATAAGACGCAAACAGGAAGGCTTTGCAGCCTAAATATGCTTTTTAAATCTCCAACAGCAGAGGATCGATCTGTTCGATGCAGTGGTCCAGGTAGGCGCGGATGTCCTTTTCGTGGGACAGGCCCAGGATGGTGTCCGCCACCTGATCCAGGACGTCCTGAGTGACGCTTTGGATCAGGTACCTGACGCCCGGCGCCTGGAAGGGCGGCACGGAAAAATGCCTATAGCCCAGAGCGCATAGGGCCAGGGCGCCGCCGGGGATGGAAGCCATTTCGCCGCACACGGCGATGTCCTTTCTGAGGGAGTCGGCCTTTTCCTTGAGGCTTTTCATCATCCTGATAACCGAAGGATGATACCCGGAATACAAATGCCCCACCACGCTGGAATCCCGGTCCACGGCCAGCAGATATTGGATCAGGTCATTGGTGCCCACGGAGAAAAAGTCCACCAGGTCCTTGTAATCCTCCAACTGGTGGAACAGGCCGGGCACTTCCACCATGATTCCCATGGGCGGGACCGCGCCCGGGGGCATGGCCAGGTCGGTCACGGTTTCCTCCAGGATTTCCCGGGCGGTCTCCACTTCCCAGATGCGGGAGATCATGGGCAGCAGAATTCTAAAATGATGCCCTTGTTTGACCAGGGAGAGGATGGCTTTTATCTGCTCCCGGAACAGGTCCGGATATTCCATGGAAAACCGGATGGACCGAAGCCCCAAAAGGGGGTTGGCTTCGTCGGGAAAGGCGAAATAGGGCAGGCGTTTGTCCGCGCCGATATCCAGGGTGCGCACGGTGATGTCGCCGGGGAAAAGATCCCCCACCTCCCGGTAAACGGCGATCTGCTCCTCCACCGTGGGCCAGCCGTCAAAACGCATGAAGGAGAATTCCGTGCGGAACAGGCCCACATTCTCGATGCCCAGTTCCTTGGCCGTGGCCACGTCCGAGGGGAAGCCCACGTTCACGTCCACCTGATAGCCATAGGGCAGGTCGGACTCCTGCGCCTTGGCGATGATTTCCGCCTGAATCAGGCGGCTTTCTTCAAAGGTTTTTTCGTATTCTTCGATAAGCCCGGCGTTGGGCTCCACAAAGACGAAACCCGTATCGCCGTCCACCAGGACCTGCTGGCCCGAGGACAAGAGCTTGGTGGCGCCTTGCACTCCGACGACAGCCGGGATGCCCATGGATCTGGCCAGGATGGTGGTATGGGAGTTTTCCCCGCCGCGCTCCGTGATGATAGCCGCGGGCTTGTTCCCTTCCAGCCGGGCCACGGCCGCGGGCCCCAGGTCTTTGGCGACCACAACGCAGCCGATGGCCGGGGATTCCATTTTGATTTTCCGGCCGCTCAGCTTGAACAGGGCCGCCAGGACTCTTTCTCCGACTTCCCGGACGTCCACGGCCCGTTCCATGAGCATGGGATTGCCCCGGCTTTCGAACCGAAGGGCCACGTTTTCCGCGCCTTTGGCCGTCGCTTCCTCGGCGGACAGCTTGCCTTCCGTGATCAGGCCTTCGATCTCCCGGAGAAACAGGCCGTCCTCCAGCATCATGCTGTGGGTCTCGAAAATAGCGGCGTCGTGGGAGGAAATCTTGCCCTCGTTGGCCATGACGGCGGAGAGATCTTTCAACTCCTGCTTGGCCACGTTGGCGGCTATTTTAAACCGGTCCATTTCCTCCTGCACGCCCTGGCCGGCGAAGCCGCTTAGCGGCACTTTGTGCAGAAGCCCGCGAAACAGGTACACAGGGCCGATACCCGGGCCGCCGGACACGCCCTTGCCTTGCAGGGTCTTCCGGGCCGAAACCGCCCCTGGGGCCGTCCCCAGCCTTTCCAGCCTGTCCGCCACTTCCAAGAGTCCGGCCAGCCTGGAGGCCACGATTTCGAACAAGGTTTGCTCAGCCGGCAGCAAGGGCCGGGTGCTGGCCGTCTGGGCTACCAGAACTCCCAGGGCTTTTCTCTGGAGCAAAATGGGCACGCCCATGTATACTTCGTATTTATCTTCCCCCAAATCCGGGAAGTATTTAAAGTCGGGATGCTTGGAGGCCGGCATGGCTGCAATGGCGCGGCGCCTGGAAAAAACCGAGCCGGTGATGCCCTCGTCCGGCGAAAGCATGATGGACGTCCCCGGATCAAAGTTAAGCCCCCAGTTTCCCCGCATGACCAGTTTTTCCAGGGTGGGATCCCAGATATAAATGGACACGACGTCAAAGTGCAGAGACTTGGCGATCTTCTCCACCACCTGGGAAAGGACCGCATCCAATCCCTGGGCATGGTTTATTAACTCGCTGATCTCTTGTATGATTTTTAGATGAAGATCAACCCTGTCTGAATTTACAAATGGCGCCACACGGCCCTCTTTGGTTTGAGTTGGAGTGTACTTCGGTCTGGCTGTTGGACTTTCGCACCCACAGCTTCATATTATAATCGGCTTTATGCTGATGTCCATAGCAAAAATCAAGCCGAACCATAGTGACGGACTTTGTGGAAATTTTCACTAAGATTCGGTCTGTTCCTGCGCCGCCTGAGATCAAAGGCCGAGTAGTCTGCGGCTTGCATTTTCATCCAGGAAATCGAATGATTGCTCGGTTTTTGGGTTGACACAGTTCCCCGCCGGGAATTACTGTAGGCTGGCGTTTTTTGACGCCCTCTTTCACCCCAGTATTTATTAACCTAGCAAGCGAGGTATTATCCATGGCACAAGTAATTGCCGACCGCAGAGACATAGAATTTGTTTTGTACGAGCAACTGGAAGCCGATAAGATTAACAAGCACAAGGAATACTCGGACCTGGACAAAAAGTCGCTCGACCTCATCATTACCGAAGCCAGGAACCTGGCCTTGAAAGAGCTTCTGCCCATCAACTCGGAAGCGGACAAGACCGGCCTGCGTTTTGAAAACAATCAGGTTTTTGTGCCGGAAGTATTTCACAAGCCGTTTAAGATTTTGGCCGAAGACGGCTGGGGATCCGTGACCGAAGATCCCGAACTGGGCGGACAGGGCCTTCCCACCCTGATCATGCAGCCCATCATCGAATACCTCATGGGCGCTTGCGGCGTGTGCCTGGGCTACGTGACCATGGGCCACGGCACCGGCAAGATGATCGAACTCTTTGGCACGGAAAAGCAAAAGGAACTGTATTTAAAGAACCTGTATTCGGCGAAATGGGGCGGAACCATGGTTCTGACCGAAGCCGAAGCCGGCTCCGATGTGGGCAACCTTTCCACCACGGCCAAGAAAAACGACGACGGCACATATTCCATCACCGGCAACAAGATTTTCATCACCTACGGCGAGCACGACCTGACCGAAAACATCATCCATCCGGTCCTGGCCAGGATTGAAGGCGCTCCCGCAGGAACCGCCGGCATCTCCATTTTCATTGTGCCTAAAATCTGGGTGAACGACGACGGCTCCCTGGGCGAACCCAACGACGTGGTCTGCACGGGCATTGAAGAGAAAATGGGCATCCACGCCAGCGCCACCTGCTCCCTGGCCTTCGGCGGCAAGGGCCAGTGCCGCGGCTACCTGCTTGGCGAGGAAAACAAGGGCATGAAAGTCATGTTCCTCATGATGAACGAAGCCCGTTTGAACGTGGGCTTCCAGGGCTTTTCCGCCGCCTCCGTGGCCTACATGTACGCCTGCAACTACGCCAAGGAAAGAATCCAGGGCCGGGCCCTGGAGGACAGCGCCAACAAGGACGCCAAGCCGGTGGCCATCATCAACCATCCGGACGTACGGCGCAACCTGCTAACCATGAAAGCCTACACCGACGGCATGCGCAGCTTCATCTATTACGTGGCCGACCTGTTCGACAAAGAAGAACTGGCCGAAAGCCCGGAAGAAGCCGACCGTTTCAACAAGCTCATTCAGCTTTACACGCCCGTCATCAAAGCCTATTGCACGGACAAGGGCTTTGAACTGGCCTCCACCGGCATACAGGTATACGGCGGCTACGGCTACATCAGTGAGTATCCCATGGAGCAGATCCTACGGGACGCCAAGATCGGCAGCATTTACGAAGGCACCAACGGCATCCAGGCCATGGACCTCATCGGCCGCAAATTGGGCATGGACAAGGGCGCCATCTTCATGTCATTCATGGGTGAAGTCGCCAAAACCGTGGCCCAAGCCAAGGCCGTTCCCGGCCTGGAAGACATGGCCGCCAAAGTGGAAGCCGCGTGCAACCGCCTGGGCGAAACCGCCATGCATTTGGGCAAAACCGCGGTCAGCCCGCAATTTAAGGCCGCCTTCGCCCATTCCACCCATTTCCTGGAAGCCATGGGCGACGTGATCATGGCCTGGATGCTTCTGTGGCGTGCGGTCATTTCCGCCCCGAAAATCGAAAAGCAGAAAAAAGCCGTGGAAAAGGAATATTACGAAGGACAGGTCAAAACGGCGGAGTTCTTTATTTTCAACATGCTCCCCGTGACCATGGGCAAGATGGATTCCATCACCATAACCAACCCGGCCGCATTGGAGATAGCAGACTCCTGCTTCGGCGGCTGATAAAAAAAACTGGAGGGGGATATGAGGAAATTTCCTGGCAAGCGGGTGATCATCACCGGCGCGGGAAGTGGATTCGGCAGAGCTCTGGCCTTGGAGTTCGCCAAGGAAAATTGGAAAATCGGCGTGGCTGACATCAACGAAGAACGCGCTGACGAAACTGTGGACCTGGTCGCCCAAAAGGGCGGCCAGGGCCTTAAAATCCTGTGCGACGTCACGGACGCCGCGCAGCTTGAAGACGCCGCCGCTTTGCTTGAAAAGGAATGGGGCGGCGTGGATGTTGTGGTGAACAACGCGGGCGTGGGCGCGGCCGGATTCATGGAAAAGATTCCCATGGACAAATGGGACTGGATCATCGGCCTGAACCTGAAAAGCGTGATCCACGGGTGCCGCGCCTTTATTCCCTTGATGGAAAAGCAGGGCAAAGGGCACATCATCAACATGGCTTCCAACGCAGGCATAGCCTGCCTGCCCGAGATGGCCAGTTACAACGTGACCAAGGCGGCGGTCATCGCCCTGTCCGAAACCCTTCGGAGCGAGCTTTCCACCAAAAACATCGGCGTTACGGTTGTTTGCCCCACCTTTTTTAAAACCAACTTAATGGATCAGTTCAACTCCACGGACGACCGGCAGCGGGACATGGCGGAGAAATTTTTCAGCACGTCCCGGACCACGGCGGAAAAGGTGGCCAAGGCCGCCATGAAAGCCCTGAAAAAGAACAAGCTCTACGTGGTCACGCCCTGGGACGGCAAACTGGTCTGGACCCTCAAGCGCCTGTGTCCGGAAATCTGGTATAAACTGGTGTCCATGGGCTATCATCGGTTCGACAAAAGCGTGGGCGAATCCTCATGACAATGCCTCGACTCAGCCGGGAAATCATGCCTGGCGTGCATAGAATCTCTTTGCCTCTGCCGGGAAAGCAGCCGGGACCGGTCAACGCCTATGTGTTTGTGGGCGACACCGTCACCCTGCTGGATACGGGAACCTCCAAAACCGTGGGCCTCCTGGGCGCCGCCATGGGCGAACTGGGGCTCAGTTTTTCGGATATCGACCGCATTGTGGTCACCCACGGGCATCTGGATCATTACGGCGGGGCCAAGAAAATCAAGGAGGCCTCGCGGTACGACATCGAACTGGTGGCCGCGGAGGAGGACATCCGCGGCGTGGAACAAGGCAGCACGGTTCCCAATTCCAGCATGACCTATTTTTTGAAGACCATGGGCGTGCCGAAAATTTTTCCGCCCCTGATGATCGCCCTGAACTACGTGTTCGCCCGCATGGCCGACAACTGCCCCGTGGACGCAATTATGGAAGACGGGCAAAAGCTGGACATGGGCCGGCACGAAGCCACGGTGGTGCGCACTCCCGGCCATACCCGGGGATCGGTCTGCCTGTACCTGGAAAAGGACGGCGTGGTGTTTTCCGGCGATCACGTCCTGGAGCACATTACGCCCAACGCCCTGCCTATGCTGGAGGATTGGCCCGGCCTGCCCGAGCGGAAAAGCCAGATGGAGTTTTACGACTCCATTGACCGCATCGAGGCCCTGGATCCGGCCGTGCTTCACACCGGTCACGGCAAGAGAATCCGCGACCTGGCATCCGTGATCGACATGTACCGGAAGGCTTTTACGGCCAGGCAAAAAAGGGTATTGTCTTCGATCCGCCCAAGGGACGAATCCGTGTTCACCATCGCCCGGAGGCTCTTTCCCAATATTGAACTGAACCTCCGCTTTCCCATGGAAATGTATTTGGCCATATCCGAGGTGTACACGCACCTGCAGGTCCTGGAGGAAGAGGGGGAGGTTTGCCTGGCCTTGGAAAAAAACCGCCTGAGGGTGTTCAGGAATTAATCAGGAAAAAACCATGCTAAACAAACTATCCAAACCGCTGGACTTCGCCGGCGGCTGCGTGGACGGCGTCTTTTTGATGCTGCCCAAAATACTGAAGCCCTTCGCCAAATCAAAGGTTGTGGACAAGGACTCCTACATGGCCCAGGTGGAATTCTACCTGGACCAGGGATACGCGGACGATCCGGCCTCGTTCTTCGATCTGCCGGAGGCGCCGCCCGAATATCCCTCCGTAAACCGGGACCCGTTTTTGGACGGCCAACGGGAGCACATCACCTGGGAAAGCGGGTTTGAGGCGAAAAATCCGCTCCTCCGCGAGGAATACGCCTCCTACCTGGAAAACCGCACGGCCCATATGCTGCGCTGGACCCACGGAGAGCCCGGCCGCAAGACCGTGGTCTGCCTCCACGGATTCATGCTGGGCGAGCCGGATCAGGCGGAAAGGATGTTCAAGGTCAAAAAACTCTATAACATGGGCCTGGACGTGGCATTGTTAATCGCTCCCTTTCATTGGGAGCGGGCGCCTTCCGGCCCGGGGGCGGCCAACATCGCCCTGCAGCCGGACAACGTGCCCATGACAGCTGAGTTCATGGGGCA
Source organism: Desulfatibacillum aliphaticivorans DSM 15576 (assembly GCF_000429905.1). Classification (NCBI taxonomy): domain Bacteria; kingdom Pseudomonadati; phylum Thermodesulfobacteriota; class Desulfobacteria; order Desulfobacterales; family Desulfatibacillaceae; genus Desulfatibacillum; species Desulfatibacillum aliphaticivorans. The sequence goes on along the minus strand of NZ_AUCT01000003.1, from coordinate 161,970 downwards.
GATCATGTTTGACTTGGCCAGCGCCTTGCTTTTGCTGAAGAAAATGGACGCCGGGGAATTGGGGCTTATCGGCGCCAGCATGGGAGGCTACACCGCCTCGTTGTTCTCTTGCCTGAGCGACATGCATTCCTTTGCAGCCATGATGGTGCCGGCCGTGAATTTTTCCAAGCCCATCGGCCCGGACACGGTTTCCATGCCCTTTGCTATGGACAAATCCATGAAGGAGAAGGTAAACAAAGTGTGGGAGTTTCACTCTCCCTTACACCTCACGCCGAAAATACCCCGGGACCGCATCCTGGTCATCGCTTCCAAGGGGGACAGGATTTGCCCCTTTGAATACGTGGAAGCCCTCTGCCGAAAATGGCAAGGAATTCGCTGCACCTTCATGACGGGCGGGCATTGGATGGTCTTCAACGGCAAGCTCCGGGGCCAGGCGTGGTACGGCTTTTTGCACGATATGGAGTTTATTTAATTTCACACTGGAGGGGAAATGTCTAAAAATCCGTTATTCTGGTATGTCAGTATGGCTGTGACTGCTTTTGGTTGGATTATTTTTGTTTTAGGACTGCTGCTGGGCGCGGGCGGCGCATTCAAAAGCCTTTGGATCGTCCTGGCTTTGATTTTCCTGGTTATCCATCCCTTGGAAATTCCCATCGGCATGAAGGTGGGCGAACGCGCCGGCCTTGAAAAGGGAATCTCCGCCCTGAAAACCCTGGCCTTCGGCCTTACCTGGTGGATTCCGGTCAAAATGGGCGTCATCCACGATTAAAGGGATGGCGGCGCATGCCTTGTTCAAATCCGATTTTTTCGGGTGGCCCAGGCACAGCAGCTCCGGCGCCGGGTTGCACGGCGCCAAAAGGTGCGGCCGGGAAAGATAGAAGAATTCGAGGATGTCCGGCGGGCGTATGGAGACTGTTGACTCCCTGTTTTTTGATGGACCATTATTGTTGGGTTTCGATATCAACGGCCCGGCTTCGGATGGTTCTCTGCAAGATGCCCTGCACCGGTCTTGATGCAGGTCGCCAATATCTCTACCCAACCTACAGTCTTTATTGCAAAAATGTGGGTTGGGTAGAGCTTGCGAAACCCAACGAAAAAAGGCTTGGCGCCTCTATAATACAATGTAGTTGCGCCCCCCTGTGGGCGCCTTAGAAACGCGCAAAGCTCGCCTTGGGCAGAGCAAGCCCTGCCGCTACGCTTCGAATTCAACCGTTGAAGAGTAAAAACGCAATGTAGTTGCGCCCCCCTGTGGGCGCCTTTGGAACGCGCAAAGTGCGCTCCGGGCAGGGCAAGCCCCGCCGCTACGCTTGAAATTCAACCTATACGGCTTCGTTATCCGGCCAGCCGCGGCATGCAATGCCGGGGGACGAAGTCCAATAAGGGCGGCCTGTGAGGCGAGTGGAATCCCATAGCGGCCTGCGGCCCCGAGGGGCAAGTGGAATCCAGGTTTTTTTCGTTCCTATGCTTCGCCCATTCCGTCTCTTTCCAATGCCTCGCGTGGGAAGGTATATGGAACTTGTTGAAATCCAGTTATTTTCATGCTTTTATATAAATTCCCAAAACCACTATTCACGGAGGGCTGCCATGGCGGATATAAAATGCGTGCGAGCCAGAATCACCGGCGTTGTCCAGGGCGTCAGCTTTCGTTACCATACCCAAGAGACCGCCAACCTCCACGGCGTGAACGGCTGGGTCAGGAATATGCCGGACGGCTCCGTGGAAGCGGTCTTCCAGGGAGATCCCAAGGCCGTCAGGGCGGTCCTTGACTGGTGCTGGATCGGCCCTTCCTTCGGCCGGGTGGATGACGTCGTCATCCAGGACGAACCCGCGGACGAAGAGTTTACCTCCTTCCGTATCGCCTATTCGTAGGCTATTCCTCGTTTTATTCCAGGCCGGATATGCTATGTCCAATAAGCTGACCACGGTTATGGTGTCTATTCATAATGATCCATGGGTAATGATGTGAAATGTGCAATATCAGAGGCTATCTACGATTTTATGCAGTGATGGCTTTTTTCTGTCCCTTTTGATATGATTAGAAGAAAATATGGGGATTAAGAAATGTTATCGACAGCAGAAAAAAATCGGCTAATAGTATCAAGGCACACCCCAGCAAAGAAAAAATCTCTATTTGGTCAGTATTTTACACCGGAGAACATTGCGGCTTTCATGGCTCATCTTTTTCCTAATTCCAGGGGCAATTGTAGACTGCTTGATGCTGGAGCTGGAGTAGGTGCACTTTCCGAAGCATTTCTGAAAAGGTGGAGGGCTGGTGGCCTTAACTTCGACAATGTTAAGTTAGACGCTTTTGAAATTGATTCTGAGTTACATCCATACTTGTCCCAGGCATTAAATAAATATCAAGATGAAAACAACTTTCATTTTAGTATTCGAGAAGCTGATTTTATTTCGATTGCGGTTGAATCACTCGCCGGGGATTTATTTGCAGAACATATTGATAGATACACACATGCAATCATAAATCCACCGTACAAAAAAATTAATAGCAATTCCGGCCATCGTTTGGCCCTGCGACGCATTGGCATTGAAACGGTCAATTTATATTCAGCTTTCGTAGCTCTCACTGTTGCTCTTGTTGAGCACGGAGGGCACATAGTGGCGATTATTCCTCGTAGCTTTTGCAATGGGCCATATTATCGTCCGTTTAGAAAATTTTTAATAGAGAATTCTGTTATTCGGCGCATTCATTTATTTGAATCGCGCAGCAAAGCATTTAAAGATGAAAAGGTCCTCCAGGAAAATATTATTATCCATTTGGAGCGTGGCGGCTATCAAGGGCCTGTGATCATTTCAACATCAACGGATGATTCCTTTGATAATATTGAGGTCCACGAGTATCCCTTCAACAGGATTGTTCATTCCAATGATTCTGAACAATTTATACATGTTCCTACTTCGCCCCAGGTAAACACTATTGAAAACTTTCAAGCACAAGGAAATAATATCTGTGACATAGGCGTTCAGGTGTCCACAGGGCCTGTGGTTGACTTCCGGTTAAAAGGTTTTTTGAAGAAGATGCCAGAGCCTGGAACTGTGCCTCTGCTTTACCCTGCCCATTTTAATACCAATGGAATTAATTGGCCTATTGAAGATATTAAGAAGTCAAATGCAATTATCCGAAATGCAGAAACAGAAAAATGGCTTTACCCAAACGGGTTTTACTGCGTGGTTCGCCGTTTCACGGCCAAGGAAGAAAAACGCAGGATTGTTGCCAGCGTAGTTGATCCCACTTTCTTTCCTGGTGTGCCCATGTTAGGCTTTGAAAATCATTTAAACGTATTTCATCAAAATAAGTCCGGCTTACCATCTGAGTTGGCAAGAGGCTTGGCTGTTTTCCTCAATATGACTGAGGTTGATGAATATTTTCGCCGATTTAATGGCCATACACAAGTCAATGCAACGGACTTGAAACGAATGAGCTATCCAAGCCGTAAGGCATTGATAGACCTCGGGAAATGGGCCAATAAACATACGGAGCTTACTCAGGCTATGATTGACTCAAAAATGGGAATAATCAGCAAATGAAAAAAAGTGAGAGCAAAATTTTTGCGGCAATTCAGATCATCACTGCACTAGGCCTCCCAAAAGCGCAGCAAAATGAGAGGTCTGCACTTTGTTTGCTCGCTTTATTGAATCTCACGCCCAACAAGAAATGGTCGGATGCAGATTGTCCGCTTATGGGAATAACGCCCATAATGAATTGGGTTCGTGACCATTACGGCAAAGTATATGCGCCAAATACCCGTGAAACGTTTCGGCGACAATCTATGCATCAGTTCTGTATAGCCGGACTCGCTCTTTACAACCCAGACAAACCCGATCGCCCTGTTAACAGCCCAAAGGCAGTCTATCAGATAGAACCAAAAGTTTTGGAATTAATACGACTATTTAGAACACGGGGATGGAGTAACGCATTGAACCTCTATCTATCTGGGCGAGAAACGCTGATTGTTCAGTATGCGAAGGAGCGAGAGCAAAATCGAATTCCCGTTAAGATTGCGCCTTGTAAGGAGATTACAATAAGCCCAGGGGAACACAGTGAACTAATTCGTGATATTATTGAGGATTTTGCTGAGCGCTTTGCTCCAGGAAGCGAGTTAGTTTACGCAGGAGATACTGGAGAAAAATGGGGGTACTTTGACAAAGCCCTTTTGACTAAACTCGGTGTGATTGTTGACTCCCATGGGAAAATGCCTGATGTCGTTTTATATTATGGAAAGAGAAATTGGCTGCTGCTTGTTGAAGCTGTGACGAGCCATGGCCCAGTAGACGGCAAGCGGCACGCAGAGCTCGCCGAACTTTTTTCAGGGTCAACCGTCGGGCTGGTATATGTGACGGCCTTTCCTAATAGGACCATAATGGGAAAGTATCTTTCTGAAATAGCGTGGGAAACTGAAGTGTGGGTTGCAGATGCTCCATCGCACTTGATTCATTTTAATGGGATACGCTTTCTTGGCCCTTATGAGCACTCTTGATGGGATTATCTGTAGAACATTAAATGGATTAATAGCATGGCACAACAGAATTCAACTCCCGAAAGCGTTTCTTTCCGCGTCTCGTCGCCTTCCGTGGTGGAAATAAGATTGTTAAGGCCTTAGCTTTCGGGAACGGCTGATAGCCTATTGTGTTGGATGAACCTGCGCACAGGCATTCTCCTTGTATAATGAATTTCGATAAAGTGGAATGCATGGATTTTCCATAAAGAGCATTATGTGCAGAACCATCCAACCTTCGAAATATCCTGAATTAAATACATATGCCTCCGGCCTAAGGGTAGGTCGGTTGGTTCTGCATCAGGTTTTTCCCGCCTAATGGATAGGCGTGAGAAATACTGCTTCTTCTGCTTGGAGCCCTTGTCTTTGTTCGCAGGTTCATCCGACAGCATTTTAAGGGCAATCTCGAAGGCGGAGTTAAGGTAATCAGAGCGCTGAGGTAAATTGCTCCTTAAGATTTCTGTTTTCTTTAAGCTGCACTCTCTCCCGGCGCCTGCGCCTTGACGTTCACGGATTATCTTAGTACAGTCCCCTAAATTGCCTCAAACCCACATTAATCTATAATAAAAACGGGGGTGCGATGGACTCCAGGATGGTATGGATTGACATGGAGATGACCGGGTTGAATCCGGACAATTCAGTGATTGTGGAGATCGCCACGTTGATCACGGACGGGGACTTGAATCTTGTGGCCGAAGGACCGGAGCTCGCTATTTTCCACCCTCCCCACGTTCTTGAAAACATCGACCCATGGAGCCTGGATCAGCACACCGCATCCGGGCTTTTGGACCGGGTGAAGGCCTCGGACGTGGACACGGCCCAGGCCGAAAAGCTCACCCTGGACTTCATCAAAGAATATTGCGCGGAAAAGGAATGCCCCCTTGCGGGAAATTCCGTGTGGCAGGATCGCCGGTTTATGGTAAAGTATATGCCCCTTTTGGAGGATTTCCTCCTCCATCGCATGGTGGATGTAAGCACCATCAAGGAGCTTTTCAAACGCTGGTATCCTGACATGGCGCCTTTTGTGAAAACGCACGAACACACGGCCCTGGCGGATATCATGGAGTCCATAAACGAATTGCGCTATTACCGGGAAAAGGTGTTCTTGCCTATTCCCTGAAGCAAGGAACGGATTTTTTTACATGGAAGAAGCAGTATCGGAAAACAACGGCGCAGGCTATCCCGATGATAAAGACATTCACCGCTTTCAACTGGACGGCAAGGAAATAGTTATCCTGGGCACGGCCCATGTGTCCAAGGCGAGCGCCGACCTGGTCGCCCAGGTCATTCAACGGGAAAAGCCTGACACGGTGTGCGTGGAGCTTTGCCCCTCCCGCCTGGAAGCCATCAACAATCCCGACCGCTGGAAGGAAATGGACATCGTGTCCGTCATCAAGGAGAAAAGGGCGTACATGCTCCTTTCCCATCTCCTTCTTTCCTCGTTTCAAAAAAAGATCGCCGACAAGCTGGAAATCCAGGCTGGCCAGGAGATGATGACCGCCATCCAGGAGGCTGCGGCCATCGAGGCCTCGGTCCATCCCATAGACCGGGACATTCGCACGACCCTGGCCCGGTGCTGGCGGCTTATGGGCCTGAAGGCCAAGTTCTCTCTGCTTTTGGACGTCATGGGCGCCATGGACGAGGCGGACAAGATCACGGAAGAGGACGTGGAAGCCTTGAAGGACAAGGACGCCCTGGAAATGGTCCTGGAGGAGCTGGGGGAGATGCTGCCCCAGGTGCGGACCGTGCTCATCGACGAACGGGACCTCTATATGGTCCACACCATAAACCACGCTCCGGGCGACAAGGTCGTGGCCGTGGTGGGCGCCGGGCATGTGCCGGGCATCAAAAAGCATTTTGACGAGCAAATCGACATAGAAGAGCTGGAAAGCCTGCCTCCCAAGGGCAAGCTGGGCAAGGTTTTTAAATGGGGAATCCCCGCGGCAATCATAGCCTTGATAGCATATGGATTTCTCAGCCGCGGCGGAGCCGTGGGCGTGGAAATGGTCGGCTGGTGGGTGGGCGTCAACGCGTTTTTCGCCGGCCTGGGGGCGTTGCTGGCTTTGGGCCATCCCTTGACCATCCTGGCCGCCATGGCGGCGGCGCCCCTGACCTCCCTCAATCCCATGATAGCGGCAGGCTGGGTTTCGGGGCTCACCGAGGCGTATTTGCGAAAGCCCCAGGTGAAAGATCTGGAGAGCCTTTCGTCGGACATTGTAACGTTTCGAGGTTTCTGGAAAAACAAGGTTACGCGGATTTTGCTGGTGACCGTACTGTCCAACGTAGGCAGCATGATTGGCACCTTTGTGGCCCTGCCTTTTATATTGAGGGCCTTTGGCGTGGAACAATAGGCGGTTTTCCTTGATCCCGTTCCTACTTTGTGGTACGGGAGGGGCGGTTTTGTAGGCGCCGGTATTAACATATCGTTAACGTTTATATTTTTTTGGAGACACCATGATAGGCGCATTTTTGTTCATGTTAGGCTTGGGCGGGGCCTGCGCAATCTTGCTGAGTGTAGCGTCCCGGGTTTTTTATGTTTACGAGGATCCTCGCATTGCGGAAGTGGAAGATCGCATGGCGGGGGCTAACTGCGGCGGTTGCGGCTATGCAGGCTGCAACGCGGCGGCGGTGGCTGTGGTGGCGGGAAAAGCCCCGGCCAGCGTCTGCATCGTGGGAGGCATGGAATCCGCCCAGGGCGTTGCCGAAGTCATGGGAATGGATGTGGGAGGCGCGGAGCCGATTCTGTCCTACAACCCCTGCAAAGGCGGCGACAGGGCCGAGGACAAATTCATCTATCAGGGCGTGCCCACTTGCGCGGCTTTGACCCGCTTGTATGAAGGCAAGCGTTTCTGCTCGGTGGGCTGTTTGGGTTTGGGCGACTGCGTAAAGGCCTGCCTGTTCGACGCAATTTCCATTGGTCCCAACGGATATCCGGTGGTGAACGCGGACAACTGCGTGGGCTGCGGCGCGTGCGAAAGGGCTTGCCCCAAGGGCGTTCTGGAAGTCATGACCATGTCCCAGAGGCTGTTGGCCATGAATGAAACGGACGACGCTCTGGCGCCCTGCCAACAGATCTGTCCGGCTCAGATCAACATCCCTTTGTACATCGAGCAGATCAAAAAGGGGGATTACGAAGGCGCGGTCAACACCATTCGGGAAAGAAACCCCCTGCTCCTTTCCTGCGGCCGGGTTTGCCCTCATCCCTGCGAAGACAAATGCCGCCGGGGTGTGGAGGACGAGCCGGTCTCCATCAACCAGCTTAAACGCTTTGTGGCGGACTACGAATTGCATTCCGGCAAACGGTTCCCCATTTCCAAGGCGCCGGCCACGGAAAAGAAGGTTGCGGTCATCGGCGGCGGCCCCGCCGGCCTGTCCTGTGCGTTTTTCCTGGCCCGCTTGGGGCATTCCGTAACCATTTACGAGGCCATGCCCAAACTGGGCGGCATGATCCGCTACGGCATCCCCGAATACCGTCTGCCCAAAAAGATTTTGGATTGGGAAATTCAAGGCATCCTGGACCTGGGCATCGAGGCCAAGACCGACGCCCGCTTCGGCTTTGACTTCAACCTGTCCGATCTCATGGAAGAAGGCTTTGACGCCGTATTCATGGGCATCGGCGCATGGAAGGACATGAAGCTCCGGGCCGAAGGCGAAGACATGGAAGGCTGCTTCACCGGCATCGACTTTCTGGCTCGCGTGGCTAACGGCGAAGAGGTGAAAATAGGCAAAAACCCGATCATCGTCGGCGGCGGAAATACAGCCATTGACTGCGTCCGCACCCTGATCCGCATGGGCTCCAAGGTTACCTTGGCCTATCGCCGCACCCGGGCTGAAATGCCCGCCAACGAAGTGGAAATCGTGGCCGCCGAGCACGAAGGCTGCGATTTTGTATTCCTGGCCGCGCCCACCCGCGTGGTCGGCGATGAAAACGGCAAGGTCATCGGCCTGGAATACCAGAAAATGGAACTGGGCGAGCCCGACGCTTCCGGCCGCCGCAGGCCTGTCCCTGTGGAAGGCTCCGAGACCATCCTGGACGCCGACATGATCGTGTCCGCCATCGGCCAACGCCCGGACATCTCCTTTATGGATAATCCGGAAAAAGCCCTGGCCGACCTTAAGACCACACGTTGGGACACCATGGACCATAACGAGGACACCCTGCAGACCGACATCCCGTTCATCTTTGTGGGCGGCGACTCGGCCACGGGCCCCGATCTGGTCGTCTCCGCCATCGGCGGAGGCCGCAAGGCGGCAAGGTCCATCCATCAGTTCGTCATGGGCGAAGAAGTCAAGGCCGCGCCCAAGGACCTGAAAAAACCCTTGATCCCCGAATCGGATTTCAAAACCGTGCCCGGCATTATCCAATCGCCCCGCGCGCCCATGCCGGAACTTCCGGTGCAAGAGAGAATTTATTCCTTCATCGAAGTGGATCAGGTATTGGACGAAGAGTCCGCACTTCGGGAGTCCGGCCGCTGCCTCAGGTGCTGCCGCACCTGTTATGACAAGGACACGGAACGTAAGACGCAAAAAAGCGCGGCATAGCCCGGTCGACTAATATCATAAGACCCCCCTGGGATTAACGGTCTCAGGGGGTTCTTTTTTTTGAGCCCGCCAAAGCACAGCCTGTTTTTTGCAACTTCACACCGATTTTGCACCTTAAGTCTATCTCATGACTTGACACCTGCTAAAGGTCATGGTTTAGTATGATCTAATGTCCACTATGCGCAGTCTCTTTAGCTTTTTTTTTGTACAAGGGGATGAGGGGGATTAATGAGAAATCAGTCTGTTACCAGAGAACCGCCTGTCGTGGTGCTTCCTGAAATTGACGACTTGGTTTCTATGGAAAAACCCCGGGAAGTCCTGAAAGAGGCGGAGAATATCGTCAGGCTCATGTTTGACGAAACCAGCTTTGACTTCATCCGCAGCGTTTTTGATGATATCCTGACCCTGTTCGCCGGAAAATATCCCGATTTCAAACGGTGCAACACCCGTTTTCATGATCTCCAGCACACCACGGATGCTTTCCTGGCAATGGCTCGCCTTATGCACGGCGCCGTTGTGGAAGGCAAGCCTCTGAACGAAACCGACGTGTTCCTGGGCCTCATCGCCGCTCTTCTTCACGACACCGGTTACATCCAACGCCAAGACGACCACCGGGGTACGGGCGCACGCTACACCCTCATCCACGTGCAGCGGAGCGTGGAGTTCATGAAGTTGTACTTCAACTCCCGAGGCTTTTCCGAAAGGGACTTTAAAATCTGCAGTTGCTTTCTGGAATGCACGGACCTGGACGTGGAAGTCTGCGATATTTGCTTTTCCAACGAGTCCTACCGCATGTTGGGCCAGATGCTGGGCACCGCCGACCTCCTGGGGCAGATGGCGGCCAGGAATTACCTGGAAAAACTCATCTTTCTTTATTACGAGTTTGAAGAGGCCGGCGTTCCCGGATTTGCCAGCGAGTTGGATCTTCTGCGCAAAACCGCCGATTTTTACGAAATGGCCAAGGTGCGCCTGGACAATGATCTGAACGGCGTGCGCCATTACGTCCGGGCTCATTTTCGCGAACGCTGGAACATTGATAAAGACCTTTATGAAGCCGCCATCGAGAAAAACGTGGCCTATCTCCGGTTCATCCTCAATGAACACCCGGAAGAATACCGCACCTACCTCCGCCGCGCCCTTGTCAAGGAATGGAATTAGGCAAAATCCCGCTGCTGTAAACACCATCGTCCTCTTTGATTGACTTGCCAAACCCCGCTCATTATGATTTTACCCAAGCCAAACGTATCGTTGCGGGAGACATCTCATGACTGAAAAAATCGAACCACCCAATTGTTGGGAATACACCCAGTGCGGCAAGGAGCCGGGCGGCGCCAACGTGGATGAAAACGGTCCGTGCCAAGCGGCGTTGAAAACCGCCCTGGACGGCGTAAACAACGGGAAAAACGCCGGCCGCCTTTGCTGGGCCGTGGACGGAACCATGTGCCATAACCAAACCCCTGGCCCGGAAGAGGATAAAATCTCCTCTTGCATCTCGTGCCCGTTCTTCCAAAAGGTTCAGGAAGCCGAGGACCAAGGGGACCTGCGCACTAAATTCCTCCGTTTTGTCACCATGGACGGAAAAAAGCCCCTGATGCAGGGCCTGGAAATCAAGCACGTCGCACAAGGAGAGCGTTTTATAATCCAGAATGCGAACAGCGAGGCCGGATACATCATCCAAAAAGGCTCCTGCAGAATTCTTGTGGAGAAGGACGGCGAGCTTGTCGCCATTGGACGCCGGGGCCTGGGCGAGGTGGTGGGCGTCACCGCCCTTCTTACGGGCGCGCCGTATTCCGCCCACGTGGAGGCTGAAACGCCCATGTGCCTGTGGGTGATCCGCCGGGATCAGTTTGAGGCCATGGTGGAAAAAGACCGGGACCTCATGGAGTTTTTGACCGAATTGGTCGCTGACCGCCTGAGCGCGGATCGCCCCATGGCGGACCGGGCCGTGGGCAGGTACACGGCCAGGGAGGTTCTGGGCAAGGGCGGGTTTTCCATGGTGTACAAGGGAATCCACACCGCCCTGGAAATGCCCGTGGCCATCAAGATGCTCCATCACGACAAGGCCCTGGACCCGGATTTTCTGGCCGCCTTCCGCAACGAAGCCGAAAGCATCGCCAAATTCAACCACGAGAACATCGTCAGGGTATTTGACATCGAGGAGCTGTACCGGACCGTTTTCATTATCATGGAGTATCTGGAAGGCGAGCTTTTGTCCGACATGATTAAGCGCCTGGGCAGGCTTTCGCCCCTCCTGGCTGCGGATTTTATGGTCCAGGCCTGCCGCGGCCTGGAATACGCCCATAAGTTCGGAATCATCCACCGCGACATCAACGTCTCCAACCTGTTCATACAAACCGGAGACCGGCTGAAAATCATGGATTTCGGCATCGCCTGCAAAATCGGCACGGAAGACTTCGGCGAGACCGGCACGGCGGCGTTCATGTCTCCCGAGCAGATCGACGGAGATCCCGTGGACGAAAGAACCGACATATACTCCCTGGGTCTGGCCGCCTACGAAATGGTCACCGGAGAGCGCGCCTTTCCCGGAAACGATATCATGGCCTTGTTGGACGGCCACCTGGAACGGGACGTCCCGGACCCGGCGGAGAAGGCCCCGGACCTGCCTCCGGCCCTGCGCCAGGTGATCATGAAGGCGGGGAAGCGTGCGCCGGACGAGCGGTTTAACAAGGCCGGGGAGATCATCGAGGCCCTGACCGAGATATTGCCCCAGTGCGACCTACCCCTGGAGTGCGCACCGCCGGTTAGGAAGATGACCTCGTTGTTTTTGATTTATGAAGAAGACAAGCAAAAGGAAGTGGGGCGCCTGACCGAAGAGTTTTCCTCAGCCATGAAAAAACTGGGTGTAACCCTCAAAGCCGCCAATTTTCCGGACATATAGAAAAAGGAATACAATACGTGGAATCATTCGCCTTATCCGACATGGGCCTGAAACGGAACGAAAACCAGGACCGGCGCCTTGTCAAGGAAACCCCGGACGGCGCCGTGCTTCTGGCCATTGCCGACGGCATGGGCTCCTCGGCCGGCGGAGGCATCGCCGCGCAAATGATCATGGACGGCCTGGACGCCATGCCGGATCATGATCTTACAGCCGGCGGGATTATGGAAAAACTGGTGCAGCAGACCGATCAGGCCATCTTTTGCAAGGCGTCGGAGGATGCGTGCTTTGAGGACATGGGGGCCACCCTGACCGCCGTTGTGGTGCGAGGCTCCTCCGCCCAATGGGTTCACGTGGGGGACAGCCGCCTGGTGCTGTTTGAAAACGGCAGGCTGCGCTATGTCACCAAGGACCAGAACATGGCCTGGTTTTTATACGACGAAGGCGAAATCACGGCGGAAGAGGCCCGCAGGCATCCCGGGCTTCGGCTCCTGGACCAGTGTGTGGGAGCAGGGGACTGCGAGCCCGTGACCGGCGCCTTGGAGTTCAGCCCCGGCGCCTTGTTCATGCTCACCACCGACGGCGTGCACGATCACATCACCCCCAAGGCCCTGACAGCCATCCTGTCCGGCCCGGAAAGCCTGGAGCACAAAGCCCAGGCCATCCTCAAACACGTCCGCGACGACGGCAGCACGGACGACGCCACCATGGTCCTGGCCGTGATTTAGGCGGCAAATCGGGCCCTCCACCGCCTCCCAACTACCGTATCTCCGCGTCCTTCTGGGCGGGGAAATCCCTGCCGCAGACGAAGAATACAAACTTACAGATTAATATGCAATGTAGTTGCGCCCCCCTGTGGGCGCCTATGGAACGCGCAAAGCGCGTTCAAGGACAGGCCCCGGGGGCCTGTCGCTACACACCGAATTTAGCCATCACGGTTTTAAAGAGGCAATGTAACTTCAGGGCTTGCCCTGCTTTCTTTTCACGCGGCCGGAAAGATTGTCAAAGTCAGGAAAGGTCGGCCGACGGGTGGACTTGGCTGAATTCGTGCTTTTTGTTTGGTTTTGGATGGAGCCTTTGGCCGTTGGAGATGCCATGATTCTATTGTCAAACAAGGTCGCACCTGCTGCGCTAACGCGCCCAGGCAGGATACTGCTCTGCCTGGGGCGCCCAACATCAATGGCGGATAAATTTCTGCGGCGGTGGATACCTCCAAACCAGCTCAAACATGCAATGTCATGGGCTTATATCCCAGCGGCGCCCACTCCTCTTTCCTCCAAGTATTGACGTCCCTTATTCTTTGCCTTATTTTTATTAAGGATGGCAATTCATCAAACGGAGGAAGTTATGCCCATTTACGAATTCAACTGCAAAAAATGCGGCCGGGATTTTGAGGAAATCGTGGGAATGTCCGACAAGGAAACTCCCCCATGCCCCAAATGCGGCGCCAAGGAAACCGAACGCCTTATGTCCTGCTTTTCCAGCCGGCGGGGCGGTTCCTTTGCAAAGTCCTCATGCGGGCCTCCCGGCGGCTTTTCCTGAGGCCCATAGTTCGTGCGGCGGTCCGCCGCGCTTCGCTTTCAGCCTCCTCCGGCCCGGCTCTTGGGCCGGAGGGAGTCCCTCTGCCATTCCCCCTTCAAAAAATGCCCATTTTCAGGCGATTCCCCCTTTTCCTTTTATAAAAAAATATGGCATATTTATTCGGGCTATGATAAATTTACATCAAGCGCTGGAATAACATGATGGAAAAAACCGGCGCGCTATGCGGCGCAGAATTACAAGTTCTTGAAAATAATAGAAAGCTGCTTGGTTCTTTTTACTTTCATGGCTTGGGCGCGGCCTGATTTTTTTTTGCCTGGCGATGCGAGACGCGCTCCTGGTTCCAATCCGTTCGACCATAAAATTGATCGATTGGAATAAATTTTGTTCAGGGGCGGCCCTTTTTTTATTTTTACCCATAACCAACGGAGCGGATGTCTACCATGTCAAACAATGCACCGACCCTAACCCCGAGGGGTGAAGGAGAGAAGCTCTTTTCCGAGTTTTCCTTCCCCAGCTATCAGGAATGGTACGATGCGGCGGTGGCCAGCCTCAAAGGCGCGCCCTTTGAAAAGAAGGTCATCACCAAAACCTATGAGGACATTGATCTTCAGCCCATGTACTGGCAGCATGAAATCAAGGATTTGCCGCACATTGACACCATGCCGGGAAGCGCCCCTTTTGTGCGCGGAACCAAGGCGGACGGCTTCCTTATCAATCCCTGGAATATTTGCCAGGCTATTTCGTGCTCCATGCCTGAGGAGTTCAACAAGGCGGCGGTGCATGATCTGGAAAGGGGCCAGACCGGCCTGCAGGTGGTTTTGGACCCTGCAGTCAAGCTGGGTCAGGATCCGGGGCAGGCCAAGGCGGAAGACGTGGGGGCCATGGGCCTTTCCGCGGCCTGTGCGGGCGATTTCGCCAAGGCCCTGGCCGGAGTGGACACCGCCAACATTCCCATGTTCGTCAATGCAGGGGCCACGGCTCTTCCCATCGCCAGCCTCATGGCCGCCGGGCAGTTGGTGAGCGGCAAGTTCGCCGCCAGCCTGGCCGGATGCGTCGGCGCCGATCCTCTGGGGGAATTGGCCGCCAAGGGCGCCATCCCCATTTCATTGAATGCGGCTTACGACTCCATGACCGCTTTGCTCATGTGGGCCAAGTCCAACGCCCGCCATGTGCGGACCATCATCGCCAGCGGCTCGCCCTATCATGACGCGGGCGCCAGCGCCACTCAGGAACTGGCTTTCGCCGTGGCCACGGCCGTGGAATACATCAGGGCCATGCAGGACCGCGGGGTGGAATTCGACGTAATCGCTCCCAAGGTTTGCTTCTCCTTTTCCGTGGGCGGTCATTTTTTCATGGAAATCGCCAAGCTCAGGGCGGCGCGCATTCTTTGGACCCAGATCGCCGACGCTTTCGGCGGCAATGAAGAATCGCAAAAGCTGTTTATGTTCGCCCGCACCTCGGCCTGGACCAAGACCCTGTGCGATCCTTACGTGAACATGCTGAGAAACACCACCGAATGCTTTGCAGCCGCCATGGGCGGCGCGGACATGATTTACGTGGCGCCTTTTGACGAAGTCGCCCGTCAGCCCAACGAGTTCTCTCGCAGGGTGTCCCGCAACTTGCAGATCGTCTTGCAGGAGGAAAGCCGGTTCACCCAACCCGTGGATCCTTCGGGCGGCTCCTGGTATGTGGAAACCCTCACGAATACGGTGGCCGAAAAAGCCTGGGGAATTTTTCAGGAAATCGAAAAGGCCGGCGGCATGGCCAAAGCCCTGGAGCAAGGCCTGCCTCAAAGCATGTGCGTGGATGTGGCCGAGCAAAAGGCCAAGAACATCAAAAAGCGCAAAGATGTCTTTGTGGGAACCAACATGTACGCCAACCTGGCGGAAAAGCCCCTGGAAGTCCCGGCGGTGGATCATGCCGCGCTGCAATCCAAAAGGGCGGCCCAGGTGGAGGAATTCTGCAAGGCGGCCGGAAACGGCGGCGACATGCTGAAAGCCCTGGAAGAGGCCATGAAAGACAGCCCGGCGGCGCCCGAAACCATGGACAAAGCCGTGGCCGCAGCCCAGGCTGGCGCCAGCCTGAGCGCCATCTTTGGAGCCATGGAAGCCGGTTCCGGAAGCGTGACGCCCTTGGCCATCCACCGGGGCTCGGAGCCTTTTGAAAGCCTTCGCGCCGCCATGGACAAGCATGTGAAGGAAACCGGCGAACGGGTCAAGATTTTTTTGGCCAACATGGGCCCCGTTCCGCAGCACAAGGCCCGGGCCGACTTCTCCGGCGGATTTTTTCAGCCCGGCGGGTTTGAAATGGTGGAAAACACCGGATTCCAGACTCCCGAAGACTGCGCCCAGGCGTTCGTCGATTCCGGCGCGAATATCGCCATTATCTGCTCCACGGATAAAGCCTATCCCGAAATCGTACCGCCCCTGGCCAAGCTGCTCAAGGAAAAAGTCTCCGACGCCTTTGTGCTCCTTGCCGGCAAGCCCGCCAAGGACCTGGAGCAATCCTACAGGGACGCAGGCATGGACGATTACATCTTCATGGGGGCTGATTGCTACACCCTGCTGTTAAACCTTCAAAAACGGAGCGGACTGACTCATGAATAAGACACCTGATTTTACTGCCATGGCTTACAACCCGCCCAAATCCAAGGCGGGACTGGCCGAATGGAAGGCAGCCCTGGATCAGGCTGCCGCCGACGCTATAGATTTTGAATGGATGACCAACGAGCAGATTCCGGTCAAGGCCCTGTATACAGGGGAAGACGTCGCCGATCTGGAGCACACCGGATTTGTGTCCGGCATTCCGCCTTATCTTCGCGGGCCTTACCCCACCATGTTCGTCACCAGGCCCTGGACCGTCCGTCAGTACGCGGGCTTTTCCACGGCTGAGGAATCCAACGCATTTTACCGCCGCAACCTGGCCATGGGCCAGAAGGGCCTGTCCATTGCATTCGACCTGGCCACCCATCGCGGCTATGACTCGGACCACGAACGCGTGGTGGGCGACGTGGGCAAGGCCGGCGTGGCTGTGGACTCCATCCTGGACATGAAAATCCTGTTTGACGGCATTCCGCTGGACCAGATGTCCGTGTCCATGACCATGAACGGCGCAGTTCTGCCCATCCTGGCCTATTATATCGTGGCCGCCGAAGAGCAGGGCGTATCCCACGAGCAGCTTACGGGAACCATCCAGAACGACATCCTCAAGGAATACATGGTGCGGAACACCTATATTTATCCGCCCACGCCTTCCATGAAGATCATCGCGGACATCTTTGAGTTCACCAGCCAGAACATGCCCAAGTTCAACAGCATCAGCATCTCGGGCTACCATATGCAGGAAGCGGGCGCCACGGCTGACATCGAGCTGGGCTATACCCTGGCCGACGGCTATCAGTATGTCAAAACCGGCGTGGCCGCGGGCATGAGCGTGGACACCTTCGCGCCCCGCCTGTCCTTTTTCTGGGGCACGGGCATGAACCACTTCATGGAAGTGGCCAAGCTCCGTGCAGGCCGTTTGATTTGGGCCAAGCTCATCAAGGGCTTTGATCCCAAGAATCCCAAGAGCCTGGCCTTGCGCACCCACACCCAGACCTCGGGTTGGAGCCTTACCGAACAGGATCCGTACAACAACGTCTGCAGGACCTGCATCGAGGCCATGTCCGCCGCTTTGGGCCATACCCAGAGCCTGCACACCAACTCCCTGGACGAAGCCATCGCACTGCCCACGGATTTTTCGGCCCGGATCGCCAGGAACACCCAGTTGTTTCTCCAGGACGAAACCAAAATCTGCAAGGTGGTGGATCCCTGGGCCGGGTCTTACTATCTGGAAAGCCTCACCTCCCAGATCGTGGATCGCGCCTGGGGCCATATTTGCGAGATCGAATCCCTGGGCGGCATGGCGAAAGCCATTGACACCGGGCTTCCCAAAATGCGAATTGAAGAAGCGGCGGCCCGCAGACAGGCGCGCATCGACTCCAAAAAGGAAGTCATCGTGGGCGTCAACAAGTATCGCCCCGAGACGGAAGATCCCATGGAAGTCCTGGAAGTGGACAACACGGCCGTACGCGAATCCCAGCTCAAACGTCTGGCTCAGTTGAAGGACGGCCGGGACGAAGCCGCCGTATCCCAGGCATTGGAAGCCATTACCAAGGCTGCGGAAACCGAAAACGGCAACCTGCTGGATCTGGCCGTCAAGGCCGCACGGGTCCGGGCCAGCCTGGGCGAAATTTCCTATGCAATCGAGAAGGTCACCGGGAGGCATAAAGCAGTGACGCGCAGCGTATCCGGCGTATACAGCACGGAATTCGGCGAAGAGGAAGAAGTGGCCGCCGTCCGTAAGATGACGGACGAATTCGAGGAGGCCGAAGGCCGCCGTCCCCGCATCATGGTCGCCAAGATGGGCCAGGACGGGCACGACCGGGGCGCCAAGGTCATTTCCACGGCCTTCGCCGACCTGGGTTTTGACGTGGACATCGGGCCTCTGTTCCAGACGCCCGAGGAAGCAGCCCTCCAGGCTGTGGAAAACGACGTCCACATTGTTGGCATGAGCAGCCTGGCCGCCGGTCATAAAACCCTTTTGCCCAAATTGGTTGAAGAGTTGAAAAAACACGGCCGCGAGGATATTATGGTCATCGTGGGCGGGGTTATCCCGGCTCAGGATTACCAATTCCTCAGAGAGCACGGAGCATCCCTGATTTTCGGCCCCGGCACGGTCATTCCCGTGGCCGCCCAAAAGGTCATGGTGGAGTTGAACAAACGGCTGGCTGAATAATCCAGTCTACTAATAACCGGAAGGGGCGCGGCCGTTTTACCCGGTTGCGCCCCTTTTCATTGCATAGAGAGTGCGCATGAGTTCAGGCAAACGCCCGGAATGGGCGCCCCAAGATTGTGACGGCAAAGGCTTTGCTTCCCTGGTTGTAGACGGCGTGGAAGGCGGGCACGACGGCATGCCCGGCGCCTCCTCCAAACCCGCCGCGGCGCCCGTGGTTCGCCGCAAAAACCTGCGGGTGCAGGATTTCGTCCAAGGCGTTCTGGCGCAGGACAGGACCGTATTAGGCCGGGCCATCACCCTGGTGGAAAGCAACGTCCCCGCTCACATGGAGCGGGCTCAGCGCATGCTCAAGGAACTCATCCCCCACACCGGAAATTCCGTCCGGGTGGGCATTACGGGCGTGCCGGGCGCGGGTAAAAGCACCTTTATCGAAGCCCTGGGCTCCCTTTTGTGCGACCGGGGCCACAAGGTGGCGGTTCTGGCCGTGGACCCTTCGTCCTCCCTCACCCGGGGCAGCATCCTGGGCGATAAAACCCGCATGCAAAACCTATCCCGCAACAAAAACGCCTTCATCCGCCCCAGCCCGTCCAGCGGAGTCCTGGGCGGCGTCACCCGGAAAAGCCGCGAAACCATGCTGATCTGCGAAGCCGCCGGGTTCGACGTGATTTTGGTGGAAACCGTGGGCGTAGGCCAGAGCGAAACCGAAGTCCGGTCCATGGTGGATTTCTTCTTGCTGGTGCTGATAGCAGGGGCGGGCGACGAACTCCAGGGCATGAAAAAAGGCATCATGGAGCTTGCCGACGCCATCCTCATCAACAAGGCCGACGGCGACAACAAGCAGCGCGCCGAGATGGCCCGGTCCGAATTTGAACGCATCATCCACTATCTGCTGCCAGCGACGGAAGGTTGGACCACGCAAGCGCTGACCGCATCTTCCCTGACCGGCGATAAAATCCCCGACGTGTGGAAAACCGTGGAGGATTTCAAGGCCAATACCATGGCCTCCGGCGTGTTTCAAAGCCGCCGCAACGCCCAGACGGTCCGGTGGGTCCACTCCATGGTGGACGATTATCTGAGGACGGCCTTCTATGGTAATCCCACGGTGAAAGCCATGATTCCCGGCATTGAATCCGACGTGGTGGAAGGAAACCTCTCCCCCACCCAGGCCGTGCAAAAGCTGGTGCAGGAATACGAGAACCATCGTAAAGCCAATTCATGAGGATTGGAGTCATCCCTGTTTGTTTTGTCCTATGGCGGCTAAAATCGACGGCATTAAAAAAGGTGTAAAACCACATGGGAAAAGAAGATGCCTCAAAAGAGTATAAATGGTTTTGGCCGGACACAAGCGATCCGACACAAAGAAAGAAGGCCGTTGATCAAGGGGCCTGGGCCGGGTTGTGGATAACGCTGTCGTTTTGTTTCATCCTGTTTATTAATTCGTCTACTTTAGAGATTCCAGCCGCCAACATTGAGAGCATTGTCCTGCAGTTTATCCTGTTCCGCCTCTTTGTTTATATAATCGTGATACCTGGCTTCCTCACCTGGAGAGTATGGAAAGAAAATTGCTTCATAAGCGCCATTCTGATTCTGATCTATATGGTCTGCGAGGTTATCCTCACAATCATGGATTCCGGCTCCGATTTGTTTCTTTTAAAAATATTGGCCGTAGTCCTGGCAATGAATGGAGTCAGGGGAACCCTTGCTGAAAGAAAGATTCGGAGTTCTCAGCAGGGCCTGCCGCAGGAGCAGCCCATTTTATAGACTGCAGAGTCTCCCTTTGCCATCCGCCCGCCGGCCATCCCCAATTAAAACAACCTGACCCGGCCGCGCCTACTGTCGCTTTGCAGCACGGCGGCGTACGACGCTGCCAGCGCCGCCCGAGCAACTGAAAGCCGTTGCCAATGTTGGGTGGCCCAGGCAAAGCAGTATCTTGCCTGGGCGCGTTAGCGCAGTAGGTGCGACCTTTCTCGATAATGGAATCCTGGCATATCCAACGGACGGATACCCCACCTAACGCCAAACAAAAAGCATGAATTCAACCAAGTCTATCCGTCTGCCGCCCGCAATGCACAAAAAAGGGGCGGCCCGTACTTTCCGGGCCGCCCCATTGGAATCATGGTTAGCTGATTTTTGATGTTGGAAGGATCTTATCCCACGCACCCCAGGGTGGGGTCCGGGACTTCGATCTTATGGCGCTTGTCCCGTTTGCGCTTTATCTGGCAAAGCAGGGTTTTGTACACGGGAAAGCCGGAAATGGGGTCGAACTGCTCCAGGTCGGTGAGCATGTTGACGTTCGCCGCCTGCCATTCCTCGGTTCCCAGGGGGCCGCCGCCGCCCACCGGAGCGTAGACGAATCCCTCCATGATTTTATCCGTGACGAAAACCCGCATGACCACCGAACCCCGGGCGGTTTTGAGCGTGGCCAGATCGCCGGTTTCCAGCCTGCGTTCCGCCGCGTCCGCCGGGCTTATTTGGATGGCCGGGGAGGGGAATTTTTTCATGAACCTCGGGATGGCCCGGAAGCAGGACTTCATGTCCGGCTTAAAGGGTCCGGTCCCCAGGATCAGGGGGAACTTCTTGAACCGGTCCGGATCGCTCACCGGAGTTTCAAAGGATTCCTCGTATTTGGGCAGGCCGTCATAACCGTGCTTTTCCAGGACGGTGGACTTGATTTCAAATTTTCCGGATGGGGTTTCAAATCCGGGCTTGCCGTCTTTTCGGAGCAGGCCTTTTTCCCATTTTTTGTATTCCATGGGCTTGCCGGGCTTCTTAATGACGTAATTTTCCGCGCTCAACAGGTCGTCCAGGCTGTAGCCCGAGCCTTCCAGGACGGAGCCCAGCAGGGTCTTGGGATCTTTGGCGTACAAGTCCCCGTAGCCCAGGCGTTCGGCCAGTTCGGCAAGGATCTGGTGATTGGGCTTGGCCTCGCCCACGGGTTCGATCATTTTCTCCCGGTAGCGGATAGCGTTGCCGTAATAGCAATAGGATTCCTGCTCAAAGGCTGTGGATGCAGGCAGCACAATGTCCGCAAATGCGGCGTCCTTGGTCATTTGCAGGTCGATGCAGACCAAAAAGTCCAGCTCCTCCATGGCTTTTTGCCAGACCTTGGGATCGGGCCACGCCGTGAGGATGGAAGCGCCCTGGATGAACAGGCCCCGGATTTTATAGGGGGCGCCGTCAATGATGGCCTTGGGCAGGAGGATGGCGTGAGGCTCTCCCCCGCAATATTTCGCATAAACCGGAAATTTGCCCTTGCCGATGGATTTATCCATCCCCGGAGATTCCTTCAGGATGGACTTGTTCAGGGAGATGAAGGCGTCATGATGCAAAAAGTTGCGGCCGCCTTCCACGTCCAATTGGCCGGCCACCGCCCATAAAGCCATGACCGCCCGAATGTTCTGGACGCCGCTTTTGGTGTATTCCAGGCCCGTGTACATGACGTAGGTGGCCCCGTCGGCCTCGGCGATGCTTTCGGCCAGCTCCTCGATGCGATCCGCGTCAATGCCGGTCAATTCCGAGACGTATTCCGGGGTGAAATCCTTTACGTATTCGGCGAATTCCTCAAAGCCCTGGCACCAGTTTTCCGTAAATTCCACATCGTGCAGATCGTCCCGGATGATCACATGCGCCAGGGCCAGGGCCAGGGCGCCGTCCGTGCCGGGACGGATGGGCAGCCATTCGGCGCCGGGCAGGTCCGCGCTTTTGGTGCGCCGGGGATCGATGACGACGATTTCCGCGCCTTCCTCCGCGGCCCGCTCCAGCTTGCTGAAAGCCGCCGGCGGGGTGGACGTGGAAGGGTCCGTGCCCCAGACCAGGATCAGGTCCGCGTTGTCCAGGTCGGAGTACATGTCTATATGCAGGCAGCCCATGGTGACTTTGGGCGCCAATACGCCTAAGGACGTGTAGCAGGGTGCGCCCACGCCGAAGGTGTTGGGAGACCCAAACGGGAACAACACGCTGGAGGCCAGGTAAATCTCCGAGCCCTTCAACTGGTACGCGTCTTTAAAGGAGCGCTCGTAGGTTCCGGTGCCGGCGTAAAAGCCCACGGATTCCGGGCCGTGTTTATCCTTTAACTCGTTCAGCTTGGCTGCGATCTCGTCGTAGGCCTCGTCCCAGGTGATGGGCTCAAACTCGTAGGTCCCTTTGGGGCCGGTGCGCCGAAGGGGCGTGGACAGCCTTTTGTCCGAGTACACAATATCCCGGGCGCTTTTTGATATGGGGCACAGGACCTCGCCCATGGGGACGTCCGGGTCCGGCTCCAGATGGTCGATCTTTCCTTCATCGTCAAAATGGACAATCACGCCGCAGCCCGGGCTGTGGAAGCACAGGCCGCAAATGCCATGTTTGGTTTGCGTCATAACTCTTTCCTGTCAGGGGGTTGCTATCTCACGCCAATGAGGTATTGGGAGTGAATATACTCCCACAAATTTTCCGTCTTTCTGATCTTCCACAAAACGTCCCCCTTTTTACTCACTTCAAAGGGAGGGGTAAAGACCCCGTCCCCATTGCTGAGCAGGCGTTCCATGTTATCCACCCCCCGGCCCTGGAAGGGCCCCTGGTTGCGGCCTCCCAGCCAAAGGTCCGGAGTGGAGACGGAAGCGTCCCAGGAAAAGGGATCGGAAAACACAAACACGGAATCCTTCTTTTTAAGAACCCGGTTGACGTCTTGCAAGTGCTGGATCGGGTGAGGCACCTTTTCCAAAATGTTGATGGACGAAGCCGTGGAAAACAAATCCTCGTGAAAAGGCAGGGCCAGGGCGTCGGCCACGACAAACTCCACCCGGTCGTAGTTCCAATCCGGGTTGAGTTCGCAAACCTGCCGTTCCGTGATGTTGCCTTCCAGGATCATGTCAAAATGCAGGCTTCTTTCCTTCATGATGCGCCGCGCCCGCTTAATAAAGGATAGGGAGGTGTCCAGGCCGATAACGCGGGAATGGGTCCTGCTTAGGTCAAAGGAGAGCCTGCCCACGGCGCACCCGATGTCCACGGCGTAGCCGTTTTTGCCGTCAAACAAAGAGGACCAGATAGTGTAGGCCTCGGTTGCATTGGGGCCGTTGAAAAATTCGGAAAAGTGGCTCCACAAGTACGCGGACAGCATGCTCTGGGAATTGTATCCCGAGGTTTCGGACAATATGTGCCGGGTTTTCTTGGGCAGCAGGATAGCCACGCCGCCGGAAATCTCAAATTGCGCGCCGCAATCCGTGCAGACGAGCCTCCCCTCCAGGACGTCGTCGTCAACTTCTTCTTTAACTATTAAATCCAAAAGATTTTTATTGGAAAAACATTCCGGACAAGCCAGATCGTTTTGCAGCCATTTCTTCATTAAATAAAACCTTCCATCCCCCCGCGTACGAGGTTGTTAATTTATAATCTCCAAAGCCGAGTTTATAAAAGATATTCCATGAAGGGGGTCTTGGCAACCTTTTAAAGGCTATTCTTTCCTATTAGTGATTTAAGGTATTGATAAAATATAATTAAATTACAAAGATTGGAGAATAATGACTATCAGTTTCAATACGCGGTGCGATCAAAGAAGGCCTTCGTTCGATCTCATATGCTTGAACGCAACCTGAAGCCCTCCTGTTTGCGTTTGACTTGGAGGGCGGCGGCCTATATAAACAAGAAGAAGTTCGGCGGGCGCCCCTCGCCGGGAAAAACAATTCAAATCAGGATTTTCATCATGATTTTCTTACAACAAATTCTGCCTCCTCCGCCCTGTAACGTCTAAGCGTTGCCAGGCCATTTTTAATCAATACTAAATTGCTCCCTTGAGTTGCGTCCGAAAGAAGCCGCCGGTGCGTCTTTGCGCCCAGCCCTTCTTTGGAGGAACTGCTCTCACGGCGGCAAACGCCCAAGCAGCTTTACTCAAGTAACAAAGCGGCGGCTGCGTCCTTTGCCGGAAATACACCGAACTTACTGGAATGAAGCCAACTTGGTTTAGATGTTACAGGCGGATTTGTTATGGAAAATCAACGGTGCATTATTGCGCTCAATATAGCTGTATTCTTAATCATGTTCGGAGTCGGGCTCATCGTCTCCCTGCTGCCTCAAAAAATCTTCACCCTGACAGGCTCTTTTAAGACCGTGGGCTGGCTGGCCTCGTTTTTCGCCGTCTCGTTTGTCTTGCTGCAATTTCCCATCGGCCGCTTGTCCGACCGCTACGGATTCAAGCGCTTTTTAGCGGGCGGATATCTGATTTGCTCGCTTTCCGGGCTTTTATATTGGTTCTCCCAAAGCCAGGAAACGGTATTTTTCGGACGCATGCTGCAAGGCGCGGGTGAGGCGCCCTTGTGGGCGCTGGCCCCGGCCTTGCTTTGCACCCTGCGGCCCGAATCCAAGGGAAAGGCCATCGGCGTATACAACGCCTCCCTGCACCTGGGGCTCACTCTGGGCAGCGGCTTCGGAATTGTGATCTCCTCCCGCTGGCTGCATAACGAGCCGTTTTTGCTGTTTGCCGTCTTATGCGCCCTTGGAGCAGTTCTGATCATCGCGTTTGTTCAAGAACCGGAATCCAGGACCCTGGCGCCCGAAGGCGAAATGGATTCCGCCGAGTTCCTATTGCTCTTAAAAAAGCCCGCAACCCTGGCCGTATTCGGCGGGATCATCCTGTACGGCGCCGGATACGGCAGCTTTTTGACGGTGCTGCCCGGCTTCTTGATGGAGTACAAGGGCTTTTCCCAAGCTGGGGTGGGGTGGTTCTTTATGTTTTTCTATGCGGCGATCAGCCTGTCCCAGATCGTCGCCGGCCAGGCGTCAGACCGGTGCGGGAGCGGCAAAATCATGCTTTGCGGCCTGGCCGCAGCCGCCGCAGGCCTGGTAATTTTTCCCGCAAAAAGCGGGTGGATGGTTTACCCCTGGCTGTTTTTAGCCAGTTGGGGGCTGGGGATGTTCTGTGTCTCCTCCCTGGCGTGGCTGAACAACTCCGTGGGGGATTCGTTAAAAGGGACGGCTTCCGGGGCCTTTTATCTGTTTTGGGGATTGGGGTATTTTGGCGGCCCCATTATCCTGGGCGCCTGCCTGGGATCAGCCGGAGGTCCGGCGGGATTTCGCATCCTGGCAGGCCTCTACCTGGTTCAGGCCATGCTGCAAGGCGGGATTCAACTTAGGGGCGGAAATCGGTAATTCAGACCGGGGCGGGGCTATGCTCCACCCCATAAACCCAGAATGGGGTCAAGTCTACGTTTGACGTTTGAGCCGTTCGTTTGCAAATCAATCCTCAAACGCAACTCCCCTGGCAAGGCGTTCAGGTATACAAAAAGGCCGGCCCGTCGTCCTGCTCCGCGTGGGGATGAATCATGGCCAGATTGATTTTATCGTGGCAGTAATCGCTGATCAAGGCCACGTTTCCCCCCGCCATTTGCCGGCGGATGCAAAAATTGAAATCCAGCAAATGGGAGTAAAATTGATCAAACACCCTGTTGGTGGTGTCCAGGGAAATCCGGCATTGGTTGTTAAGATGGTGGGTTTGGGAAAAATGGTGGATCATCAGATAAAAGGCCACGGCGGACATATACTTGCAATTGGTCCGTTTGGCCAATTCCGGATAAAACCGGGAGACGTGCAGGTTGTTGGCAAAGGTGTTCTGCGAAAGCACCAGGGCGGACGATATGGTCTGATGCTCGTCCAGGGTTTCGATAAAATACTCGGTGCACAAGCCTTCGTCATGGAAGGACAGGTCAAAACGCTCCAGGAACCTGGGCGTGTACTGGCTCATAAAAGGGGAGTGAGGATCAAAATATGGTTTAAGGTGCATAACAGTCCGCCAGGGTAAAGGTTGGGCCCCTGGACGGAGCGGTCGGCGGGACGAGAGTCTTTTCTTCCTGTCCGTGGAGAGGTCGTAATTATATCGTCCTGATCGGTATGGTCCTAATTGGCCGGTAAGTCAATGAAAATCGGATTTGATGATGGGAATGCAACGGGCTGCGCATCTATTAAGGTCCGCTCCCATGCCAGGCATGGGAGCGGAAAATATGCTAAAGTACGTTTCCAGCCGCCCTACAGTTGATTCTGGACAAAGTTAATGATCTGCTGTTTGGGCGCCGCCCCCACCAAACGGTCGACCTCCCGGCCGTTCTTAAACAGGATCATGGTGGGGATGCTCTGGGTTCTGAACTGGGACGCCGTGGCCGGATTATTGTCAACGTTCAGCTTCGCCACCTTGATTGTGCCGACGTATTCCCTGGCGATTTCATCCAGGACGGGCGCCACCATCTTGCAGGGGCCGCACCAGGGCGCCCAGCAATCCAGGAGCACCGGAATCGGACTGGCAAGGACCTCGTTTTGAAAGCTCGCGTCGGTCACATCCACAGGGCGGTTTGCTGCGGAGGGCGCGGGCAGCCGGGTTTTGCACTTTCCGCAGACCGGGCGATCCTCCAGGCGGGAAACCGGAACCCTGTTTTTTGCGCCGCAGGAACTGCACGATATAATAACGGAATTGTCGCTCATAGTCGTCCTCCCTTCTTCGTGAAAAGATAGGCGCCGCGTTAAGTGCTGTCAATTAGGGGAATGGGGTCAAACGTAGACCCCATAGGTTTGGAGGTGGCGGGAAAAACCGGGATTACCCGAAAAGCGCTTAAGATAGGGGGAAAGGAGCCCAAGCCCCTTTCCCCGTGAACCAGCATGGATTTATTCTGGCGCGTGCTGATACAGGTGCACATCCCTCTGGGGATACGGAATGCCAATGCCTTCCGCGTCCAGGCGCTTTTTGATGTTTTCCATGTAGGAAAAGTAAACCGGCCAGTAGTTTTCGGTTTTCACCCACGGCCGAACCACCCAGTTCACGCTGTTGTCGGCAAGTTCAAGGACGCCCACGAACAACTCTGGATTTTTCAAAACCCTGTCATCCTTGAGGATTTCCTCGGTCAAGACCTTCCTGCAATGATCCACGTCCGCGTCGTAGCTGACGCCGATGACAAAATCCACCCGCATGGTTGGTTTGGCGGAATAATTGATGATGTTATCGCCTGTCAGGACGGAGTTGGGAACGATGACGGTTTTGTTGTCCACGGTTTTCAGCTTGGTGGTGAAAATATGGATGTCCTCCACAACGCCCGAAACCCCGCCTCCATCAATCCTGTGCCCCACTTCAAATGGCCGGAAGATGATCATCAGCACGCCGGCCGCGAAATTGGACAAGGACCCCTGAAGCGCCAGGCCGATAGCCAGGCCGGCGGCGCCTAATATGGCGATGAAGGACGTGGTCTGGATGCCCAGTTGGTTGAGGGCCGCTACAATGACGAAAATCAGGAGCCCGATGTATGAAATGTTGCTGACAAAGGAAACCAGGGTGGCGTCCACTTTGGCTTTTGTCATGAGGTTGACGATCACCTTGCGCAGGAATTTGGAAATCCAGCGCCCCAGGATGAAAATCAACAGCGCAGCAACAATCTTCAAGCCGTATAAAGTAAGCAACTCCTGAGCCTTGGCGAGGATCACTTCAATGTCCATGGTATGTTATCCTTTCTAAAAAAAATTATTAGCGGGAGCCTTCGCCCTAATATAGGCCAAGTACCGGGGTTATGAAAAGGCCCGATTTGATAAAATTTGACATTTGATGGAATTTTCATCAATTATGGTTTTGTGAGAATTTTTCTGATTTTATGTGAAGTAAAGGGAGGTTGCACGTTTTTTTTTGTGATAGGGGACTGCCTGCAATTTTGGAAAAAATAATCCTTCTTAAAAAGAGTGCCTTGACCTTTCAGGTCTTTGGGGCCTAAAATAGACGATGCTATGCTGAATGATGCGATACGAAATATTAACGGACGAACTCGTTTATATTTTTGAAGCAAGAAACGCGTGTAAACGCAATTATCTACCCCCCAAAAACGGTTTTTTAGAGGAGGACCGATTATGAAGAAGCTGATGTGGATGCCGTTGATCGCCCTGGTCGTGCTGGCTATGGTAAGCGGCTGCGCTGTTAAACAGCCAGCCCCCGCCCCTTTTAAGGTGTGCGACCTGAACGCCAAAATGGGCGAGTACACGCAAAAAGTGGACAATTTTTTGGTGATCCTGGATAAATCCGGATCCATGCGCGGCGGAAAGCTGGGAACAGCCGTTAACACCTTGCGGCACATGAACCAGACCATTCCCGACCTGGATCTGCAGGCCGGCCTGCGCACCTTTGGAAGCATTTGCCCCTTTTCCCAGGTCAGCAAGCTGGAATACGGCATGACCCAGTACGTGACCAAGGAAATGTGCGGCGCTCTGGCGGCTCAGAAAAAAGCCAGCGGCGACAGCCCCATGGATCTGGCTTTGTCGGGCGCCGCGGACGACCTTGCCAGAACCAACGGCTCCACCGCCGTGATCCTGGTCAGCGACGGCTACAAAAACGCCATGGATGCTGCAGCGGCTGTTGCTGCAGCTAAGGAGCTGAAAAGCCGCTATATGAATAAGGTGTGCATCTACACTATCCAGATCGGCTCCGACCCTACCGGCAAAGCCATTTTGGACAAAATCGTCAAGGCCGGCGGATGCGGCTTTTCCGTCAACGCCGCTGACATTGCCGACGGCGACGCCATGTGCGATTTCGTGACCAAGGTCTTCCTGAAAGAATCCAACCAGCCTCTGGACAGCGACGGCGACGGCGTGTACGACAATGCTGACAAATGCCCCGGCACTCCCAAGGGCGCAGACGTCAACAAAGTGGGCTGCTGGATCATCAAAGACCTGGAATTTGATTTCGACAGCTATGAGATCAAAAAGGAATACCAGTCCTGCATCAAAAAGATCGTTGCCATTCTCCGGGCCAACCCCGGCCTTAAGCTGATTGTGGAAGGCCATACGGACAACAAGGGCTCCAAAGCCTACAACGAGCAGCTTTCCCTGTATCGCGCCGATGCAGTGATCGACAGCATGGTTGGCAAAGGCATCATGCCGGAACGCCTATCCGCCAAGGGTTACGGCTTCTCCAAGCCCGTGGCTTCCAATGATACGGAAGAAGGACGCGCCCGGAACAGAAGGGTCCAACTGACTCCCGTTTTTTAATTAGACCTTTTTGTTGCATAATTTCAGGGCAGGTTGCGCGTCCGCGGGCAGCCTGCCCTTTTCTCTTTTCAATGACGCGCCGGCGCTCGCCGCCAGCCGGAGCATTTTTCCGCAACTATCGGTTCCCATTCCAATAAAGGTATATGCCATGAATCCCATTGCCCGCTGGAAACAATTGTCCCGACTTAAAAAAATCTTTATTATCATTTTAGGACTGGTGACCGCATACACGATTATAGGCTTTGTTTTAGTCCCTGCTATAATAAAGTGGGGCGTGGTCCGTACTGTAGAAAAGGATTACGGCCGAAAAGCCTCCATTGAAGACGTCGCTTTCAACCCCTATGGCCTGACCCTGAGGGTGGACGGGTTCACCATTCTCGACCCGGACGAAACCGCTTTTGTCTCCTTCGGCGGCCTGTCCGTGGACGTCAAAGTCTGGGATTCCATTACAAGCATGGCTGTTGTGGTGGGGGAAGTGGACCTGGAAAACCCCCTGGTCCGCATAACCATGAATGAGGACGGCGGGTTTAACTTTGCCGACTTGATTCCCGCAAGCAATCCTGAAACCAATGCCCCTGAAGAAAATAACGAAGAGCAGGAAAAAAAGCCGCCCAGGTTTTCCCTGGACATCCTTTCCGTCAGCGGCGGCAATATTGTTTTTGTGGATAAGCAAAAAGATGCCACCCATAAGATTATCGACTTGTTTGTAGCGGTCCGGGGCCTGTCCGGCCTGCCCGACGATCTGGACAATCCCGTGGAAATCAACCTGGAAGCCAGCATCAACGGCGCCCCCCTGACGGTTGAGGCCGAAAGCCTTATTTTCGATCCTAAGCTGAAATCCTCGGCCGGCATTTCTTTCCGGGATATCAGCGCGGCGCCCTACAAGGCGTATATCCCAACCATAGAGGGCAGAACCCTGGTCACAGCCAAGACCGGGGTGTATGCGGCGATCCAATACTCCATGGAGGAGTCGGGCGCCCATAACCTGGCTGTTCGCAATCTCAAGGTTTCGGATACGCTCCTGGCGTGGAAGGATCCCTTTAAAGACCCGGAACAGCCGGAAATCCGCGGGCCTTACCAGATTTCTCTGGGCAAGTTTTCCCTGGGGCTGGACGTGCTGGTTAAAGACCCGGCGGTCATGGACGTTCTGATGAAAGATGCAGACGTCTCCTTGGATAACCTGCAGCTGTTCGCCCAGAACGGCGCTTTGAAGCTGGCGGGCGTGGAACATTTTGACGTCCAGGACGCCAACGCGGACATGGCCGCCCTGAAAGCCTCCGTGGGCGCGGTAAACACCAACGGCGGATGGTTCGCCGCCGCCCTGGAGCCGACCAAGCGGATAAACATCACCCGGATGATCGAGCTTTCGGCAAAGGAAGCGGTGGAGGAAATCGTTGCAGCGGCGTCTGACGCCGCCCCGGAGGAAGTCCAGCAGGATGTTCAAATGGATGCCTCCCAACCTCCCGCGGAGGAAGTCAAGGAGGGCGCCGCCGCCGAAACAGCCGTTGCGGAAGCCTCGCAGGAGCCTGTTGTGGAGGGCGCGCCGGATCAAACCCCCGCGGAAGAGCCCGCCCCTGCTCCTGAGCCCGTAAAACAAGGCCCGGTCTGGACGGCGGAACTGGCTGCTTTAAACCTGGATGACTACAACTTCACCTTTAAGGATCTCTCCCTGGCGGACCCGGTCAGCCTGGAGGTCGCCGGCATGTCCGTCAAGGTGCGGGATTTTTCCACGGCGCCCGGCGCCAAAACCGGCGTGTCTTTTTTTATGAATGTCAACGAACGGGGAGTAATCAGCGGAACCGGGGAGATCAGCCTGGATCCCATCGCTTCGGAAATGGACGTGCGTTGCCAAAACACGGGGCTTGTCTTTCTCACGCCCTATCTCCAGGAATACGTGGACGCTTTGCTTAAAGGAGCGGATTTTACGCTGACCGGCAAGACGACCTTCGCCATGCAGGACGACGTTCCCCTTGCAACCTTTCAGGGCGATGTGATGGTTTCGGGCTTTGATTTTGAAACCCGCAAGGAATCCAACCTGGCCGACTGGGACGTCCTGTCCATCAAAGGCATATCCGTGCAGACCGAGCCTCTTAGCGCCAGCGTCGAGGAGATTCATCTGAAAGACCTCAAATCCTGGGTCATCCTGGAGGAGGACGGCAGCATCAACTACGCCAATCTCATGAAAAAACCCGAGGATGTGGCTCAGGAGATGGCCGCCCCCGAGACGGAGGAGGCCCAGCCCCAGGAGCAGGCCCGGGAAGAGTCTCCGTCCGAGGAAGAGGCCCAGCCCCTGGAGCTGCCGGACATCCAGGTGAAAAGCATCGTCCTGGAAAACGGCGTGGTCTATTTTCAAGACCGAAGCATAAAACCTCATTTTACCACGGAGTTGGCCGCCCTGAACGGAACCATCACCAGCGTCAGCAGCAATCCCGACGCCAAGGCAACCATCGAAATGACCGGCAAGCTGGATAATCATGCGCCGTTGAACATAACCGGCTGGGCCAAGCCCCTGACCATCCCCCCTTCGGGCAAGGTGGTGTTCGGGTTTAAAAATATCGAAATGGCGCCGCTTTCCCCATACACGGCGAAGTACATCGGATATCGCCTGAGTAAAGGCAAGCTGACCCTGGCCCACGAATACCTCTACGAAGGAGGCCTGATCGACGGCGACAACCTGATTGTCATTGACCAACTCACCCTGGGGGAAAAGGTGGACAGCCCGGACGCCATCAAGGCGCCCATCGAGTTGGCCCTGGCCCTGCTGAAAGATCCCCAGGGAAGGATCGAACTGCCGGTGCCGGTTTCGGGCGACCCCAACAATCCTGAGTTCAAGTTGGGCAAAGTCATCAGCAAGGCCCTGGCAAACGTGATCATCAAGGTCATTACGTCTCCATTCGCCGCCTTGGGCGCCCTGGTGGGCGGCGGCGAGGAACTGGCCTTTTTGGAATACCAGCCGGGCTCCGCCGCGCTTTCCCCGGATGACTTGGATAAACTGGACAAGCTGTCCAAGGCGCTTAAGGAGCGTCCCCTGCTCAAGCTGGACATCCAGGGGCTGACCAATCCCGATGCGGACAGGGAGGCCATCACCCAGGCTCGGTACACCGCTCTTCTGGCTTCCGTCAAAAAAGCCTCCATGGGCAAGGCCGGCCAGGAAACCCCGCTGGATCAGATTCAAATCGCGGACGAAGAGCGTCAGGATATTATCTGGAAAGCCTATAAAGACGCGGATTTTGAAAAAGAGAAAACCGCCCTGGGTCTGGTCAGGAAAATTGAAGTCCCGGACATGGAAGCCATGCTCATAAAATCGGTTACGCCGCCGGACGAGGAGTTGGTGCAAATTGCCTGGCAGCGCGCTCAGGCGGCCAAGGACGTTTTGCTTATCGAAAAGCAGATCGATCCGGCCCGCGTTTTCATTGTGGAGCCTCCGGCCCTGGACGGCCTGGACGATAAAACCAGCCTTTGCCGCGCAGTGTTCTCTCTGAAATAGCCCGGGGAAATGGGGTCAAATCTACGTTTGACGTTTGAGCCCCGGCGCGGGATTTTTGGAGAGGATTTGGTGATTTATTTGTTGGGTTTCGCGGAAAGGGAAAGCCAATAAAAAGCGACCCGGCAAGAGGCAGATGATGGGCTTTTAAAATGCCCTTTCCATGCTCTACCCAACCTAAGTTTTTGCTATAAAGATAGCAGGTTGGGTAGAGTTTGCACAGCGTTAAACAGGGCGTTTGGATGAAATCCCCTTTTTAAGAATGTTGGAAGCCCGAAAAGACCCAAACGAAACCCAACATTAGGTTTGCGACCCTTTTCGTTGGAGGAAATCATATATCCCCGGCGGACAAACGGCCATTCCAAAACCGAACAAAACCAGAAATCCAGCTAACTCCCTCCGCCCCCCTTATTGTCCAACGCCTTTCCAAAATTATAAAAACATCCAATCCGGATGGCTTGCCTGAAATTCCGCCACGGCGTTTTTCAACCATTCCTCCAGACCGGGCTCCACGTAAAAGGCAGGTTGCAGGATATTTTGATCCCGCTTGATGATCCCTTTGGCGACCGCCTGTTCGTAGACGGCGGTTTTGGGATAAATGCGCACCCCCTGGGTGATGCGCACGGCGTCCAGTTTCAGGGATTCCAAAAAGGCAAAGGCCTTTTTCACGCTTTCTTTGGTTTCACCGGGGCCTCCCAGCAACAAAAATCCGCTTTGGCCTATGTCGTGGGCTTTGAGCCTTTTCGAGACCTCACGCACCTTTTTCAGCCCGAATTTCTTATTGAAGGTCCGCAGCATGTCCTCGTCTCCATGCTCGAAGCCCAGAGACACCGCCTTGCACCCCGCCTTGGCCATAACTTGGGCCAGGTCGTCGCCGAGCATGTTGGGGTATATGATGCCCTGCCATTTTGCGCCGGGCGCCCTTTCCTCCAGGGCCGTGCAGAGCGCGCGGGCGTAGGAGGGCGGCAGGTTGAAGGTGTTGTCCGCAATAAAGAAGTAACGGAAGCCTTTGTCCATGAATTGGCGGACGTTCTCCGCAACGGTTTCGGGGGATCGCTTGAGCAGGATGCGGCCTTCGATGTTTTTTGTGGAGCAGTACGAGCAATCCAGGGCGCAGCCCCGCCTGGACTGGATGGGGACCATGACGCTTTTCAGGTCCCAGTGTTCGGGCACGATCATGTGCTTTTCCGGCAGGGGCAGGGGCCAAGCGTCCAGGTTGCGGACGGCCGCCAGCCTGCCGTCAAAGGGTTTGTCCGGGACGACCAACCCGGGAATGCCGTCCAAAGCTGCCTCTTGCTCCAGGCGATCCAGCAGCTCGCAAAAACTTTCCTCGCCCTGTCCGGCGATTCCCAAGTCCCCGCCGGAGAACGCAAGGATTTCGTCGGGAAACATGGTGAACCCGGCCCCGCCGATGACCACGGGCGCGGCCGAAGCCTCCTTGCACGCGGCGACAATTCCCTTCACCGGCTCGATCAAAAACAGGGGCTTGGTGCGATCCTGGTTGTCCACGTTGCGGGCGCACAGGCCCATGACCTGAGGCTGGAATTCACGGATGCGCTCTTTTAAGGCTTTCAGGGAGTCGGGGGCGTCCGTGGCGTTAAAGAGCGAAAACTCATGCCCTTTGGACTCAACCGCCGCTGCAATACAGCCCAGGCCCAAAGGCAACACCGGGATGTTGACGTTTTCCGTCACCGTATAAATGAGAAGAACTTTCACGAGGCCTCGTTATTTGAAAAAAGTATGATCGTCCGCGGGATTGCGTCCGGCTATTTCAGCAGTGTATCAACCAGAACCAGGGGATGGCAAATTTCCACGTGCGGGCGCTTCGCCGTGAACACGCCTTCCATGAACTGCATGAGGCAGCCGGTGCAGCCGGTCACGATTTTTTCCGGCGATTGCTCCAGGATGGGATTGAGCCCGGATTGGTGGATTTTCAGGGACAGGTCATGGTGATCGATATTGAAGCCGCCGCCGTGGCCGCAGCATTGGGTCAGACCGCCGGGGGGGATCAGGTCGATTCTTTGATCAAGAGACTTTAGCAAGTCCAAAGGAGCTGAGGAGGCGCCTTTGCCGAACCGAAGGTGGCAGGGCGTGTGGTAGTAGATGCGCGGTGTTTCATCATGGGCCGCAGCATTGATTTGCTTCAGCAAATCCTGAAAGCCAGGGGCGTCCAAAAGAATTTGGGCGGCGTCCTGGTGCATGGCCGCCATTTTTTCCGCCTTGGCCAAATATTCCGGATCGTCCTCAAACAGTTGAGGCAGATTTTGAATCTGGCTGCCGCAAGAGGCGCATACCGTGGCCACTGCGTCCAAATCCAGGGCGGAAAAGGCGTCCAGGTTGCGTTTGGCGCAGGCGATGGCCGTTTCCCGGTCTCCGCCGGCGTAAGCGGGCAGGCCGCAGCATCCCTGGCCGGGAACCGTGATGATGTTCAACCCCGCTTCCTTACCTAAGCGTTCCAAAGCCTGGGCGTTTTGCTGAAACAGATGATCGGTTCCGCATCCTACGAAAAAGCCGATCCTCAGGCCCGGGCCGGAAAAGTCCGCGCCCTTTTTTTGTTCCAGCCACGATGGGGATGTAAACGCGGGGATGACCTTGCGGCCCGTAAAAAAGGAAGCGGGAAAACGCAGGTACAGGCCGCTGGATTTGTCGATCTTTCCGCCCAAAAGCCCCTGGGCCAGCTTGCCGCCGGTCCGCAAAAGGCCTCCTTTCAAGCCCTGATCCATCAGGGCCGCCAGCTGCACCTGCTTGGGCAGGTTGAAGCGCTTGCGGGCGATCTCCCGGCCCTGGATCACCCGGCTGGGCGCAGGAACTTTATTGGCGCACACGTTTTCGCAGGCGCCGCACAGCAGACACCGGGTCAGGACGTCCCGCATGATCGCCGAACGGGCCAGCTTCTCGTCCTTTTCCCCCTGCTTGAGCACCGCCAGCCTGCCCCGGGCCACGTCGGCCTCCATATGGGTGTTTTGGAACACCGGGCACACGGTCATGCACGATCCGCACTTGATGCATTCCTTGCCGGGTTTGTACGTCTCTTTTGTCATATTCGCCAAATCAAGTTAATAGGAATACGCATCCAACATTCTTTAGCTATCAGCTATTCTTGAATAGTTAAACAAATATTAAAATCCGTTCAACCTCCGGGTACCGGAGTATATACCCGGAAACTCGGCGTCATGCAAGGACAGGGCTCCGAAAGGATTGTTTATTCCGAATTTGCGGGAGGTGAAATTCGATCTTGACACCGGGTGAAGAATTGGTTATTTCACGGGGAAAAAAGACTGACATGTCAGTTCAAAAATCGCTCCGCGCCGGACTTGCCCTGGCCTTGATCGCTTCCCGGATTGCTCCCTGCTCCTTATGCGCCCGCATAGTCCTGAAGAGATGCAAGCCGGCCGGAATTCCTTTTGAGCCCTATCAATTTGGAGGGAAAAGCCATGCTTTGCAAAAGACTTTTGTTGTCTGTTGCAGCGGCGATGCTGCTGCTGGGGGGGATAGGACAGGGCCGCGCCGAAACAGGCGCTGAAAAGCCCAAGTACGTCTGGAAATACGCCACCCTGGCGCCCAATGGAATCGGGTGGGCGGTCCACATACAGGATCTGCTTCTGCCCATGGTGCAGGAACGCACCAACGGAGAGGTGCGGGTGAAGATATACTGGGGCGGCGTCATGGGGGACGACGAGGACACCCTGAAAAAAATGCGCATCGGCCAGTTGAACGGCGCGGGCTTGTCCGGCCAGGGCGTGACCATGGCCGTGCCAGAAATGACGGTGCTGGAACTGCCGTTTTTGTTTCGGAATTACGACGAGGTGGATTATATCCGCGAGCAGATGATGCCGGAATTCGACAGCTTGGCCGAAAAGCACGGGCTGTTTCTCGTAGGTCTTATTGATCAGGATTTTGACCAGATTTACTCGGTCAAATATCCCATGAACAAGCTGGAGAATTTCGAGAAATCCACATTCACCTGCTGGTACGGAGACCTGGAGGCCAATATGCTTAAGGCTCTGGGCGCTTCCGCCGTGCCGGTCAATGTGCCCGAAATCAGCACATCCCTGCGTCAGGGCGTGGTTGACGCCAACATCGGCCCGGCCATCTGGCAGGTGGGCTCCCAGATGTACTCGGTGTACAAATACGTCAACACCTCCAAAATCCGCTATTCTCCGGCCCTGATGATTCAACGGAAAGAGGACTTCGAAGCCTCGGAGGAAGTCAAGGCATATAAAGAGGCGATTCTGGAAGAGCGCAGCAAGTTTGTCAGGCAATTCACGGAGCGGGTTCGGGTGGACAATCAAAAATGCCTGGACGCCATGCTGAAATACGGCCTCATTCTCGCCCAGGCCTCGGACGACGACATGAAGATGATCGCCGAGCGCACCAGACCGGTCTGGGACGAAATGGCCGGAGTCCTGTATCCCCGGGAGTTGTTGGACGAACTCCTGGAGCATTTGGCCGAATTTCGGGAGGAAAACTAAGGGGGGCGCCCTTACTTTTCTATTGCTCTTTCCCAGGAATCAGGGTAGTCTTGAGATGCAATTCATCTCATAAAATCAAGTATATAAAATTAATTTTGTTCATCCTTAGCAGGGAGGAATTGGCATGGCTAACCAGGTTCCCGAGTTCCAAGGCAAACGCTGGGCCTTATGGGCCCTTTTACTGGTTTTTTTCCTATCGGTCTTGGGCTGCCCCTTTGACGACGACGATGACATGGATCCTCCCCGGGATGACGAGATTCAGGTGAAGGTTACGTTGAACGCAACGGGAGAGATCGCCGACATCGAATACAACGGCAGGCATTATCAAATCGACATTACGGGCCAGGGCGGCGTCCTGGATCCGGCTTCCATAGACATTCTGAACGTAAACCAAGTCACCCAAAATGGATTTCCTCCGGGGTTTTCCTTTCCAGACGGCCTCATAACCTTCAAGGTTACGGGCCTGAATTTGGGCGATACAATCTCGGCCGTCTTGACCTTTCCGTCCGAGTTTCCGGCTGGAAGCCAGTACTATAAAGTGACGGACGACGGCTGGGTTTTATACGCCAACGCCGTGTTTGCCGGCAATCAGGTCACCATAACCTTGACAGACGGCCTCGACGGCGACCTGGATGCGCTTCAGAACGGGGAAGTTTTGGACCCCGGCGCTCCCGGACTGATTGATTACGGAATTCCCCATTTCACCGTATACCCGGATAAAATGCTGGTCAGCGGCACGGAAGTCGATTTAAGCAGAAAGGGCGGCGGCCCCTGGGTGGGCCATACCTGGATTAACACGGCAAACTCCCGTGTGGGCTGGTATGTGCAAACGCGCCAACTGCCCGATTGGCTGAGCGTCTGGCCGGAAAGCGGAACGGGCTCTGCGTATATGCATTTTTACGTCTGCTACAGTTCCTCTTCCCTGGGAACCACATGGGTCAACGTACCCATCAGCGACACCGGGGGGGATACGCGCAACGTAAAAGTCGGAGTCAACAAAAGAGACCCGGAAAACCTGAATCCCCCCTTCGGCTCCTTTGATACGCCCTTGGACAACTCAACGGTCCGAAGCTCCATCCCGGTCACCGGTTGGGCCTTGGACGACGTGGGCGTGGACAGCGTAAAGATATACAACACCACCGGCGGCGGCCAGATCTACATCGGCGACGCCGTCATGGTGGAAGGCGCCAGACCGGACGTGGCGAATCAATACCCGGATTATCCCCAGAACTCCCAGGCCGGCTGGGGCTACATGATGCTTACGAATTTCCTGCCCAACGGCGGCAACGGGACTTACATCATCGAAGCCGTGGCCACGGATTACGAGGGCAATCAGACCTCCTTGGGGTCGAAAACCATTATCTGCGACAACGCCAATGCGGTGAAGCCCTTTGGCGCTCTGGACGCTCCGGTCCAAGGCGGGACCGCCTCGGGTTCCAGCTACGCAAACTGGGGCTGGGCGCTGACTCCCCAGCCCAACAGCATACCCACGGACGGCTCCACCCTCAACGTGTACGTGGACGGAGTGTATCAAGGGCATCCCACGTACGATCAGTACAGGGAGGACATTGCAAACCTATTCCCGGGCTATGCAAACTCGGATGGCGCGGCCGGTTATTTTTATCTGGACACCACCGCTTATACCAACGGGGTGCACACCATCCAGTGGACCGCCCGGGACAACGCTGGCAACTCGGACGGCATAGGCAGCAGGTTTTTCACCATTAACAATACGGACTGATAGGCTTTTATGCTATAAAAAAAGGCGAGGCGTATCCGGCGTGCGGCCGGGGCGCCTCGCCTTTTTTATCCTTTGGGAAAGGAATTCGCCATGCGTTTAATGCGGTTTTATGCGGCTTTGGCCGTCCTACTCCTGCTCGCCGCCGGCTGCGGCCCCAAAAGAGTCTCCTCGGTCCAATACGGCAGCCCTTCGGCTGAAACCAAGGTGCTGTTCGCAACGGAGGATACGGCATTTAAAAGCGTCATCCTGGAAAACGTGGTGAAAGCCTATGAAGGTCAGGACGTATTTATTCAGGTGGAAAGCGTTCCCGCTTTGGACAAAATCGACGCCGAAGGCTATGACGCCGTGGTTTTGATCAATACCTGCATGGCCTGGAGAGTGGAGCCGGAAATCGAAGCCTTTGTGAAAAAGACGGCGGACAAGCAAAAAATCGTGCTGTTGACAACGACAGGAGATCCGGACCTGAACATCGAAGCGCCGGGAGTGGATTCCGTGACTTCGGCCTCTCAGATGGAAAATGCGGACCAGGTTTCGCAAAAAATCATCGACAGGATAAATAGGATATTAGGGGAAGGATAGGGCGGCGCAAAGGGATTTGCCGCGCCCTGAAAAACCGGGCAAGTTATGCGTGGAGGGACGGATCCACGCATTCGGAGCCGTCTTCTATATCAATCTTGCGCAAATAGTTGGTGTCCATAAGCCGCCGGGCCAGCACCAGACCCAAGTTGCGCATCATCAGGTAGCCGATGTGGTTGTTCCTTTCAAACAGCCAATGCAGCCGGTCTCCGTCCAGCTTAAGCACCGTCACGTCTCCCACGGCCATGACGCACGCGGATCTCCGCCATTCCTCCAAAAAGGCGATTTCTCCGAACACATCTCCCGAGTCCAGGATTGCTATTTCCTCCATGGACTCTTTTTCTTTCCGGCAAACCTCTATCTGGACGCTCACCCTGCCTTCCTCCAGAATGTACAGGGAGGAGTTGATGGAGTGCTCCTTGATGATGGGCTCTCCGTCCTTAAAGTCCAGGACGTCGCAGCACAGGATAACTTCATCCAACTCGTCGGAGCTCAGGCCCTGGACGATTACATATTGAGCCAGCCGCTTTTTTTTCAGCATGAATAATCCCTTTGGCTTTGATCCGGCGTCTTAGCCAATCGTGAAAATTCTTCATAATATACCAACTAATGGAAAATCAAGCCAATAATGCCGGAAATGCGGAATTTTTCCTTTTGCTCCAATCAAGTTACCGCAGCAGCGACTCTACGATATCCGAGTTGTAAAGCTGATAGTCATGCCCTGCAATCACCGTGTTATCCTGGGTCCTGACCAGCCGGACGCTCACAAAAACCAGATCTTCGGTCACCGCATAGGTTCCCACCAGCACGGCGGCGGCGTCGTGGGTTTCGCCCAAATGCCTCAATTCGCGGGAAAGGAGAAATTCCCCCTGGCCCTCCTTGATGAACACGGAGTCCTGCCGCAATTTCAATTCCACAAAGGGGTATCCGTGCTGGGCCAGCCGGGACGCGATTTGCTCCGAAACCAGGCGTCCGAACGTGGACGACTCCTCAAGGTTGTCAATATTTACCAGGCTGGAAGCCAGCATGGGCCGGTTCATGGGCAGGCTTTGCCTTTTCAGGGCTTGGGCCAAAATGTCGCCGGCGTTATAGCTGGACTCCAAAAGGTTTTCATGGGGAATGACTAGCGGGTTTACCCCGTCGTCGACGGGCCTGTTTCTTTTGTTGGAGCTGCATCCCCCAAAAGCCAGGACGGCCGCTAAAATCAAAGCGGCGGCCGGAAAAAGCGCGCCTTTCCCGCGGGCGCTGAAAAGATTTTTTTTGATGATCCGATGTTGGCAACGCATGCGGCCCTCCCAATGGTTCGCAATAACGATCACTCAGACACAGTGCGATAGGTTTTTGCCTGCCCAGGGCCGCCCGCGTCCAAAGAGCTTCCCATGGCGATGGGGTTGGCGTCGTACTGCCACCAGTCGCCGTCGTTGATATAGTAAATGTCGTTGGCGTGCATAAGATACCGGTCCCCGTACGCCAGGGTCGTTGTAATGAACAGTTCCTTGGCCGGCTTGTCCCCCGTGGTGTAGCCCCGGGCCAGATCCCCCAAAATACCCACGCCGATGCCCATATTCAGAATGTCTTCCGTGGCCCAGTCATAAGCGGCCCGGGCGACGCGCATGCTGCCCGCCAACATGGTCCATTTGACCGGGTTTTTTCGGATGATCCGGTCCTCATGCTGGAGGATGCGGGCGCTGTAGCCAAGGATCAGGCTTCCTTCATTGGAGGGCGTCAGCACCAAACCCCGGTTTACAAGATGAGAAACCAGCAGATCGTGGAACATCAGGGAGAAGGCGGTAGTCTCGTCCGGGGACGCCACGGAAACAGGCTGGGTTTCGATTCCCGGATGCTGCTCAATGGTCATCATTACCTGATTGGCCACGTCTTCCGCCAGAATGTCCCAATGATGGACGGCCTGCATTTTCTGCTGGGCGTTAATGG
Source organism: Desulfatibacillum aliphaticivorans DSM 15576 (assembly GCF_000429905.1). Lineage (NCBI taxonomy): Bacteria > Pseudomonadati > Thermodesulfobacteriota > Desulfobacteria > Desulfobacterales > Desulfatibacillaceae > Desulfatibacillum > Desulfatibacillum aliphaticivorans. The sequence continues at coordinate 120,509 of NZ_AUCT01000003.1, read as the reverse complement.
AATAGGTGACCGGATAAGGCGCCTGGGACCGGCACGCCCAAAGCAGACCGGCTGCGGCAAGCGCCAGCACGGCTGCGGCAAGTTTTCTTTTCGTGGAAGTCATGGACATTCTCCTGAGTATGAATCCAACCGGCGTTTTACCTGCCGGCCAATAGCATCTTGCAAAATTTTCCTGCGTTTTTCTGCACCAGCGTCATGGCCGAGGGCGCCGGAACTGCATGTGTTTGTCCCAGCAAGTAATCTTTGGGCTGCACCGGCCAACCGGTTTCCATCAGGCGGGCCCTCCACAGAACCCTATTTCCCTTGGACGAGGGCTTGAAAACCGTGATTTCCTGCTCCACCCGGGAGGGCTCCAACGTGCTGCCTTCAAACCAGTACAAGACCGCTCCGGTGATGACCAGATCGTACCTTTTGGCCTTGGCTATTTCCGCGATGGCCTGGGGAGGAACGTCCGCCTCCAGATGCACGGCGGAAAACACGCGGTTTTTCTCCAACTGCCTGCAAAAGACCGAAGCCGCGCTGCTTCCCGCGCCCCGGGCGTATTCGGGCGACATAAATGGAAAAACCCCGACCTTGGCGTTTCTGTACATATTGTAATCCGGCGAGGCGTATATCTCTTCAGGCATGGAAGCCCCGGATACATCCTTGGATTTTCCGTGGGAGCATGCGGACAAGGCCACGACGGCCCCCAGAATAAACAAAAAAACATAGATTTTTTTCATGATGCTGATCCTCCATATTACCGGACGCTATGAAAAATTCCCCGGATCCGGGGCGCCCGTTACCTCCCAAAATCAAGCAAATGTCGTGCCACGCCTCCATTATCCGCACAAAGGATTGTTATTGGCGGTTTTTTAAAGACAAAAGGACTTGCTTTTTGTTATACTCCGTCAACCATTACCAAAAGGGGGCAGGAAGATTTTTCCGCCTAGGAAAAGTCTGCTGCATGGGGATGGCGCTCAATAGGGCAAATGGTTCGTCCCGATCAGGGACTGGTTGCTTTTTCCCAAGTATTTATTATTCCAGCTAAAGAAGCGTGTTTCGGCCTCCGCCGACCGGGGCGTCCGGACAGGCGGATTGATGTTTGTATGGGGTTTTTCCCTGTCAGACCCTGGATGCAAGCAAGGTTTTTTCCGACTCTTTAATTAGCTGTTATTTTTGGGGAATTGCTAAATCTCTCGCCGAGAAGCAATGCTTGGCACGCAACGTGTACTTACGGTGGGGGCGATTGCAGCTCCGCCGGTTCCAAGGCGCTTTTTCGGCTCAGGATCGGGCTTGTTCTATTTGATAGGGCTGTGATTCTCAATCAATAAAAAGGGGCCGCCGTCAGGCTCCGGGAGAATGAACCATGAAAGATTCCACAAATGCCGCCAACCGTAAGGCCCCTGTCTGCTCCAACCATTTCAACAACACCAAAGGCTCTTACAGGGCTTTATTGATATTTATTGTTGCGGCCATGTGGGTTTGCGCCCTGTGCACGCCCGCCCTGTGCGGGCAGGAGACGCCTGCGCCCCAAGTCACGGCCTCCCCGCGCCCCGCCAAAGTTCCCCAATGGTCCTGGGACTGGGTGGAAGACCTGCGCGAGACAGGCCATGCCATTATTCCCGTACCCGTCACCATCGACCCTCAATCCAGCTATCAATCCAACCCCGGCGCCAATTCCACCTATCGTTTTTCCATGGACGGAGCCGCAAACAACGACAGACGCTCCCTGTTTTCCATGCTGGACGACGGCGAAGCCCTCCTGGGCCTTCTGGACAGAAGCGGTCGCGAAAACAGCCCCGGCTTTGAAGGCATGCTCTCCGACACCCTGAACACCAGTTTCCTGAGCATGGGCTCCAGGCTGCAATTTCACGTCAGCAAACGCTTCCTGCCCTACCTGGGCGGCGGCATCATCTATGGAGGCCGCGACTCAGAAAGCCGCGTATCCCCCAGCCTGCCGGCGGCATCCGGCTACGAACTGGGCGTGGGATTTTCCTTTTCCGACGCGCCGGTCCGCTTCGGCCTGGATTTTTTGTATCGCGGCATGGACCTGAGCGAAGAAGACCCCTGCATGACCATGCGCAAGGACGAATCCTGCCCCAACAACTTTGACAAAGACGGCTACTCCATGTCCCTGGGATTTACGGTTCATTTTTAAAGCCGAAACCTGCAGCGCGCTGACAAAATTTTATAACCTGTTTCTTCATTTTACTTAAAAAATTTCAAGCCCGTCCCCATGCCTTGAGTCTACACTTCGTCCCTTGCTCATCCGACTTCTCGTTCCCATGCTTCGCGTGGGAATGCATATAGAACTATCTGAAATCAAATCATTTCCATAATATTTTAACCTCGCTCGAGGCCAGAAAATGGATGGCCCAGGCAAAGCAGTATCTTGCCAGGGCGCGTCAGCGCAAAAGGTGCGACCTTCCTCGACGATAGAATCCTGGTCTCTCAAGCGGCCGAACGATCTATCCAAAACCAAACAAATGTATGGGTTCAACCAACTCCCTCCGCCCGCCGACCTTTCTATATTCCTACAATTTTTCCGGTCGCGCCTTTTGGCCTTCGGCCCCAGTCATTGCATGCCTGGGCCACCCAAAAACCAAAGCAGGGCAAGCCCTAAAGCTAACTTAGTTTCCATTTTCTTCGGCCCATATTTTTTGCTGACACTACGTGCGCCCTGTGCCATTATTGGGCAACCCCTGTTTTCAACTCAAAGGAGCGCGTCATGAACAGACATCTCATTGATTCCAGGCTTCCCCTGATCCAGGACGCCGACCTGGCCGGCAAGGTGGTTTTGGTCCGCGTGGACCACAACGTGGTCAAAAAGGGCGTGATTCACGATCCCTACCGGATCGACGCCACCCTGGGCACCCTGTACAATATCGTGGAGCGCGGCGGCAGGCCCATCCTCATGACCCACGTGGGCCGCCCCAAGGACAAGAAGACCGGGACCATCAAGGTGGACGCAGGCACATCGGTCCAGCCCATCGTGGAATACCTGGAGCGCAAGCTGTACACTACCTTCGCCATTCCCGAGTTTCCCGTGGACGGGGACCAGGGCATCCGCCAGATAGACACCTCCATCAACTGGCACATCCGGGATTTAAACGAACATCGCATCGGCGGGATTTATCTGCCCAACACCCGCTGGTTCTCCGGAGAGGCGGCCAAGGGCGACGCCAGGGAGCGCCTGGCAAGGCAGCTTGCGGGGTTGGCCGATGTGTTTGTGAACGACGCGTTCGGATCGTGGCAGCCCGACGCATCCACCTTTGACGTGGCCGAGCATCTCCCTTCCTATGCGGGCTTTCTCATGCAAAAGGAATTGATCAATCTGCGCCATGTTCTGGATCCGGAAAAGCCCTTTGTGGCCGTGGTAGCCGGCGCCAAGTACGATACGAAAATAGGCCCCCTGCAGGAGATTTACAAAAAGGTGGATCACCTGATTTTGGGCGGCGTCATCTACAACGCCTTCCTGTGCGCCAAATACGGGATCACCGTGGGCGGCGTGAGCGAGACGGACGTCAAGGCGGCCCGGGAGCTGGTAGCGCAGGACAAGGAAGCGGGTAAAATCGTGGAATTGCCCTTTCTGGTGGAGTCGGACACCATCGAAGGCCGGGTGGAGGGCAAGTACCGGACCGTGTCCGCTTCCGACTTCGCCCCCGGCCAGGAGCGGGGGTACTTCCTGGACATCGCGCCCGAATCCTTTGACACGCCCCAGGTCGCCCAGGCCATCGCCGGCGCAAAGACCATTTTCGTCAACGCAGTCATGGGCCTGACCCCTCATTTTTATGAAGGCTCCCAAAAACTGGACGCCACCATCGACGCCAACACAGGCGCCCAAAAGTTTTACGGCGGGGGCGACACCCTCCAGGAATTCAAAAACCTCAGCCCCGGCCTGTACCTGGCCGCCATGGACAGCGCCCAGTATTATTTCTTCACGGGCGGCGGCACGGTCTTGAAGGCCATTGAGGAAGGTTCCCCCTACGGCCTGGATCCGGTCAAGGCCCTCATGGAAAACAAGGAGCGGTTTAAAGGCTGATATAAAGGCAGGATTTCAACCAACGCTGTTCGCCCGCCGACCGTTCCTAATTCCTGCAATTTCCTCCGGCCGCGCCTACTGTTGCTTCGCAACACTGGCAGCAAAGGACGCTGCCAGTGCCACCCTAAAAGCAATACGCCCAGGCCCTAAGGAGGCTGGCCGGGGAGAATCCATCGCCATGGGGCAATTAATCCTTTGCAGATGATGGGTGGCCGCGGCAGAGCAGTTTCCTGCCGGGGCGCGCAAGCGCATTTTGTTCAAACCTTTTCAGTATCTGACGCTGGGAATCATCGTGTTGACGGATGATCTATCCAAGACCAAACAAATAAAGGATCTTAATCAACCATCTCCGCCCGCCGACCTTCCCCGATCTCATGATTCTTTGCGGGCCGCACCTTGTGTGCTGTCGCACCCAGGCAGCAAACGACGCTGCCTGGGCCACCCGTTTCAAGGATCGGTTTCGCTTTTCTGCAGGCCCCCCGCGCCTGCCCAAGGACGCGCTCTGAACGCCAAGAACGTGTCTCGTTGATCAAAACAATCAGGCTATGGGCTTGGTGGCCCATAAACGGGAGTCCTCTAAAGCCTCGCTCCGGTGATGCACGGTCGCCTTGTACTCGGGCGAGTTCACCATCTCGAAAAAAGCCTTGATGGAGGGATACTCCACCAGCAAAACCCCGTCCCAATCGCCGTCCCCGATCACCGGCATCATGTACTTGCCGAAATAAATGACCCGGCCGCCGATCTTCTGCACAAGCTTGAGCGAGGCGTCGGAATACTTGGCGTAGGACTCCTGGCCGCCGCCTTTCTTCAGCTTAAGCAGGTTGACCATCACAATGGGGCCTTCGTGCTTCATTTCGGAAAGTTCCTTCAACTGCCGCCCGGTGGGCTCGATAAATGCCATGCGTCTCCTCCTGAGTCGTCAAAATTAGGTTGTTCATCCTGTCCATGCGTTTCAAGCCGCATCATAATATCAAGGCCCTTTCGATTGCAAGGACGAGTTATACGATCGTGTTGAAAATCCGGTATTGAGATTCGTTTTTGGAAGGAAGGGATTGTATTGTATTTGTCTATTCTTAATATCAAAACATTAAATAGATTCTTGACTTTTTCCATGCCCCCCTTTATTCTCACTGCCACAGAATTTTGACTGATTAACCCGGACGGAAGCAGACTATGCCTTCTTTTTTTAAATCCCAATCCTTGCTTATCCATCCCTATTCGCCCGGCTTTACATGAGGCCGGGACCATGCGCCGCCCGGGTTCGGCGTGCGCACCCTATAGTCCTGGTTTGGATTTCGGGGCTGACGGCGGGTAATACGCGGTCGCCTCGCATAGCCGGTTTTGGGGCCGCCAATGGTTCAGCGGCTCAAGCCGGAAGTCGGGCGAACAGCCCCGGAGGAAGGAATCAGGCTCATGGATGAGGGCGACAAGCCTATAACAACTGCTGAGTTATTAGAACTGCGCGACCAAATGCTGGAGGCCGCGGACAGGGCCATTGCAGGCGATCCGGCTTTGTATCGACAGATACGCCGCATGCTGTGCAAGGTCGTCCACGGAGATGTGGAGATAGGCGACTATTACTCCCTGGCGCTCAACATCGCCCGTTCTCTGGATAAGCTGGGGCCGGGCGTTTTCCTGTTCGAGTATTACTCGGAGAACATTCATCCTGAAAAAAAGGGCAAGGCCCGGTTTTTCAGGCCCGAGTGCCAGGACTTGCTGTTTCAGCTGGACTCCATACAGGATTACAAGCGGAAAAAGCGGCCTTTTAAAATCATCAACGGCGGGAAGGATGACGAGGGAGATGCTTCTCCTCCCGTTCGGCTGCATAACGGTTGATTGCGGAAATTCGGCGAACCGGGGCTCGAAAGCCCCTACGGAAAGATTTGAATAAAAGGAGACAAACCATGTCTAATGATGTTGTGGGATCTGTGATGGTGGTCGGGGGAGGCATTGCAGGCATTCAGGCTTCTCTGGATTTAGCCCAGTCCGGGTACAAGGTGTATATGGTGGAAAAAACCGCTTCCATCGGCGGCGTCATGGCCATGTTGGACAAGACCTTTCCAACCAATGACTGCTCCATGTGCATCATGAGCCCCAAGCTGGTGGAGGTGGGCAGGCATCCCAACATCGAGCTGATCACCCTGGCGGAAATCCAGGGCATAGAGGGCGCTAAAGGCGACTTTACGGTGAACATCCGCCAGGCGCCCCGTTACGTGGATACGGAAAAATGCATCGCCTGCGGCCAATGCGCGGCCAAATGCCCCAAAAAGGTCACGGACGAATACAACCAGGGGCTCATCAAACGCAAGGCCATCTACGTGCCTTATCCCCAGGCCGTGCCTTTGAAATTCGCCATTGATCCCGAGCAATGCCTCAAGCTGACCAAGGACAAATGCGGCAACTGCGAAAAGGTGTGCCCCGCCGGGGCCATCCTGTACGACGACAAGGAAAAGATTCTGGACATCCACGTGGGCTCCGTAATTCTGGCGCCCGGCTTTTCCGCTTTCGATCCCAAGGGTATTGACGCCTACGCCATGCACCAAAGCAAAAACGTCATGACCTCTCTGGAGTTCGAACGCATCCTCTCTGCTTCCGGCCCCACGGGCGGCCACCTGGTGAGGCCTTCGGACAGCAAGGAGCCCCTTAAGATCGCCTGGCTCCAGTGCGTGGGCTCTCGCGATATCAACCGGTGCGGCAATTCCTATTGCTCGTCCGTCTGCTGCATGTACGCCATCAAGCAGGCCATCATCGCCAAGGAGCACGCGCCGTACGAACTGGATTGCTCGATCTTCTACATGGACATGCGGACCCACGGCAAAGGCTTTGAAGACTGCTACAACGAAGCCCGCGAAAAACACGGCGTGGCCTTCAAACTCGCCCGCGTCCACACTATCGATCCCAATCCCGAGACCGGAGATCTGGACTTGCGGTACGTGGATGAAGACGGCAATGTTCTGAACGAAGATTACGATTTGGTCGTCCTGTCCGTTGGCCTGGAAATTTCCGATCCGCTTCGGGAACTGGCCGGCAAGATGGGCGTGGAGCTCACCCCCGGCGGATTCGGCCAGGTGGACTCCTTTTCTCCCGTGGCCTCCAACGTGGACGGCATTTATTTGTGCGGCGCCTTCGCAGGCCCCAAGGACATCCCCCAGTCGGTGGTGGAAGCGGGCAGCGCGGCCCTCATGGCGGGCTCGGGCCTGACGGCCAGCCGCGACACCCTGACCGTCAAAACCGAAATGCCGCCCGAGGTCAACATCAAGGGCGAGCCACCCCGCGTGGGCGTGTTCGTATGCCAGTGCGGCATCAACATCGGCGGCGTTGTGGATGTTCCGGCGGTGCGGGATTATGCAGCCAATCTGCCCTATGTGGAGTTCTCCGACGACAACCTGTACTCCTGCTCCCAGGACACTCAGGACGCCATGACCAAGCTCATCAAGGAGAAGGGCCTCAACCGCATCGTGGTGGCGGCCTGCTCGCCCAAGACCCATGAGCCCTTATTCCAGGAAACCCTGTCCGCGGCCGGGTTGAACAAATACCTGTTTGAATTCGTAAACATCCGCAACCAGGATTCCTGGGTCCACAAGGACGATCCCCAAAAAGCCACGGAAAAGGCCAAGGACCTCCTTCGCATGGCCGTAGCCAAGGTGGCTTTGCTTTCGCCTTTGGAAGAGTCCCAACTCTTGATTAACCAGCACGCCATGGTGATCGGCGGCGGCATATCAGGCATTGCAGCGGCCCAGGCTCTTTCGGCCCAGGGCTACGAAACGTCCATTGTGGAGCGCGACTCCAGCCTGGGCGGTCAGGCCAGAAGTCTGTTCAAGACCGCCAAGCACGAGGACATCCAGGAAAAACTGGGGCAGATGATCCAGGAAGTGGAGGCCGACCCCAATATCACCGTGCACCTGAACGCGGAACTGGCGGACGTGACCGGCTTTGTGGGCGCCTTCCAGTCCACCATTAAAAACGATCAGGGCGAATATGTGGTGGATCACGGCGTGACCATCATCGCCACGGGCGCCTATGAACTCGAGCCTGCGGAATACCTCTACGGCCAGGATCCCCGAATTCTCACCGGTCAGGAACTGGACCGCAAGATGATGGAAAACGATGCGGTCGTGAAAAACGCAGAAACCGCGGTGTTCATCCAGTGCGTGGGCTCCCGCGAGCCCAACAGGCCCTATTGCTCCCGCCTGTGCTGCACCCATTCCGTGCTGAGCGCCCTGCATCTTAAGGAAATGAATCCCGACATGCAGGTTTACGTCCTGTACCGCGACATCCGCACCTACGGAGAGCGCGAAAATCTGTACAAGGAAGCTCGGGAAAAAGGCGTGATTTTCATCCGCTATAATGTGGACGACAAGCCCAAGGTCAGCGCAGACGATTCCGGCCTTACCATCGAGGTGCGGGACCCCATCGCAGGCCTGCCCCTGGCCATCAAGGCGGATTTGTTGACCCTGGCTTCGGCCGTGGTTCCCTATAATGACGAAAGGATGGCCCAGCAGTTCAAGCTGCCCTTGAACGATCAGGGTTTCTTCGTGGAAGCCCACGTCAAGCTGGCGCCTTCCTCCTTCGCCACGGACGGCGTGTTCCTGTGCGGCCTGGCCCATTATCCCAAGCCCATTGACGAAGCCGTGGCCCAGGCCCAGGCGGCGGCCTCCGCAGCCGTCACCCTGTTGTCGCGCAAGTCCATCAACACCAGCGCCAACGTGGCTAAGGTGGATCCCAGGTTTTGCTCCTCCTGCATGGTCTGCGTGAGCACCTGTCCGTACAGCGCGCCTTCCATGGTCAAGGAAGGACCCAATGCCGGCAAAGCGGAGATCAACCCGGTCCTGTGCAAGGGCTGCGGCCAGTGCGTGGCGTCCTGTCGTTCCGGCGCCCTGCACCTCCAGGGATTTGATACGGATCAGATCCTGGCTCAAATCCGCGAGATGTGCGCGGTATAAAACCAAAAGAAAAAACCGCCGGAGGCTGACTGCCAAACAGCCAGCCTCCGGCGGTAGAGTACAGAACTAAAGAACTACAGAACTGCAACAATACTTGCCTCCGGCGGCCAAGTTTTGAAAAAGTTGGATCAAAACTTTTTCAATGGCGCTCCGCGCAAGAGGCGTATTCAGGTTTGTGATCCCCGCATCCATCGCCTTTGTATGGACAGTCCCCCGCGCCATGCTTTTCCCCGTCATTCCCCCAAAAATTGCAGGTTGACTATAGCCCCGCGAAACCCAAAATCAGTTTTTTGGCGCCTTTTATAACTCCCGCAGGGCAAGCGCCCATGGCGTTAATCCAATAAGCGGAAACAGATTGTGCTGCCGGAGGCATTTATTACAAAATAAATTGACACTTGCAAAGATTTGTAATATTTACTGTCCATACGATCGCCTTTTCCCTTTTTTTGGAAAGACGCCCATGAACTGGAATATCACCCCGAAAATTCTCATCGTCAGCATCCTTCACGTATCGGACAACAAGGCCATGCCCATCAAGGACATGATCGCCATTGGCAGGCTTTTCGGGTTCACCGGCAACGTCATCCGGGTGACGACGGCCCGGCTGGTGCGGGACGGGCGTTTGGAGAACGACGAAAGGGGATTGTATCGCATCAAGGACATGGACACGCCCATCAGCCGGTTTGTCAACGCCTGGAAACAGGGTGAGGCTCGGGTGAAGGAATGGGACGGGTCATGGATTTGCTGCCTGGCGCCTAACGGAACCGCGGGGCGCCGGAAGAAAAACGCCAAGGCCCTGGAGCTTCCGGGATTTCGGGAAGGTTTGCCCGGTTTGTGGGTGCGGCCCGCCAACCTGAACATGGACCTGCCCTCTTTGAAAGAGTTGCTTGTGCATCAGGGCATGGACCCGGCCGGGGAATTGTTTGTCGGCCGCGACTTTTCGGAAAAAACCGCGGCCCAGTGGCAAAAATTTCTCTGGCCCGTGGAAGAGCTGGTTCGGGACATGGAAAAGGCTCTGGAACGCATTGAAAAAAGCAAAGCCCGCGTCCAGGGCCTGCCGCCGGACAGCGCGCTCATGGAGACCTATCTGGTGGGCACGGAAACGGTGCACATGCTGGTAAAAGATCCTTTGCTGCCTGAAGAAATAATGCCTCCGGCCCATCGCGTGAAGCTGGCCGGGGCCATGCTGGAATATAACAAAATCGGCAAGGACCTCTGGGAGAGAGAGGCTTTTGGCCTGCGCTTCTCCCAATCCCCCTCCCACATGGAACTGGAAGGAGTGTGAAGCCATTGAACGCCATACAAAGCCAACTAAAAGCCCTGCATGATGCAGGCAAGCCCGTGCTGGGCTGCTTTCCCTTGTATCCGCCCCTGGAGTTGATTCACTCCCTGGGAATCGCCCCGGCGGTGCTGTGGGGATTCAAGCCCTATTTTACTCAGGTTTCCCTGGCTGACAGGCATTTGCAGAATTACGCCTGCTCCGTGGGCCGATATCTGGTGGAGTTCGTCCTGCAGGACGCGGGGGAGACTTTGGACGGCCTCTTAATGTACAACGCCTGCGACACCTTACGAAACCTGCCGGAAATCATTGACCGGGGCCTGGCGAAGGATGCGGCTTTGCCTCTGCATACGTTCCACGTCCCTGCCGTCTCCATGGAGAGAAGCGGCGCCAAGGAATATTTGAAAGATCGCCTGGAGGGCCTGATCGCCTGGCTGGAGGCGACTTTTTCCGTAAAATTCGATCCCGACTCCTTTGAAAAGAGCGTGAGCTTATACGCTGAAATGCACGGGCTCATGCAAAAGGCCCAAAAATACGTCGGCGAAGGCAAGGCCCTGTTTTCCGAACTGGCGGAGCTTTGCGGCAAGCTGAATTTCATGCTTGTGGAGGATCAGATAACCGCATTGCAGGAGTTTTGCAGGGCCTGTGAGGAGAAAACTGCGGCGCCCACGGGCTCACAGGTGGTAATCAGCGGCATCCTGCCGCCTCCGCCGGAAATCCTGAAGGCCATGGAAAGGGCGGGGCTGGCGATTGTGGGAAACGATCTCGCCAACATGCACCGGGCCTGGGCGTATTCTCCTGCACCGAGTAAAGACCCGGCCGCTTATTACGCGGATTTTTACGAAAACCATTTTCCCTGCACAACGCTTTTGCCCACGGCGGACAGACGCCTGCCCGCCCTGGAATCCATGCTGGAGGATTGCGGCGCCGGGGCTTGGATATTCGCCGGAGAGAAATTCTGCGAATACGAGTATTTTGAACTGCCCTACGTGGAAAAAGCGCTCAAGGCCAAGGGAATCGGCGTGCTTAGCCTGGAGTTCTCCCTGGGCGACGAGCAAAACCTGGGCTCCATGAAAACCCGCATAGAAGCCTTTGCGGAAATGATCGAGGAATAAGGAGGGCGGCATGGCTCAATTTGTAAAAACAGATTCGGGAAAGCGGCTGACCCGGCTTATCACCAACGGCTACATGGACAATATCGTCAAGGCCCAGCAAGGCGCCTTTGTGGTGTGGATCGCCATTATCGTGCCCGCGGAAATTTTCGCGGGCTTTGACAACGTAATCTACTGCGTGCCCGAAAGCCACTCCGCCCTGTGTGCGGGAAAAGGCGTGGGCGTTTCGTTGTGCGAAAAGGCGGAAAACCTGGGATACTCCATGGACCTGTGCTCTTATGCACGCATCGACATGGGCTGCCACTTCAACCAGGGGGCCGACTCCCCGGCGGGCGGCCTGCCCAAGCCGGACCTGCTGGTCTCCAATAATAACAACTGCACCTTGCTGGCCAAGTGGTTTGACGTGTATCATCGGGAGTGGGACATCCCCCATTTCATTCTGGACATTCCGTTTTGTTATGAGTCCCAAAAGCAGCGGGACATGGAATACATCGTCAGCCAGTTTCAGGACTTGATTCAGACCGTGGAAAAACTCTCCGGCCAGAAGTTCAACCCGGAAAAAATGGCCCAGGCCTGGGAAAACTCCGTGGAAGCCAACAAGCATTGGCGGCGTTTTCTGGCTGCGGCCAAAAACAAGCCTTCGGGGATTACGGCGTTTGACTCTTTCGTCCAGATGGCGCCCACCCTGACTATGCGGGGGACGCCGGAACTGGCCGAACATTACCGCTTTTTGGCGGATGAAACGGAAGCGCGCGTTGACCAGGGGATTGTTCCTGCGCCCAACGAAAAATATCGCCTTTTGTGGGATAACATCGCGCCCTGGCACCAGTTGCGCAAAATGTCCTCCCGTTTAGGAGCGCTGGACGCCAACATCATCTCAGCGTCCTATACCTATTGCCTGGGCAGCCGGGAGGGCAGCCTGGACCTGCTGGACCTTGAGTCGCTCTCTCCCCTGGAAGGCATGGCCAGGCTGCAAAATTTCTCCATCTGCCCTCATGGGCTGCAGCTTAGGGGCCGGGCCATGAAACAGGCCATCGAGGAAATGGACATAGACGGCGTGGTTTTCGCCTCCAACCGGAGTTGCAAGGTGTATTCGCTCATGCAAATGGATCAGCAGCGTTACGTGCAGGAAGAGTTGGGCGTGCCTACGGTCATGATTGACGTGGATCACGCGGACGAACGAAAATACAGCGAGGAAACCGCCTTTGTGCGCATGGAAGCGCTGCTGGAAAGCATTGATGAGGCCAGGAGGTAAGGGGATGTTTTTTGCAGGCGTAGACATTGGCTCCACATCCACCGAATGCGTGATTTTGGACGAGTCCGGCGAAATTATCGCCGCGGACATGCGGCCCACGGGCGCGAACAGCGCCAAGGCGGCTCAGGCGGTTTTGGACTCGGCTATAGAAAAGGCGGGGCTGGACGCTCCGCCCCATCGGATCGTGGCCACGGGCTACGGCCGGGTGAGCGCGCCTTTCGCCCATAAGGTGGTGACGGAAATCACCTGCCACGCCCGGGGCGTGCTGCATCTTTTCCCCCAGGTCAGGACCATCGTGGACGTGGGAGGCCAGGACAGCAAGGTCATCCGCATCGGCCCCAAAGGCAATGTGATCGACTTTGTCATGAACGACAAATGCTCGGCCGGCAGCGGCAGGTTTTTGGAAGTCATGGCCCGGGCTTTGGAGGTTGAGTTGGACGACCTGGGGCCGCTGTCGGAAAAAAGCGCCGAGGAAATTTCCATCAGCAGCATGTGCACGGTGTTCGCCGAATCGGAAGTCATATCCCTGGTGGCCAGAGCCGTCCCGGTGGAGGACATTATCAACGGCATTCACAAATCCATTGTCAACCGCCTGGCCAGCCAGATGCAAAGAATGAATCCCGAGCCGGATATCGTCATGACAGGCGGGGTGGCCAAGAACTCCGGGATGGTGAAAAAGCTGTCCCAGGCTGCCGGGCATGTGGTGTTAGTCCCGGAAAATCCCCGCATGACCGGCGCCCTGGGCGCGGCCCTGACGGCCATGGGGTTGGATAGGGAATAGAGCTAAAACAAGTTAGGCGCCCCTACGGGGGCGCCTTTGTTTATAACCACGGAAGACACGGAACACACGGAATGACGAATTTCCGCGCCTTCCGTGTTTTCCGTGGTTGAAAATTTTCCGCATCAACCCTACGACCTTCGGTCCGTCATTGTCGCGCTAAAAATCACAGGCCGGATAGAGCCCCGCGAAACCCGAAAACAGTGCGGCTATCCGCACCTATCTAAAAAAACGCTGCGAAGCGGCGCCATCTCAAGTCCCTTCCCCACTGGCGGGGGAAGGTCAGGATGGGGGGGATTACTCCCATGGTCCCCGTAGGAATGCATACCGGCGATCAATCCGCTATTTCCGCCCCCATCGATTTTGTAGGGACAGGTCCCTGCGCTTGTCTGGGTTGTTTCGTTTTTAGTAGAGGCCGGGCTTGCCCCGCCGGTTCTTGGGCGCCCCAGGCAACGGCGGTTTGTTGCCTGGGTGCGAAGCACAAAAGGCTTGCCGATCCACTTCCATACGCCATAATTGCAATTGCATCCCGTAACCTTCCATCGTTCCTAATCGTAGAAGTGCGCAAAAAGCAAATCAATCTGTATTCCATCAAAAAAAATTTGTGGTATAATTGCATAATTCTCTATCATAGATATGATAACAATCATTCTTTGCGGATAGCAGCTATGTCATGGGCGCCGGCCTTGGGCGCTATAGGCAGCCTTGCAAACAAAGGGGGGGTAAATGATCAAGCTAAAGCGGTTTTTATTTCCGGACATATTCCAGGCGGCCCAACAAGGAAGAATGCAAAAGGTGAAATCCTTTTTGCAAAAAGGGACGCCCGTTGACGTCAGGGACGGAAGCGGCAGGACCCCTCTGATGCATGCCGCCTGGGAAGGACATCCCAAGTTGCTGAAGTTCCTGCTGGATTCCGGGGCCGATCCAAAAGCAGAGGACGATGTAAAGGAAACTGCGTTGGCTCATGCCGCATTTTACTCAGACAACCTTGAATGCGTAGGGTTGCTGATAGATCACGGGGCCGACGTGAATGCCCAGGATGATGATGGCTTCAGCATCCTGATGTCGGCTGTCGTTGACGCTCCGTTGGAATTGATTCAAATGCTTGTGGAGGCTGGCGCCGACGTCAACCATCAGGATTGCGACGGCGACACGCCGTTAATTGCTGCCATGTACGGCCTTCCCTCGGAAAGGGAAATACGGTATTTGTTGGACTCTGGAGCGGACAAGACAATGCGCAACAAAGAAGGAAAAATCGCCTATGACGTGCACCTGGAAGAGGAGGAAGGGTTTCCGGACCCTGAAATACTGGAACTCGTGCGTTTATAGCCCTAAGCGGCCATAATTCATCCACCAGTCAACGCGCTTCAATCCCCCCCCCAAAAAAAACGGCCGAATTCCAACGTGGAATCCGGCCGCGTACAACACAATAAATCTATACACAACAATCCAAAAAAAGAATGGTACCCCCGGCAAGGATCGAACTTGCGACACCAGGATTAGGAATCCTGTGCTCTATCCACTGAGCTACGGGGGCTTTTTCGTCCCGGCCTTCCAAACAGGAAAAATAACCGGGCTGCGCCGGATTGTCCGCTAAATAAAATCAAACAAACAGCCAACCGGCACGGGCCTTTAGAGCAATATTTCGCGCCGATGTCAAGCCCAAATAAGAATTGATCCGGGCTTTTATGGAAATGCTCCGATCTTGCGCGCCCTGCAGGGCGATCCGCCATTTTTCCGGCTCTCAGAGGCCGCCATCCCCCCGGCGGGCGCCCCAGCGCAAATTTTCATAAACGGTCGATTCCTTTAACGGGGTGTAAAGAATTCCGACGCATGCACTTTTACTGTAACTTTTTCATATTTCTTTTAATATTAAATAGATAGACCATTGCCTGCAGGAAAATTCTCCTGGCACAAAGCCTGCTTATATCCAATGTCATGCAAGCCCGGCGGCGTCGGCCGGGCAAGGCGGAAAACAGAGCCGGAAGCCCCGCGCAGCCCGGGCCAATTCAATCCCGGCGCCATCGGCGGAAAAATATTCACAACCCGAAAAGGGGGTGAGACCATGCTAATAAAAGATTGGATGAAGCAGGACGGAGTCTCGGTCAACACCGACTCCACGGTCAAGGAAGCCAGGCGGCTGATGGAAGTCTGCCACACCCGCACCCTGCCTGTTCTGAAGAAAGGCAAGCTGGTCGGGGTAGTGACGGACCGGGATCTCAAGAGGGCCGCGCCTTCGGACGCCACCTCTCTTTCCCGGCATGAAATCGCCTATTTGCAGGAAAAAATCGCGGTCAAGGACGTCATGACCAAGGACCCCATCACCCTGTCGCCCACGGATACGGTTGAGCAGGCGGCCATGCTTTTTCTGGAAAAGAAAATCTCGGGCGCGCCGGTCATGGACGACAAGGGCCGCCTCATGGGAACCATCACCCAGGACGAGTTGTTCAAGGTGCTGATCACCCTCACCGGCGCCTGGCACCGGGGCATTCAGTTCGGATTTCTTTTGGACGACCGGCCCGGCTCCATCAAGGAGGTTGCGGACATCATCCGGGATTACGACGGCCGAATCCTGAGCATTCTCAGTTCCATGGAAAAGGCGCCCTGGAAAAGCCGGTTCGTGTACATCCGCATCCGGCCTATGGACAAAAACCTGCTGCAGCCTTTGCTCGATGAACTGCGTAAAGTCGCCACTATCCTGTACGTGCTGGACCAGACCGAAGGTTCTCGCCTGACCCTGGGAGCGGACGTGGACGCAGAGCCGGCGGAGGTTGTGTAACTCAACTTTCGGGATTGGAAGTAGTGCTTTGAAATCAAGGAATTATGTATGCGGCTCAGATCTATCTATATACCAGAGTCCGAGAGTCAAGGTCCCTTCCCCCCCTGGCGGGGGAAGGACAGGATGGGGGGGGGAACTATGCGGAATAACGTACAATATCACCCCCACCCCAACCCTCCCCCGTCAAGGGGGAGGGAGTTTTTGTGACGCCGGCTATGATGTTTAATACCTTATGACCTATCGCAATATCTTGAATATATGAATAAAAATTGATTTGCGAAAGTTGAGGTGCAAGATAAAAATCGTTTTTCCCTTTGGGGCGGGCGGGCCTTAGGTTTCCCCGTTTGATCCCTGGCGTCTCAGGGAAGAGGGCGGTCCTCTTCCCAATGCGTTCCTTCCTGTGTGTGTGAAGGCCAGGCCCGCCCCAGCTTTTTTTCCTTCCTTTCTGTTGTCTTGACTTTAATCCTTGCCGTAGTCTATGAAAAGGGTCCGGCGTTGCGCCGGACAGGAGGAAGAGTTTCGTTCCAGTCAGGAGAGCGGACTATGAATAATTTTGCGTGCAAATTGGGAAAGCATACGGCCCTGACGCTATTCGCCGTGTTTTTCCTGCTCGCCGGTCAGGCAGGGGGCGGAGTCGATCCCACAATGGACATTCCTCAACGGATTCCCTTTTCGCCCGGGGAAAAGCTCACCTTTGAGCTTAAATGGCTTTTTCTGCCCGCCGGGACGGCCACCATTGAGATCCTGCCCATCGAGTTGATGGACGGCGAGCCTGCGTGGCACTTTGTGCTCAAGGCCCGGACCAACCGGTTTACGGACGCCTTTTACAAGGTGCGGGACCGCATAGACACCTATGTGGACCTGAACATGACCCGAACCCTCTACTATAAAAAGATCCAGAGGGAGGGCGACACCAAAAGGGACGTGGAAGTCATTTTCGACTGGGAGAATCTCAAGGCCTCCTATGTCCAGGACGGAAACAAGGAAAAGGAAACGGAGATCAATCCGGAATCCTTCGACCCTCTTTCCGTGGTGTACAAGTTCCGGTCCGGCGACATCGCCCTGGAACGGCAAATGCAAGCCTGGGTCACGGACGGCAAGAAGTGCGTGGAGGGCAGGGCCTTTATCACCAAGGAGCAATCCCTGGCCGTCCCCGCCGGACGATACGATACTTTTGTCATGGAGCCTGAGCTAAAGCACGCGGGAGGCGTTTTTCAGGAAAGCAAGGACCCTTCCCTGCGCATTTGGTTTTCCAAAGGCCCGGAGCGGCAAATCATTAAGATTAGAGGCAAGGTGGCTGTGGGCAGCTTTTCGGCCAACCTGATTAAAGTGGAGAAACTTCCTCCCCATTTGCTGGATCAGGATATACCCGAGGAGGATTAGCTGGTTTTGATAGGCGCGTCTGAAATCACCGAACGAGACTTTGCGCTCCAGGAATTGGCGAAGCATAGGCAAAGCCTGGAGTCCGTATACGTCAATCTGGGGCGGCTGCAATACCTTATCCAGGAATACACCCCGTGCATCCATTTGGAAACCATGGATGTGCTGGACGACCTTTTGCTCCGGGAAGAGCACACCAACCGGCGCACCTCCTATTTCACCTACCGCAAGGCGGCCGATGTTCTGGCCCTGGCCGTGGAAAAATCCCCGGACCCGGAAGTGCGGCGAAAAGCCCTGGATATTCTACGGAACATGGTGTGCATCAAGCATGGGTCCGTACACAGGGCCGCGGCCGAATCCTTAGGCTCCCTGCCCTTGAACATACGGGGCCCAGCCATGGAAACGCCTTCGGAAAAGGCGGCCTTGCCCAAAGCATCGTGGATGTCCATTCTGAAGCAGGCGGGATTTTCGTCGGACGGGCCTCCCCTGGCCAAGGGCCGAAGCCTGGTGCTTCGCTCTCAAGACGATCAGGTGTTGGTGGTTAAGATGGCCCGGGACGGAGACTCCGTTCAAACCCTGCACGCCGAAGCCGCCTGGATGGAGCGCCTTGAGCAGGAGGCCCAGGGATTTCCCGTGGACTTTCATGTGCCCCGGCCCATCAGCATGGGCCAAAACCGTGTGTTCCGGCTGGAGGAAATCCCGGAGCATGAAGGCGGCCTGGAAAATCTGCATCCCCAAAGACTGGCCATGGCCTATGTCGCTCACGGCGATTACTTCACCTATCCCAACGATCCCTCCGGCCCGGGGCTTCCCGCGGGCGGCGAGTTTGTGGAAATCCTGGGAAAAAACGCCTGGCTTTTGGGCAGGCTGGGCGCCTCCGGCATGGTGCACACCGCGCCCATCCCCCTGTTCCACAACCGGGTCCAGGCGGGCCGGCGAACGGATCGCGGTTTGTACGAATGGCCCCGTCAGGGCAGGCTGGATCAATGGCTGTTTTCCTGCCAATACCCCAACCTCTGCAGCACCGGCCTGCGGGATTTCGAGCATATTTTAGCCTTTAACGGCCCAATGAGCGAGCTGTACCTCCACCTGGGCACTCACGTGCTGAGCCTGGTATTGGTGGCGGGCAGCTATTTCAGGAACAAGGACCCTGAACGGGTGGGCCTCGACCCCCAGGGCGAACCCGTAGACGCCCGGGACCTGTTCGACCGCCCCCTGCTCATCACGGCAATCAGCGAAATTTTTTATCAGTACTACAGCGGCTTTGTAGGCCGGGAGTTCACCGATCCCCTGCCTCGGGATGTGGAGTCTCTGGCCGACGCCATGATCCGCGAAATGGGCGTAGACCGCTACATGGAGGAAATCCTCCGCGTCCACGATCAGGAGGCCATGACCCAGGAGCAGTTTCTCGACTTTCTGACCGGGCGCGGGCTCTCTCCGGAAAAAGCCCGGTCATGCGTTCGGGGCAAAGAGGAGATCGTCCTGTACACCGGCCCGCACCTGGGCGGATTCAACGACGTCATCTCGGTTCCCGAACTGATTTGCTTTGTCGCCACCGTCACCTCCCTGTGCGTGTCAGGCAGGTACGTGGAGCAAAATCCCCAGCAAGCGGCCTGATCGTTTGAGTTTTCAGGCAAAGCGTATAGCGGCGTCCAAGGAGGGATTATGAGCGCGGAAAATTCCGTTTACGAACAAACTTACCAAAAATACCTGAACGATCTGGCGGGCATCGATATTCCCCAGGCCTGTCAAACGCTGGGCTTGGAGTATGAGGACGGAAAGGCCGTCATCAATTTTGTGGGCAGGACCTTCACCGTGTCCCCTCAGGGAGTGGAGAACGCCAAGGGGCTGCAGCCTGAGCTGGGAATTTGCGTGGGCCTGATCCGATACTTGCTTATGTGTCCGCCCTTTCCGCCCAAGGACGGAGGCTGGACAACATTTCGGGACATCAAGGGCGCAGGGCCCCTCACGGTGTATTGGGCCAACGACGTGGAACAAGCTCTCTCGGAAGTGTTTGCAGGCAGGCCCCAGGACTTGACAACAGCTTCGGAAAAGTTGAACGCCGTTCCTCCGGATCAGGATTATTCCTATGACGTGCAGTTTCAGGTGCAGGCCTTGTCCCGCATGCCCATGCTGGTGCTCTTTAACGACGGAGACGACGACTTTCCGCCCAAGAGCACGGTCCTGTTCCGCGAAAGCGCCGGAACCTACCTGGACCCGGAATGCCTGGCCATCCTGGGCGTCGCCGTGGTACAAAGCCTTATCAGGGCCTAGTTGATTGCCGGACGCCCTTAATTTTTCAAAGAGGTCTTCCAAATACATAAAAAAGTATTGATTTCAGATAGTTATGTATGCATTCCCACGCACAGCATGGGAGCGAGAAGTCGGATAGACAACGGTTGCAAACACAGTGCAGCCGCAGGGTGGCCCAGGCAACGGCAGTTTGTTGCCTGGGTTCGCAAGAACAAAAGGCGCGACCGAGGAAGATTGCTGAAATCAGGAAAGGTCGGCGGGCGGAAAGGGTTGGTTGAAACCTTGTTTTTGTTTGGTTTTGGATAGGGCGTACGTCCGCCTGAGTTTCAAGGCGTTACCCAACCGCAAAGGCCGCACCTACTGCGCTATCGCGCCCAGGCACGTTACTGCTGTGCCTGGGCCACCCTTTGAAACCTGCTGTTGGGTTTCGTTAGAATCTTCCCCGACTTCGAGCGCCTTCAATTGACAACCCGCCCTAACGCTATATTTGACGCCGAAAAAACTCTACCCAACAAAAAGCTGCATCGAATCCTACCTTTGCAGCCTCGCCGCCTTAAACCAACCCCAGCTCCGGGGACGGATATCCAAAGCAGAAGAGCTTGATCCAGGCGAAGCCCAGGCGCAGCAGTTCCACCTCATCCTTTTTGGCTTTTTTCAGAAAAGCCTTGGGAACCTTGTACCGCTTTAAAAAGGTGCTTTTAAAAACGAAATCCTTGAAGTCGTCCATGTTGTAGGCGGCCATAAACGCCATCCGGGCCATTTTGCCTTCCGGCCCGTCCGCTCCCCAGGGATCGTTCTGGAACAGGATTTTCACCTTGGTCCATTCGGTCATCATTTTGTGATAATACACCGCGCCCTGGTCTTGGGACCAACTGGATACGGTCCACTCCTTGGACTCGTGCCGGCCCTGGCAGAAGTCGGGCGGCTTGTAAAAATGGACCGGCGTGAGCACGCCCGAGGCTTCGTCCAAGGAAACCCCGTGCTCCGTGGGAAAGGTGCGGCAGGCGTACATTCTGTCGCTGTAAACGGTGCATCCCTTTTCCGACAAAAAGGGGCATGTTTTTTCTTCGTTATCCGCCATGGTTAAAAGCACTTCCGGGAAGAAGTTGCCCGGCCTCAAAACCACGTCCGTGTGCTTTTCGATCACTTCCGAGGCGGTCATGCGCAGTTTCTTTTTTAAACGCACAATGTCGTAGGGATACAAAAACAAATTCAGGTTGCGGCAGCACAGGTTGAAGCAGGATATGTCGGGCCTGCATTCAAAACAGAACACGTCTCCGTCCTCCAGCCGCCTGCCGGGAATTTTGTCCAGATCTTGGTCTTCTACTCGCTTCATTGTTAAATCAGGTCTCGCTGCTTTGTTTGACCAGCATTTCGGCCACGGTCATTTTAATGGATTGATTGAAGCCGGTTTTTTGCCGAAGCTCCCTCTCCAGGCCCGCCAATTGTTGGTAAAAGGGCGTTCTATCCAGGACCGCCTCTGCACCGCTGGTTTTGGCCAGGTCTTCAAAAGCCCGGCATCCGATCCCCTGATGGATCGCTCCGTTGGGCATGGCAAACCGGTAATGGATGCCGTGGAGCCGACAGATCATGGGCCGGTTTTCGTAGATCATGCATTTTCCGTCCTGATTCACCGGGCACATGATTCTATATGCGCCGCCCGCCATATGATTAGCCTGGTCGATGACCTCCCGGGCTCTTTGCACGGCGGCCTTGTATTGGTCTTCGCCCAGCTTCATGCATCCGTCCTGGATGGCCAGG
This sequence comes from Desulfatibacillum aliphaticivorans DSM 15576, assembly GCF_000429905.1. Classification (NCBI taxonomy): domain Bacteria; kingdom Pseudomonadati; phylum Thermodesulfobacteriota; class Desulfobacteria; order Desulfobacterales; family Desulfatibacillaceae; genus Desulfatibacillum; species Desulfatibacillum aliphaticivorans. Next base: position 98,945 of record NZ_AUCT01000003.1, on the reverse strand, counting down.
TACTCCAAAAATGTGTGATGGAAGAATAACGTGAGGCAGCAGCTATCCTGGCATCCCTGGCAGTGAAAGCCATGGGCCTGGGCGACTTCATCATACGCGTGATCCATTTTGGAATAGACTTCTTCCAAACGGGACAAAAAATCCTGGATCATGGGGTCTTGCACTAATGTCCGGACATTGGTCATTAACGGCCTGTTCCTTCTACACCATGGGGGTGGGGAAAAAGATTTTTTGGTAGCGCGTCAGGGCGAACCTGTCCGTCATACTGGCGATGAGGTCGCACACGTTTTGCTTGGTGGGCGCGGCATGCTCGGGGCTGGCGAACAGCTCCTGCTCGATGGCGGCTTTTTGAAAGGCGTCTACGTTGTTCATATAATAGTCAAACAGTTCCGAAAGAATCTTTTTGGCTTTTACGAACTCATTGTGGACCACCGGCGCCCGATACACGTTGTTGTATAAAAAAGTTCTAAGCTCCAGCATGACGTCGTGCATGGCGTCGCTCATTTTGATGGTCATCTGCCCGTCTTCTTCGCCGCTGGAATAAACCACGTCGCGGATCATGGTGGTGACCAGATCCCGGTGCCTCTCCCCCAAAACCTCCACGCAATGGGACGGCACCTGGTCTCGCGTAACCACGCCGCTTCTGATGGCGTCGTCCAGGTCGTGGCTTAAATAGGCGATGATATCCGCCACCCGTACGACCCGGCCTTCCATGGTAGAGGCCACTTCGCCGGCGTCGTTGGGCATGATGGTGCCGAATCCCTTGGAGTGCTTGGCGATGCCGTCCATGACCTCGTAGGTGAGGTTCAAGCCCTCGCCGCGCCTTTCCAGGCAGTCCACCACTCTCAGGCTTTGCCGGGAGTGGGTGAAGTCCTTGTGAAACAGCTCCTTCAGGACCGTCTCGCCGCCGTGGCCGAAAGGGGTGTGCCCCAGGTCGTGCCCCAGGGCGACCGCCTCGGTAAGGTCTTCGTTAAGACGCATGGCTCTGGCGATTGTTCTCGCAATTTCAGCCACTTCCAGGGTGTGGGTCAACCGGGTGCGATAATGGTCTCCCAGCGGAGACAAAAAAACCTGGGTTTTATGCTTGAGCCTGCGGAAGGCATTGCTGTAGACAATGCGGTCGCGGTCTCGTTGGAAAGCGGTGCGGATGGGGCAGGGGGCTTCCGGACGCTTTCGGCCTTTGGACTTGGCGCTTGGGCACGCAAAAGGCGATAAAAAATCCAACTCCCGTTGTTCGAATTTCTCACGTATTGTCATTGTTAACCATGGCTTAAGTTAATCATATACGCTTATGTTGCATAAGCCGCGAAAAGCATTTCACAGCTTGTTTGGATTGTAAAGCAAGAATACAAAAAAAGGGGCTGGAGTACGCCTCCAGCCCCTGGATATTTTTGATTCCAGCCTGTGTTAGAACTTGCGCGTGACGGTCAGGCACAGAATGTGGGCGCTGACTTCCTGCACTTCGCCCACCAGTCTGCCCACCTTGACGCCGGTGGCTGCGTTGTATACGTCGCCGGCTTCGTTATCAAAGGAGCGTTCATCCTCATACAGATAGGCGTAAGCGAAATCCGCAACCCATTTGCCGTACTGGCCGCCAAAGCCGCAAGACCAGGTCCAGCGGTCTCCGTTGGGCACGATCAGGTCCAGGGTTTCGTTGGGAACAAATTCAGGCTCGTAAGCCAGGCCCGCTCTCAGGTCCAGGTTCTTAACCACGTTGTAAGCGAAGCCCAGGCGGAAAGCGTGAGCGTCATCCCAGTTTTTGTCGATTTCCGTGACTGCGCCGGTGGAATCCACGTTCAGTTGAAGCATGTTGTAGTTGGACCACTTCGTCCATTGGTAGTCAAACTCCACCGTGAAGGGGGCTTTGCTCCAGGAAGCGCCGACCTGCAGCACGGAAGGCAGATTGATGTCCAGGGTTCCGCCGGACTGCATGTTGATCAGGTTGTTGCCGGTAACGGTGATGTCGCCCACCAGGTCGTGGCAGAGTTGGCTGCGGTAGGATGCGCCGAGCCTGAACTCGTCCTGGATGTAGAACATGATGCCCGCGTTCCAGCCGCTGGCCCAGTCGTCGCCTTCCACTTTCATGTGGCCGTCCGGTCCGAATACGCCTCCGGGCATAAGGATGTTGTTTTCCATCTGGGCGTCCATGTAGTTGGCGATGAAGCCGGCGGAGATGCTTACGAATTTCCAGGGCTGATAAGCAATAACCGGGTTGATGGCGTAGGATTTGATGCGCGTATAGGTGGCGCCGGAGCAATACTGTCCCGGCCAGTTGTCCGGCCAATCCGTTGAAAGGCCGAAGTTGGAGTAAACCCCAAGGCCTACGGCCACTTTTTCATTATATTTATTGGTCAGGTAGAAATTGGGAATGAAGAACTCGTCGTCATTGGTCTTGGTGACCTGGCCGTAATAAGTTCCCAGAGCCGCGTCCTTTTTGGAGGCTTGAAATTCGGCCTTGGGCCAGATAGCCGCTACGCCCGCTGCAATCTGGGTGCCTTCCAACTGAGTCAGGCCGGCGGGGTTGTAATAAACCGCAGTCGGATCGTCAGCCTGGGCGACGAACGCGTTTCCCATGGCGACAGCCTTTGCGCCTTGGTCGAAAATGCTGAAAGCTGCCGAATAAGCAAGCCCGGGCGCTAAAAGCGCCGCCGCGAGCACACAACACACCACTAACCGGAATTTCTTCATGACGATCTCCTTTTTTTTCTGAACGGGAAGCGAAATTGATCAATATAATAACAATTCCATAGGCGATTTGTTAGCTTCATGTCAACCCAAAAGCCTTTATTCCCTACAAAACTGGCATCTTGATTATGTAATGGTTTAAAAATCGTTGCTAGTTTCGCTTCCAATATGGTATGTCCCTTAAAAGGCAAGAAATACTTATAGCAGGATCAGAAACTAAAATGATGGCCCGCAATTATTACCGGGGAACCTTGCGGCGGAAATGGAGGGCGTAATGGCCGGCAAATTCCAAATGGGAACCATCCTGGCACTGGTGTTTTTGTTGATGCTTCCGGCTGCTTCCGAAGCTTTTAACAGGGACCTGAGCACTGTAATGATTGACGATGCAATTTCCTTTTGCCCTGATAACTTAAGAGAGTATCTGGTTGCCAGGAAGGCGCTTGTCTTAAAGGGAATGAAACACGGCGACTATGCCAGCGGCCCCATAGATCCCATGTCAGCGGAAAGGGTGTACAACCTGCTTATTGAACGGTTGAAACAAGGAAAGGCCGACGATCCCAATGTTATCATCGGTTTTGGGACCCTGGCCTTTTTTCTGTCGGAAACCGTCAGCCCCGGCGCCTGCCGGACTCTGGACGCGCTTCTTCCTGAATGGGTGCTGTACGACGGCACGGACCCCATCAACAACGTGGAAGAAACCATTTTAAGCACCCTGGAGCTTTCCAAGCCTTTTCACGGCCAGTGCGACGAAGAAAGCATAGGCGACGCCTATAACGTGGCTGTGAACGTCATTGTCGACTTCTGGGTCTCCGCTTATAATAAAGCGGGCCTGGGGGCCGGGACGCTCCTCCCTGTAGGTTCTCAGGTGGACCACTCCCGTCAGGCCATTTACACGCCTCAGGAACTGGAAGCCATGAGAATTGCCAAGGAAGCCAGGGAAGCGGCCCAGGCGGCCTATGATGAAGAAATGAAGGAAATGGTCCGGAACGGGGTCATCACCGTAGAAGTGGTTCAGTGGCAGAAAGAGCAAAAAGAAAAGAAAAAAATTGATCAGTACATTGAAAAGTACCGCCTCCAGTTGAAGCAGTTGGAAGAGGAAGCGGACGAACTCCGCAGCGGGGGAACCATGGACAGGGATGAGGTCAAGCGCATGAGGGCCCTGAACGACGAGATGGGAGAGATTAAAAGCCGCATTTCCGAGTTCGAGGACGACCCCAACATGGCTCTGGAAAAAGAGAGAAACGACAACTGGTAAACAGTTTGATCAAAGCAGCTCGCTATATAACGGGCCGCCGCCTCTACAAAGGGGGCGGCGGCCCTTTGCTTTTTATGGAATGGAGATTTGTCATGACCGGACGAAAAATCCTGATGTCAGCCCTTCTATGCCTGAGCCTGGCCCTGGCCGCCGGCTGCGCCTCCAGCGGATACTCCGGCGTTATCCCCGTGGCAGGAGCAACTTTGGGTCCGGATACTCCCGCCCGGCGCATGACGGCCTTAAACGCCGCCGAGCAGGTGCTTCTTTCAAAAGGCTATACGCCCGTAACCGTCGTTAAGGACAAGGGGTTCATGAACTTCCTCCTCGAAGCGGATTCCGACACGGTCTATAAAGTGAATGTCCGCCTGGTGGACGTTCAATCCGGAAAGAACGATGTGGAAATGGACATAGACATGAAGATCCTGCGGACCGAGCCAAAAACGAGCGGCCTAAGCATTGGCGGTGGAATCGGCTTCGGAACCGGAGGGGGAAGCGGCTTTGGGCTGGGAGTGGCCACAGGCGCCCGGGACTATCAGGACGATGACATCAAATTTTCCCTGAAAAAGGAGATAGCCGCCGCCGTGGAAAAAGCCCTGGCGCAGTAAACTGGGAAAATCGGAATCAAGGCTCCAAGAGCCAGAACCGGGTTTCGTCTTCAACAATCAGGGGGATGTCGTTTTTCCGGGCGCCCATCAGCGCCGCCATGGCGGACTCCCGCTCCGGATCCGGGTTTAAACCGTAATATCCAAAAATGTACTCGACCATCTCGTTATAATCCTCAAATGTCCAGTGGATTAAGACGTCCCCGTAATCCACGACTTTCAGTCCGCTGTCCTGAATGGCGGCCTCGGCTATGACATACCGGTGGGACTCGTCGTCGATCACGGCGAAAAGATTGGCGCCCAGGGTGTTTGCCTTGGGCTCGATGACCAATATCCGCCCCTTGGCGTTCAGCGTGCGTGCGGCCTCTTTCAGGGCCCGGGCCGAATCCTGATGATGCAGGGACAGCGTAAAAACCACTGCGTCGCAGGCGCCGTCCTCCAAGGGAATATCCTCCCCGCTGCCGACGGCAAGCTGTACGGCAGTCCCTACGCATTGACGCGCCTGATCCAGGTCCGCCTCGCACGGGTCCAAGCCCAAGACGGATTCCGCATGCTTTTCAAGATGGCAGGTCAGCCGTCCGTTTCCGCAGCCGATTTCGACAATTCGTCCTGCCCTGGACCCAAAACAACGATTAAATATCCCGGCTTCCCTGTTTTCAAGATCTCTGTGCATCATAACTCCAAACTGCATGCCGCGGCCGGCTGTTTACATACACCGCATAAATAGAATTCGAATCATTAAAAAGATGGGGACTACGATCTCCAAATCAACTTCAGAAGCTCTTTTACGGAAGCGGGATTGTCGTTGATCAAAGCGTTGTGCCCTTCAATTTTTTCAATGACAAATTCTTTCATTTCCTGGCTAAGGTATTCATTTGGTATGGCCGTAAAAGGCCCCTTGTCAGTGATTGGAACCCAAACTTGAGGCATGCAAAAGAGCTTACTGAAACCTTTCCATTTCATGACTGAGGAAGATAATTCCGTCTGCACCTCTACGCCCTGATCTTCAAAGCGCCTACATCTCCGTCAAAAAATCCTTGCCCTGCAGCCTCACCCCGGCGCGCATGGCGCCCAAAAAGCGGGACCTTAGCGCGTCGCTCATGAGCGCGCTTTTGACCGGCGGCAGCCGCAGGAAGGCGCCCAGGATGGCGTTCATGGCCTTGTTTCCGATATTCTCCGGATTGTCGAAAATCTGGTTCTGCAGGGTTCCCCGTTCCAGGGACTGGAGAATCACCCTTTCAAAGGTGGTTTCCGGGGTAATGACCCGTTTTTTTCGGGGGATTAACTGGCACGCGGAGGGCTTGCAATCCAGGCCGCAGACGCCGCAGCCGATGCAGAGTTCCAGGTTGATTTCAGGCTTCTTTTTTCGTTTTGTATTGGGATCGCCGTCTGCAACCATTTCAATGGCGTTAATGGGGCATGCCTTGGCGCATTTGCCGCAGCCCGTGCATTTTTCGTCCTCGATGTCCGCAATGAAATTGCTGGTGACGACGGCGTTTTCGTACCCGTATTTGTTCATGCCCAGGAGAAGATTGCAACAGCATCCGCAGCATTGGCAAATGGAGGCGATGCCCTGTTGAACGTTGTCCGCCTGAAACACCAGGCCGTATTCCCGGGACCTGGCCATGTTTTCCTTCAGGGCCGATTTGCTCACCTCCCCGGCCATGTTATGCCTGGTGAGGTATTCCGCGCCCATGCCGAACGACAGGCAGGTGTCCAGGGGAACGTCGCACTCCTTGGCGCCGGCATGATGCTTTTCGTGCCGGCACGAACACAATCCTACAGCCACCTTGTCCGCGCTTTCCACAATATGCAAGGCTCGTTCGTAATCCAGAATTTCCACGTGGTCGGCCAGGGATTCCTCATGGGGAACCGTCCGCAACGGACCGATCTGCTCGCCCTTGGAAAAATTCGCCTTATACAGGGACCCGTCCTCAAAATAATGATGGAACAGCTTTCCCCAGGTTTTCATGTCCAGGTCGCCCTGGGTGCGCATCATGGTGAATTCAAAGATGCCCACGGCGATGGGGGAGGGCATGTAATTGTACTCTCCGTCAATGAACAGATCGATGACCAGGCCCTTGTCGCTGAGTCCTTCCAGGAGATTCTTCAAGCGAGCGGGATTCATGCCGGTAATTTTTTGAATCCGATCCACCGTGGACAGCCCATAGGGCATTTTTACGTAAATTTCGGCTTCCTCCGCCGAATACAAAGCCTTGACAATGTTGTAAATGCGTTCGTTAAGAGGAACCCGCACAGCTTGCGCGTCGATTTTCTGTACGAGTTTTTTATAGATGTCTTTGCCGACCAAGTGCCCCATGTCCCCCTCCTTAATGGTTTCAGGTATGATGAGTAGATTTACGCCATCATGATGAGATTTTCAGGGGAAAAGAATACACGGGTTCCGCCACATTGTCCAGAACCTGTCTTTCTTGAGGTAAGAGAAGGCTTTTGGGGGCTGAGATAAGGAGGGATATTCCGGGCCCCCGGCTTGAGAGCGTGATTGCTCTGCGGCAAGCTGCGGGGGCCCGGAAGCGCCTCGGCGCGTTTCATGCGGATGCTTTACATGGAATGGCAAGCCTGTTTAGGCGTTTATTTGCAGCCCACTTCCTGGGCGAACCTGGCGTCCACAAATTTTTCCAGGTCGATTTTATCGGAAAGCACGCCCATTTGTCCCGACATATACTCCTGGATAACCGCAAGGTCGTCGATTACGGGCATGAGTTCATCCGTCTTGATGCGCTGGATTTCGCCGGCCAGGACCCGTTCCATAATCTCTTTTTTCTGGTTGAAGAACCAGGCCCCCACCGCGGCGGCGCCCTCGGGCTTCTGGGCGGCGTAGCGGCCGGAAAGCTCCAGGCTCTTGATCAACTCCAACACCGCATCAGGATGCCCTTCGGTAAGTTCTTCGTTCATGACCAGGACGCAGCAGGGATGATTGGGCCAGATGTCCTTGGACAGGGCGAACTCTTCGCCGTAGCCTTCCAGGATCGCCTGGGACCCAAAGGGCTCGGCCACAATAAAGCCGCCCACCTCGCCTTCTTCATCGTACTGGATGGCCATGGGCATCTGGCCTGGCGCCATGACTTCCAGCATCACGTCCTTGCCGGGAATCATGCCTTTTTCGGACATGAGCTTGTGCAGGAGCATGTGGTGCACGGAAAGCTGATACGGGATGATGATGACCTTGCCCGCAAAATCCTCCAGGGTTTGGATGTTGGCCCGTTTGTTGGTGATGAGCACGCTGCCGGTTCTGTGCGTGAACATGACCAGCTTGATCTTTACGCCGGATTTGAACAGGTCCATGGCCGTGGGCGCCAGGATGAAGGCCGCGTTGATCTCGCCGGCGGCCAGGGCGTCGGCCACCTGGTTCCAGCCGCCGATGCTTACGGTCTCCAAAGAGGCGTTATTGAAGGTTTCGCCTCCCTTTTCCAGTTTGTACTTGGTCAACCCCAGGATCAGATGATCGGTGATGGGCAGATGACCCACCCTGATAACAGTCTTGTCAGCCATGTGTATCCTCCTTGGATGAAATCCGTAGCGTACAATTATTGTTAACCTGGCCTGATCCGGGCCAGGTTAATTTACTCCTCGAAACAAACCTCTATGGTAAAGCTGCCGTCGTCCGTGACAAAGGGAATCGCCACGATGGGATAGGTGGTGATGTGGTTGATGGAGTGATTCTTGCCCGTCACCACCGTTGGTACGGCTGCATAAAGCACTCTGCCCAGCTCTTCCAGCTTCACACGCGCCTGGCCGGAAATCATGTTGCCGATTTCCCCAACCGCGTCCTTAATGTCTTCGTTCAGACTGCTTATTTGCTCCCCCAACATTTTAGAGACGATGGCCAGAGCGCATTCCTCCGAAAAACTGACCGATACCGTGCCCCGGGTGTCTCCCGACAGCCCGATCACGGCAGTCACGTCCCCGGTCGCCACCTCGTCCTGCTTGATGTACAGGTTCTCCGCCTTGGCCTTGGTCATGGCCATGGTGTCCAGCACATTCAGGGTGGCGGTAATGAATGGGTTGATTACTTTTACGTCCATAAGACCCCCGTTGCCTTTGGGTTTTTCAGGACTGGCCCCGCAGGAGCCGTCTATATTATAACGTCCAGCACGTGTTCCATATCCAATAAAAGCTTTACGCCGTTATCCAGTTTGGCCATGCCCAAAATGTAATCCGGCTGAATGGTCGCTCCAAAGGACGAGGTGTCCTCAATCTGGGAGGCCAGCACGTCCTTGACCTCCGACACCGAGTCCACAATCACGCCCATAAAAACCGTTTTTTCCGAGCTTTCCATCTCCAGGACCACGATGCATGTGCGCTCCGTATAATCCTGGGCCTCCATGCCAAAGCGGAGGCGAAGGTCCATGATGGGAATTACCTGGTCCCGAAGATTGATGACGCCCTTGATGTAGCTGGGCGCCTGGGGAATGGCCCGTATGGGGCGCATGCCGATGATTTCCCGTATTTTCAATATATCCAGGCCGAACTCCTGGCCCTGAAGCGCAAAAGTGAGGTACTTTCCCTCCCGGGCCAGCATGGTCCTGCTCGAGTCATGCTCCTTGGCGCCGCGGGGCTCCACAAGGGCGCTGGAAAATTCGGGGCTGGTCAAGGCTTTGGATTGGCGATCCCCGCAGGCCGCCTCCGCAAACCGGCAATCCACGAATTCGTCCAGGTCAATGAGTTTGCCGATGCCCATGTCATGGACCATATAATGCTGGATGACATCCAATTCCTCCTTGGAGGGGTACAGGTCGTCCGTCCGAATTCCCATGGGATCGGTGAGTACGTTCTTCAGTACCGGAACCTTCAACCCCACGGTTTTTTCCGGGTCCAGAAAATCCACGGCGATCCTGGCCGAGTTCTCCGGCCTGTTTTTGATGAACCTGCCCGCCGCAACCAGCAATTCATGGAATTCCAGCAAGGCTTCCTCGTGGGCGTCCACAAGCTCCCGGCGCATGGCCAGGACGCAGCAGGGATGATTGTTCCACATTTCCGAAGAAAGGAATTGCAGATCCGTAAGGCCCGAGGCGATGGTCTTGGTGGCCAAGGGCTCCGCAACCATGAATCCGCAAGTCCCGTCGTTGCCTTTTAAATACCCCGGCATGTCCACCGGCGCCACGACTTCCAGGTTGACGTCGTAATGACGGCCGGCGGTGATCATCCCGGCGGACAGCCCCATGCCCGAAAAAAACTGATGGGTGAGCATGTGGTGGATGGACATCTTGTGGGGGATCAAAAAGGAGCGGCCCTTGAAAAAATCCTTCCACGGCTCTTTATAGCTTCCGTGCTTGCTGCGCACCATGACCGACCCGTTCCTGTGAGCGAACAAGGTCAGGCGAATGGGAACGTCAAACGCGAAAAGATCCATGGCGATGGGCGCCAATACGCAGGCGCCGTCCACGGTTCCTTCCTCCAGGGCCTGGCGCACCGGGTTCCAGCCGCCCATGCACTGGGTTTCCAGCTCAAAGCGTCTGGGCTGGAACACGCCGGATTCTATCAAATGCCTGGCGACGCCCAATACAAGATGGTCCGTAATCTGGATGTGGGCGATTTTCAGCTTCAGCTTTCCCGAAGCCGTATACTCCGGGACCCGTTTGCCGGTTTTTTCCGGTTGTATCCTGGCCCCGATAGCCTCAAGAATTCTTTCTTCCAACTCCCTGGCTTGAAAAGGCTTGGGAATGAATCCGGTGGCGCCTGCATCGCGCGCCGCCTGCTCCTGCGCCTTGTCTCCCTGCCCAGTCGCCATGATAAATGGCAAGCCGGACCAACGATCGTTTTTTCGCACCCATTGGAGAAGCTCCAAGCCTCCCCGATTGGGCATGTTCCAATCGCTTATGATTAAATCAACCTCTTCCCCCTGCTCCAACAGCGCGACGGCTGCATCTCCGTCTTCCGCCTCCAGAATATGTTCATAACCTATGGTTTTCAGGGCGCTGACTTCAATTTGCCGCGTCAGGGGAGAATCTTCAGCCAGAAGAACGCGCATCTTCCGGTGGTCTTCAGACATTTTTTGGCCTCCTGGAAAAACGATTTGCTATCTCGGTAACATTCGGACAAGGCTCCACGGCCGCAATGGAACAACCATAAAGCACAAAGTGTGCCGTTTTTGATATCCCCTGATAAATTAATCGATATCAACTGCTTATTTGGTAACCCCCAGTGCCTCCCTGCTTGTTTAACAGGTTTTGAAGCCATTGATTTGGCGCCGCGTCAAAGACTTGGCAAAATTCCCAGGGTTTTTGCCGGGGCCAATAGCGGCGGCGCCCAGCTCCCTCGTCTCTATGACTTGCACAAGCAGGATCAATGCGGTTTTGGAACGGATTTTGCTCCATATCATTTTTTACGTTTGCAAAAGCTCATAAGCAGGATTTGAGGATCTGGGTTATTCATGCATGTTTAGGAGATGGAGCATTTAGGAGACTTGTTTTGAAAGATCAAAACAGATTCCTGATTTTAGTTCTCATTATGGCGTCTGTGTGTCTGCTGGCCACCGGCGTATCCATTTGGATCCTGTACCATACGTCCATCGAAGTGGAGCGGAACCGGCTTGTAGAAACCGCCCAAAGCCAGGCGCGGCTTATTGAAGCGGTGGGCCGGTTTGACGCCCAATACAGCAGGAACTACCCAAAAGGCTCCCTGGAGGCCACGCTTAGTCAGATACGGGACGCCCACGGCAGTTACAAAGGCTTCGGAGAAACCGGCGAGTTCACCTTGGCGAGAAAGCAGGACGGCGTTATCCATTTTTTGCTCAGCCACCGCCATTTCGATATGACCAACCCCAAACCCGTAAGTATGAAATCCGAGTTGGCGGTTCCCATGCAACTGGCTTTGAGCGGCAAGTCCGGGTCCGTCATCGCCAGGGATTACAGGGGGGAAACCGTCCTTGCCGCCCACGAGCCGGTTTCATTCCTGAATATGGGCATTGTCGCCAAAATTGATATGGCGGAAATCCGGGCGCCTTATATTCGGGCCATGGCGATCATCCTTGGCGCCATGCTCGGCCTTGTCGTTGTGGGCGCTGCATTTTTTCGAAAAATCAGCTACCCCATCGCAAGGCGCCTGGAGGAGCAAAATAAATCCCTGAACCGGGAAATCGGTGAACGCATAAGCACAGAAGAGGCTCTTCGCGCTAATGAAGCCTTTTTAAAAACCTTGCTGGACGCCATTCCGGCGCCTATTTTTTACAAAGGCCGGGATGGGCTGTATCTGGGCTGCAACCGCTCTCTGGAGCAGTTTTTCGGATTTTCCAGGGACTATGTCGTGGGTAAATCGGTGCATGAAATTTTTCCTGGAGACAGCGCCGAGACCTATGAAGCGAAAGACGTGGAGCTTTTTGAGAGCGGCGGCGTCCAGCAGTATCAGCAACAACTAAAAAACGCCCGGGGGGAGCTTCGCGATGTAAGCATCCATAAGGCCGCCTTTTTGGACAAGCAGGGCTATATGGCCGGCGTCATCGGCGTTTTGAACGATATTACGGAATTGAAGCAGGCCCAGGAAGCCATAAAAAACCGGGAGCAACTGCTCAACGAAATGGGAAGCATTGCCAAAATCGGCGGGTGGGAGCACGATCTGACTACCGGAAAGGCGACCTGGACCAAAGAAGTACATAAGATCATTGAATTGGACGAAAAGCAAACCCCGCCCGGGCCGGATGAACATTTGGAATATTATCTTCCCGGAGACAGGGAAAAACTGGAGAAGGCCTATAATGAAGCGATTGAAAACGGCCTTCCCTTTGACCTGGAGCTCCAATGCGTCAACGCCTCCGGCAAACGCTTTTGGGCGCGGGCCATGGGCCGGCCGGTCTTACGGGATGGAAAATGCGTCAAGCTAAAGGGAACCTTTCAGGACATCAGCGAACGGAAAATGGTGGAGGAACGTTTGCGGCAGGCTCAGAAGATGGAGTCCATCGGGCATCTGGCCGGCGGCATCGCCCATGACTTCAACAACCTCCTGTTCCCCATTGTGGGCATGGCCGAAATTCTCATGGAGGACCTTCCCGAAGGCAGCCCGGAATTTGAAAACGCCCAGGTCATCTTTGAGTCCGGAAAACGGGGCGGAGAGCTGGTGAAGCAAATTCTGGCTTTCAGCCGCCAGACCGAGCACAAAATGTCCCCCGTCCGCATCCAGCAGGTCCTTAAGGAAGTCCTTAAGCTCACCCGGGCCACCATCCCCACGTTTATTGAAATGGAGGAGCATATCCAGGCGGATTGCGGCATGATCCTGGCCGATCCCACTCAGATTCATCAGGTGGCTATGAACATCGTCACCAACGCCTTTCACGCCGTGGAGCAGACAGGCGGCAAAATCATCGTCCGCCTCAAGGAAATTCTGATAGACGAAGAGGACGTGGAATACACCGCCATAGGCCCTGGCCGCTACGCCCTCATGTCCATTTCGGACAACGGCCCGGGAATGCCTTCGGATTTGATCAACAGGATTTTTGAACCCTACTTCACCACCAAGGAGCAGGGAAAAGGGACCGGCTTGGGCCTGGCCGTCGCCTACGGCCTCATCAAGGCGCATAAGGGGGACATCCGGGTGTACAGCGAGTCCGGCCAGGGAACCGCCTTCAATGTTTATTTGCCCCTGATGGAAAAAATGGAGATTACGGAGCCGCAGGCGCCCAACGAAGTGCATCCCACAGGAAACGAGCGGATCCTGCTTATCGATGACGAGGCCCCCATCGTCAATTTGGAAACCCAAATGCTCCAGCGTCTGGGATACCAGGTGACCGCTCGAACCAGCAGCTTGGAGGCCCTGGAAGCCTTTCAGACCATGCCTTATGGTTTTGACCTCATAATCAGCGACATGACCATGCCCAATATGACGGGCGATCAACTGGCCGAGGAGGTCATCGCCGTCAGGCCGGACATTCCCATCATCATCTCCACCGGTTTCAGCGAAAGGCTGAACGAAGCTGCCGCCGGCGCCAAAGGCATCAAAGCCTTTTTGATGAAGCCCGTCGTCAGGTCCGAACTGGCGCAAATCGTGCGCCGGGTTTTAGACGCCGCCAAACCAGGGTAATTGCCTTCCCGCCGACTCCCTCCACGGTGATGTAAGAGAGCGGCGTCCGCACAGAGGAGGGATTCGGGGGCATGACCTGATTTCCCTGTCTTCCCTGGCGAGCGATTGCGGCTTTTACGGAATAATCCCAAAAAAAATTCATGACCGGGCAAATCCATGCCCTGATTGTCGTTGACAAAAGTTCCCCCCGTCCGTAATATAAAAAATCGAGCACTCGCTCGAAAAAAAGATCGGCCGCGTAAATGCATTCAACCGCATTTATTCCCAAGGCCTGTTTCTTGGATTAGATCCGTACCCACACCGATAAAAAGGAGAAGGCTCCATGTTAGACCATTTGATGTCCCCTATAAAAATCCGCAACCTGGAATTGAAAAATCGGTGCGTCATCCCTCCCATGGGCACCAATTTGGGAAACCCCAACGGAACCGTCACCGAAAAGAACCTGGCCTATATCAAACGCCGCGCGGAAACGGGCGTGGGCCTGGTGATTACGGAGATCGTGGGGGTTCATCCGTCCGGTTGCGTGGGCCTGGGCATTTTTGACGACAAATACATCCCCGGATTGACTCAAATGGTTGACGCGATTCATTCGGCTGGCAGCAAGGCCGCCCTGCAGTTGCATCACGCCGGACGCGAAGCGCCTTTCCAGTTGCAAAAGGGCAAGGCTCTGGGGCCCTCCGCCATTCCCAGCTTCGTCTACGGCCAGCCCCCCAAGGAAATGACCAAGGACGACATTAAAATGATCATCAGCGCCTTTGGCGACGCCGCGGTGCGCGCCCAGGCCGCGGGCGCCGACGCCGTGGAAATTCACGGAGCTCATGGATATCTGCTGACCCAGTTTATGTCGGTCCACGCCAATCAGCGCACGGACGAATACGGCGGGGATTTCAAGAACCGCGCCCGGTTCGTCATTGAAGTGGTGGAGGAAGTGCGGAAAAGGGTAGGGGACGACTATCCCGTCCTGCTCAGGATTTCCGCCGAAGAATACATCAAGCACGGCTACACCGTGGATGAGGTCCTTACCATACTGCCTGAGCTTATTGGCGCCGGAGTCGACGTGCTCCATGCCTCCGTGGGAACCCACGGCAGCCCCGGCGGCATCACCAGCGCGCCCGTGGAATACGAAGCCGGCTGGAACATCTGGCGCGCCAAGAAAATCAAAGAGGCCGTGGATATTCCGGTCATCGGCGTGGGCCGTTACACCGATCCCCGGGAGGCGGACAAAGCCATCGCCAATGGCGACGCGGACATGATCGCCTTCGGCCGCCAGGTCCTGGCCGACCCGGATTTCCTGATAAAGGCTCAGGAAGGCCGCTATGAAGACATCCGCACCTGCCTGGCCTGCAACCAGGGCTGCATTGAGCGTCTGATCCTGGAAATGGGCTCCAGCGTCCGTTGCGCCATCAACCCGGAAACCGGCCAGGAAACCCTGGTTCCCAAAGGCCCCGCGGAAAATCCCAAGAATGTCTGGGTGGTGGGCGCCGGCCCCGCCGGGCTTACGGCGGCTTACGAGGCCGCCAAACTCGGCCACAAGGTCAGTCTGTTTGAGCAATCCAACCATCTTGGCGGCCAGATTCAGTTCGCCCGCCAGGCGCCGCATAAGGAAGTCTACGGACAATGGATCGACTGGCTGGCGGCCCAGGTGAAAAAAGCGGGCGTGGACATTCAAACCGGCGTGACGGTCACCGAGGATATGATCAAGGAAGGCAAGCCCCAAGCCGTAATCCTGGCCATCGGCGGAAAAAAGATCATGCCCGATTTCCAGGGGCAGGATCAGCCCAGCGTTTGCGACGCATGGCAGGTGCTGAATCAGGAAGTCCCGGCCGGCAAAAACGCGATCATCGTGGGCGCCGGCCTCATCGGCATGGAAACCGCCGACTTCCTGGTCCAAAAGGGCTGCAAGGTCACCTTGCTGGAAATGCTCAAGCAATCTCCGGTCCTCAAGATCACCGGCCACGGATACCAGTTGCATAAACGCATGCGCGAAGCCAACGTCATGTTCCTGTTCGGCGCGGTCCTGGCCGCCGTGGACGGAGACAAGGTGACCCTGCGCTTTGACGACAAGGAAGACGTTCTGGAAGGCGTGGATCAGGTGGTTCTGGCCGCGGGCATGAAGCCGCGCGAAGATCTGAAGGAAGCCCTCATGAATTTGGGAATCCAGCATACTGTGGTGGGCGACGCCGTTCAGGTGCGCCGCATTATCGAAGCCACGGACGAAGGCGCCAAGGCCGCCTGGGCGCTCTAACTCATTCCTAAACCAACCAAAAATTATGTCGGGCGAACGGATCAACTCCGTTCGCCCGATTTTTTTCTACTTCTGCAGCCTCAATTTGGCCAGGGCGTTATGGGCCGCATTAATCAGCGGATGCACCGTGGGCGCCGAGGTCAATAGGGGATGGGTGGCGATCTGCATCATATCCAACTGCCGCACGTTCAACTGCATTTGAATGCCGATGGATATGGCGTTGATCAACTCCCCAACCGAAGGCCCGCCGGAAATCTGTCCTCCCAGCAAGGCTCCGCTTCGGTTGGCGAAAATCAGCTTAACCCTCATGGGCGAGGCGCCGGGTAAAAATCCAGGATGCCGGTCCGGCGCCATGGCCTCGCCGGTGACAATGCGGAATCCTTCCTCCTCGCACATCCTGCGCGTCATGCCTGCGCTGGCCAGGCAAAGGCCTCCTATTTTGGTGGAAAAGGCGGACACGGTTCCTTGGATCTGTCTGAGCACCCGAATGCCGTACAGGTTGGTTCCTGCTATTCTGGCTTCAGATGTTGCTGTGGAGGCCAGCCAGACGGGGGCTTCCTCTCTGGTGAAAAAATCCCGCTTTAAGGCGCAGTCGCCCACCGCGAATACGGATTTCACCGTGGTGCGCATATAAGAATCCACCCAAATGGAGCCTTTTTCGGTGACGGTCAGCCCGGCCTTCGCAGCAAGTTCGGCATTGGGCCTGCCGCCCACGCCGATAATCACGATGTCTGCTTGAAGGGACGTTCCGTCGTCCAGTTCCACCCTTTTCACCTTGTCCTCGCCGCCTATTGATATGGCCCGTCTGCCTGTATGAACTTGCACGCCCGTTCCGGCAAGCTCCGCCGTTGCGGCGTCGCAGAACTCGTCGTCAAAGTCCTGGGACAAGAGTCTGGGCAATATTTCCACAATGTGCACTTCCGCGTCCGGGTTGCGCGTCAATTCGTCAGCGAACTCCGCGCCGATAAACCCGCCTCCCAGAATAACCACCCGTTTGGCTGCCCTGGCTTTTTCCCGCAACAGGCTTATGGCCGAAAGGCTTTTGGTAATGCTGAACACCCCGGGCAGTTCTACGCCCGGAATAGGCGGGACCACGGGAGAACTGCCTGTGGCGATCACCAACCGCTCGTAGTCGATGGTTCGGCCTGAAGCCAGGGTGAGCACGCTGGCCGCCGTGTCCAGGGATTCCGCCTTATCCACGATAATTTTCACGCCTGCGTCTTCCAAAGGCTTGTTTCCCAGGATGCTTTGGGCCGGGTCCGCCAGAGTGTAGATCATATATGGAATGGAGCAGGGGATTACGCCGTCTGCGATTTCCTTGATAATGTACACACTTTTTTCCGGGTATACGCTTTTCGCCGTCAGGGCTGTTATGACTCCGGCCGGACCTCCCCCAACAATAACTATATTGCAATCCATAAAAGTCTCCTTTGTCCAACAGGCTGATTTTTGTGGTTGTCTCCCAGTAGGCATAACGGCAATATGGGCGCCAGAGGAGGTATTTTGTGTAACATTCTATATTTATGAATATATTGCTTATTTGGGTAGATGGGGTTATGGGGAATGGTGTAGGATTGCTTTACAATTTGTACAAATCGCCGCCATCATCCCGCCAAAACCCCTTCGCGGGGATAGCGAACAGAGGCGGCGGATTGACCGCATATCGTCGCGGGAGGCCTGCCACAAGCAACGCAGTATCTTGCCTGGGCGCGCAAGCAGAAGGTGCGAGCTTGTTGTTGGAAGGAACCAACCGGCTCCAGGTGATGGATATCCTATCCAAAAACCAATAAAATTAAAGTTCAGTCAACGCCATCCGCCCGCCGACCCACCCCGATTTCAATAACCCAACCCGGCCGCACCTTGTGTTGCTAAAGCAACCCAGGCATCAGACTACAATGCCTGGACCGCCCAAAAAATATCGACGTTCACGCAGGAGCGCCGCGACGGTGTGTTTGCAACCTTATCTGGGCCGTCTGCTCGTTCCCATGCTTTGCGTGGGAATGCATATCGAACTATTTGAAATCAATTCTATTCCTTGTTTCCGGAAGGCGGCCAAAAACCGTAACGGATGAGGACGCCCGCAGCCACAATGATTTTTCTCGCTATTGATTTCTTCCCCAAAAAGCTATCCTTCCTTATCCACAAGGGGGCTTTGGGCGCCGCAATGGGGGCAGATTTTCCAACTTTCCTCCAAAAAGGAATGGCACGAGCGGCAGCGCAACACCAGGGCTGCGGCGCAGTGAGGGCAGTAATTGAATCGCTGGGCCATGGTGTGATTGCAGGCCGGGCAAAGGATTTCCAGGGTGTTTTGAGGCCCCAAAACCCGCAGAACCTCTTCGCAGGTGGAGATTCCGGCGCGCACTTTGTCCATGGAGTCTTCCAGGATGGTTTTCATGTTGGCCTGGCTGGCGGCTCTCATGAGTTCGGCGTCCGAGGCGCCGCTGTGGACCATGCGTCGGAATTCGGAGTCGAACTCCAGCACTTCATACACGCCTATGCGGCCTTTGTATCCGCCGCCATTGCATTGGGGGCAGCCCCGGCCTTTTTTGGGGGTGAAGTCCAGGCGGTCGGGATCCAACCTCAGGGCTTTCAGCACCTCCGCATCCACTTGGGAGTCTTCCATGCAATGGGGGCAAATCCTCCGTAAAAGGCGTTGGGCGATGATTCCGGTCAGGGCCTCGCTCATAACATAGGATTTAATGCCCATGTCCCGAAGCCGGATAATGGAGGCGATGCTGCCGTTTGTGTGCAGCGTGCTTAAAACCAGATGCCCGGTCAGGGCGGCGTGAAAGGCCACCTCGGCGGTCTGGAAGTCCCGGATTTCACCCAGCATGATCACGTTGGGATCCTGGCGCAGGATGGACCGGAGGATGGTGGGAAAGTCCAGGCCGATTTTCTCCCGCACGTTCACCTGTTCGGCCATGCCCATGTGATATTCCACGGGATCTTCGATGGTGGTGAAGTTCTTGGTTATGGACGCCCCCCTCCTAAGCATGGCGTACAAGGTGCTGGTTTTGCCGCTGCCCGTGGGGCCGGTGGCCAGGACCATGCCTTGGGGCTGGCGGATGAAGCGCAGGATTTTCTCCATGTCCATGGAGGTGAGCCCCAAATCCTCCAATTCCTGGCTTGCGGCGTTTTTATCCAATATGCGCAGGACGATTTTTTCCCCGTTCACCGTGGGCAGACTGGAAATCCGCATGTCCACGGTCTTGGTGGAGGCTTTGACCGTCACCCGGCCGTCCTGGGGCTTGCGGCGTTCGGTGATGTCCAATTCGCTCATGACCTTGATCCGGGACACAATGGGCGGATGCATGGCCATGGGAATGCGGATTTTTTCCTGCAGCAGATCATCGATCCGGTATCTTACCATCAAATATTTGGTCTTGGGCTCGATGTGCACGTCCGAAGCGCCGTGGCGCAGGGCGTCCGAAATAATGGAGTTGACGATGCGGATGGCCGGGGGCTGATCCTTGCTTTTCAATAGCTCGTCCACGTCCACCACTTCATCCTCCTCCAGGATGATTTCAATGGTTTCCGTGGGATCCATCAATTCGATTTCCGATATCACGGAGTTGAGGGCCGATTCGCCCCCATACAACTCCTGCACTTTTTTCCTGATATCCTCGTGCGTCGCCAGAGCGGGCTTGATCGGCATGCCTGTTAAAAAACGGAGTTCGTCGATCTTCACCAAATCCGTGGGGTCGGCCATGGCCGTCACAAGCTGGCCGTCCATTCTCTTTAGGGGGACGAGTAAATGCTTTTCGCAAATTTCCGAGGGAATGAGCGAGGCCAGCGGCGCCGAAGCCGTGAATTCGGCGGGATTCACCCGGTTGATCTTAAGCTCCTCCTCCATGACCTCCATGATGGTTTTTTCGTCCGCCAGCTTCATTTCCGTCAATATGGCAGGCAGGATTTTGTCGCTCCTGGCCTGGACCTGCTGGGCCTTTTCCAAGTCCTCCTTGGTCAACAGGTTGCGCTTCACCAGCATCCGTCCGATTTGGCTGCGGTTGGCGCTAAAGCATTTGGTGAGGGTCTTGATTTTCTTGGTCTGTTCTTTCTGGCGATTTTTTAAATAGACGTTTTCCTTAATCAGGTCGTACTGCTCCAGGGCCAGGCCCACGGTGATGCGCAGATCGTCGTCGTTCCAGGGTTTGGTGATGAACTTGTAGACCGCGCCTTCGTTGATAGCCCCCATAATGGCGTTTACGTCCGCATGCCCGGTGAGCATGATCCGGATGGTTTGGGGATAAAGCTCCTTGACCTTGCGCAGCAGGTCAGCGCCCTGCATGCCCGGCATGCGATGGTCCGAGACGATCACGTGCACCCTGGCCGCCCTAAGCGTTTCAAGGGCCTCCTCCGCGGACTCGGCGGTCAATAAACGGTAGTTCTCCTTCCGGAATATCCTCCTCATGGCCTTTAAAACATGAGGCTCGTCATCAACAAACAGGATGGCGTACCGGCTGCTTTCCTTTTTCAGGGAGGTGACTTCCTTTGCTTCCTGCGCTTTTCCGCCCATAAACAGCGAGGCTAATTTTGGCATTCCTCTTCTCCGGCTTCGCATTCCATGTCAGGGTTCTCCTTCGGGATCTTGATGGTGAAACAAGTTCCTTGTCCAAGCTGGCTGTCCGCCTTAATGCTCCCATGGTGCCTGTCGACTATTTTGTAAGCCACATTCAAACCAAGCCCCGTGCCCTGGCCCACCTCCTTGGTGGTGAAAAAGGGGTCGAAGATGCGGGAGAGATTTTCCTTGGCGATGCCCGCGCCCGTGTCACGGACCTCAACCACGGCGAAGTCCTCCTCCATATAGGTTTTAATATGGATTTCCCCGCTGCTTTCCATGGCCTGCGCCGCGTTGACCAGGAGATTCATAAACACCTGGCCGATTTGCTGGGGATAGCAGGGAACTTCGTCCAGATTCCCGTATTGCCGCTCCACCCGGGTTTTGTATTTGAGCTCGTTGCGAACAATATTCAAGGTGGAATCCATGATCCGATTGAGATCAGAATATTGGATTGCATGCTTTTCCGGATGGGCGAAATCCTTCAGGTCCTGCACGATCTTTTTAATTCTGTCCGCGCCGTCCATGGACTCGTCCACCAGGGTCAGAATGTCGTCCAGCAGAAAATCCACGTCTATGTCCTGTTCCGTTTTCCGCACTTCGTCCAATTTCTCCTGCACCCGCGCCGGGATGCGGCCTCCTGTGTGGCTGTCGTGGATTGCTTTTACAAGGTCCCGATATTTGCCGAAAAGCAATTTAAAATCCGCGCCGTATTCTTTTAACGAGTTTAGGTTGCTGGATATAAACCCTGTCGGATTATTGATTTCATGGGCCACCCCGGCGGCAAGCTGCCCGATGGAGGCCATTTTTTCCTGCAGCAGGAGCATTTCCTGGGTTTTTCGGATTTTCTCCGCCTTTCTTTCCACTTCCTTTTCCAGGGTCTCCGCCAGGCGCCTGTATTTTTGCTCCGACTCCTCCAGCATGGCGTTGCGCCGCTCCAGGGCCTTATAAGTGTCTTCCACCACCTTGCCGTGCAGGCCCATAGTCATGAGGACCTGCTGGTTCATGGTCATGAATTCCTTTAAAATGGAGAATATCAGGATTTCCACTGGGCGGGTTTCGGGATTGGACGGCCCGAGCCCCAAAAAGCCCACCGTTTCCGCTTCGTGCATCAATGGATACAACCGGACAGGCGCCTCCGACATGTCAAGCCGCATGCCTTTGTCGGGGCAGTTCTTGACGGCTTCTTGAAGGACGGCCAAGTCCTCATTTTTCAAAACATGGAAGGAATAATATTCCTTTCCGTCGGGATGAAGAACAAAGGACTTGTCCAATCCCAACCCCTTCAGATGGTAAGTCCCTTTTTCCATTAAAGGTGGAGGAAGCAACTGGGTAATGTCGTATTCCCGGTCAAAATCCTCCAGGCCGCCGTCGTCTTCCAAAATGTATTTTTGAGAATGCATTGCATCTCCTTTTTGACGCCCGTCCTCTTGCTGCATTTATTTTATCTTCCGCCCCCTATCAGGCTCAAAAAGTCGTCTTCCACCATGTCGAAATTTTCCTCCAGCCCGTGCATCCGGTCCAGGGATTGGTACGTCGCACTCAGTATCCGTTGAAAAGTTTCTACAACGCCCCGGCCTTTCAGGGCCGTGGCAAAGACCAGAGGCAAGCCCGTGGGGCTCCACCGGGCCGACACTTCGTCCTCCGGTTCGATGTCCTGCAAATCTCTTTTATTGTATTGAATCACCAAAGGCAGGGGGTCCAGGTCCAGGCCCACCCTTTGGGCGTTGTTCTCCAGATTGTCGAAGCTCTCGAAGTTGCTCATGGATTGGGTCAGTTGGGAGTCCGCTACGAACACCACGCCGTCCGCCCGGGACAAAACCGCCTTTCGGGTGGCGTCGTGGGCCACCTGGCCGGGTACGGTGTACAATTTGATCTTGGCCAAGAAATTGCTCTTGGATCTCGCCGCCAGGGGAAGCAGGTCAAAAAAAAGGGTCCGGTCCCCTTTGGTTTCCAATGTCAGCAGATCGCCCCGCCGGCTTGGATTGACGGCGTCGTGCAAACGCATGAGGTTGGTGGTCTTCCCGCTCAGCGCCGGACCGTAGTACACGATTTTCACCACCATCTTTTTCCCGTTCTCGTCAAATTGCGCCATAGATGATCCTTTGTCCGCTTTCCAAGGCTGTTTGTGCAGAATTTGTGGAGGCGCCGGTTCCAAAACCCGTTTTATGTGAAAAAATTATGGAGAATGCTTCCCTAAGCTATACCTCCCGGAATTCTGTGCTATTATGGATAAAAGGAAGCACAAACCGTGCCATCTGAATGGCAATAGCGGATGCGAAGCACTGATAAACGACTCTTTGTTGAAAAATATGTAAACCACTGTAAATGCAAGTTAAATTTATTAAGGAGGAGCCCATGCACCCACTCATAGACAAGCAGACGGTCAAACTCATCCGTCAGACAGGCGCCACATTCGCCAACGCTCCTGACCGCAAGGAAATTTTAGAGCAGCACGGGCTGCCTTGCGATCAAAAAGCGGAAAACGTCATTGTCACCGGGTGCCAGATTCTGCCGGCCATGCCCAAGGTGTTGCAGGCCCTGGCCTGGGTGTTTGACCGCGCGGGCTTTTCCTACACTTTCCTGTCCGAGGAATATTGCTGCGGAAACAACCTGTACCGCCCGGCCATCAAGGCCAAGGATCAGGAAGCCCTGGCCGAGTGCCAGGATCTCTCCCGAACCTTTGTGGAGCAAAATATCAACAAGGCAAGACAGTTGGGCGCAAGCCGTTTGGTGATATTCTGCTCTCCCTGCTATCCCATTTACAAACACGCGTTCCCGGACGAAAATATCGTGTTCTATCCCACCGCCATTGACGAATGCCTGCCTTCCCTGGAGCGGGACATGGACATCGACTACTACGCGGGATGCTATCGCCTGCACAAAAAATTCGCCCCGGTTCCCATGGATCTCAAAGGGGTGAGCAAGTGCTTTTCCAAAATCAAAGGCCTGGGCGTGCATTCCATCTCCGCCCCTCAATGCTGCTACAAGCCCGAAGGCGCCGCCCATATGATGAACTCGGTCCAAACCCAAACCATGGTGCACGTCTGCACAGGCTGTTATTTTCAGGCTCTCATGAACGCGCCCAAGGATGGAAAAGAGCCTTTGAATATCCTCATGCTGCCGGAATTTATCGACAATATGTTACAGGAGGCCAAATCATGAAAAAGGCCGCATTGATTCTTACGGCGCTGGTTATCGCCTGCCTGGCCGCGGGCGGCGCCCTGGCCGATCAGGCTTTCAAGGTGGTGGACATCAGCGAAAGAACCTTTCAGGAAGCCCCCGCTATTTCCGTCATTCTTTCCGCGCCGCTGGACCCCAAGGTGCGGCACGATCAGCATTTGCGCATCAGCGATCAAAAGGAAATCCTCAAAGGCGCCTGGATTCTTTCCGAGGATAACAGGACCCTGTATTACACCGCTGTCCAGCCCGAAACCCAATACACGGTGACGGTCCTGGCTTCGCTTGAATCCGCCGACGGCGCCAAACTTGACCAGCGGGTTTCCCAGGGCGTGACCACCCGCAAGATCGTCCCGGCCGTCAGCTTCGCCGGGGACGGCTTGCTGCTGCCTCCCAGTTTGGTGCAAGGCCTGCCCGTGGCCACCGTCAACATACCCGCCGTGGACGTGGAATTCTTCCGCCTGAACGACGACGCCACGGCCCGGTATGTGGATTGGTCCAGGCCCAGCAAAAGTTTGTCCACCTATTGGATGGGCGAAATCCTGGAGGAGTCCAAAGTGGTCTTCTCCGGCCGATTCGACCTGGACCCGGAGCCCAACCGCCGGGTAGTCCGCAACATCGCCCTGGACTCCATCAAGGCCCTGAAAAAGCCGGGCGTGTACCTGGCGGTCATGCGCAAGCCCGGACAATACTCCTACAACTACGACGCTTCCTTTTTCATCGTCACGGACATAGCCCTCCAGGCCAAGCTGTACAAAGACATGATTTACGTCACGGCTTCCTCCCTCAAGGACGGGTCCCCCCTGCCCGGCGTAAAGCTCAGTTTTTTGGATTGGAAGGATGACAAGATAAGAGAGCTTGCCGTGGGCGAAACCAACGAAGACGGCATGTTCTGGAGCGCGGGCGACGTCAGAAAGAAAACCGAGTTCGTCAAAGCGGAGTTTAAAGACCAGATCAGCGTCCTTCCCATGCGTCTGCCCGCTTTGGACCTGTCTGAATTTCAGTACGGCTCCAGACCTCAGAAAAACCAGGAAATTTTCGCTTACGGCCCCCGCGACCTGTACCGGCCAGGCGAAAAGGTCATCGTTTCCTGCCTGCTGCGCGATTATGACGGCAGGCCGGTTCCGGGCGCGCCCATCCATGCAACGCTCATCGCTCCGGACGGACGCAAGGCCGGGACCTACACCTGGGCGGCCGAGGCTTTGTCCGACGATGACGTCTACTATTGGCAGGGCGAGATGAACCTCTCCAAGAACGCCGTGACGGGGGAATGGCGTTGCGAACTCCGCACCATCAAGGATTCTAAAAAGCCCGACCAGATCTATAAGTTCCATGTGGAGGAGTTCCTGCCCGAACGCATGAAGCTGGAACTGGAGTCCAAACAGGAAACCCTGGACCCCAAAGGGCTTTTTCAAATCGATGTCACAGGCATGTACCTTTACGGCGCCCCGGCGAGCGGAAACCGGGTGGAATCCTCCGTTCTGGTAAAAGCCCAACGCACCTTCTCCGGCAAATACAAGGAGTTCCTTTTCGGAAAAGAGGACGACGAAAACTACTCGGACTTTCAGGAATATAACGACTTCACCCTGGACGCCGAGGGCAAGGGCCTCATTACCGTGGACAGCATGTGGAGCGCGCTGGAAAGCCCGGCCCAGGTGCGCGTTTACGCAGAATTGTTCGAAACCGGAGGCCGCCCCGTCACCCGCAGCATTTCCCGGACCATGTGGCCCGCCAAAACCCTGGTAGGCCTCCGGCCCATGTTTGAAAGAGATTCCGTGGACCAGGGAAAGGCCTTGTTCGAGGTGGTGCGCATGGCCAAAGACGGAGCGATTTCCCCCACCTCCGGCCTGATGGTGGACGTAACCAAGGAGGATCGCGACTATTATTGGGAGTACACGGATAACCGCGGCTGGGTGTACCGGCATACGGAAAAGAACTACCATTACCTCTCCCAGATTCTGGACCTTCAGCCAGACAAGCCCACACCCCTGGCCCTGGATTTGCCCTACGGAAGATATCTACTGAGCATCAAGGACCCGGAAACCGGAAACACCGCCAGCTACCGTTTTTATGTAGGCGGTTGGTGGTGGTCTTCCGAGCAGGATAAAACCGCCCGGCCCGACATGGTCAACCTGGCCCTGGACAAGCCCGCCTACCTGCCCGGCGACATCATCAAAGTGACGGTCACTCCGCCCCACGCCGGTCAGGCCATCATCATGGTGGAAGGCGACAAGGTCCTCTGGTCCAAGCGCCTGGAGGTTCCCAAGGAAGGCGCGGTGGTGGAAATCCCCATGTCCGCCTCCTGGGACAGCCACGACCTGTACATCAGCGCCACGGTCCTGCGGCCCATTGACGCCAAGGAAAAAATCGCGCCTAACCGCGCCGTGGGCTTGGTGCATCTGCCTTTGGATCGCACCCAACGCACTCTGAATATCAATATTGACGCGCCGGATAAGACCGAGCCCAACCAAAAAGCGGAAATCGCCCTGACTCTGGATAAAGCTCCCAAGGAGCCCGTTTTCGTCACCCTGGCCGCCGTGGACGTGGGCATCCTGAACATCACCAATTTCAAGACCCCCGATCCCGTGGAGCATTTTTTCGGCCAAAGGCTGTACGGCGTGGACATCCGCGACCTGTACGCCAAGGTGGCGGAATTCACCGACGGCAAGATGATCCGGCCCAAATGGGGCGGCGACGCCGACGCCTCGCCCGGCGGAAAAAAGCCGGAATCCAAGGTCAAGCTCGTGGCCCTTTTCCATGGGCCCGTGGGATTTGACCATCAGGGCAAGGCGACTGTCGTCCTGGATTTGCCGGATTTTAACGGAACCCTGCGCCTCATGGCCGTGGCTTTCAGCGACAAATCCTACGGCAGTACGGATCAGGAAATGATCGTGGCCGCGCCCGTTGTCACCCAATTGGCTATGCCCCGATTCCTGGCGCCCGGCGACCAAAGCCAGTTTACCCTGGACGTGCACAACCTCTCCGGCGAGGCCCAAAAACTGTCCCTTAAGATGACCGCAACCAAGGCGGTGACCCTTAAGGACGGCGCCCGGAAAGTCAGCCTGGCCGATCAGGAAAAGACCACCCTGGTTTTTCCGGTGACCGCAAAGTCGGAAGGCGCCAGCAAAATCCAGCTTGCCGTAACCGGCTTGAAAAAGCCCATGAACAGGGACTGGCAGATTGGAATCCGGCCCGGATACCCGGCCGTCTCCCGGCTCTCCGCCGGAGTCTTACGGCCCGGCGAGACCTTTACTCTGAAAAAGGAGCTGGTCAACGATCTGGTCGCCCCCACCATAGAATGCTCGTTCAAGATTTCTCCGTATATCAGCCTGCCCGTGGGGGACTCCATGCGCGGCCTGATCCGCTACCCCTACGGATGCCTGGAACAGACCACGTCCAGCAGCTATCCCTTGCTGGTCGCCTCGGACGACGCCGTCAGGCGCTACGGCCTCAAGCCCATCTCCAGGGAGGAGCGCGCCAAGCGCCTGGAAAAATCCATGGCCCTGCTGGCTGGCAAGCAAATGACCAACGGCGGGTTTTCCCTATGGGACGGGGGCGGCAGCGAGGAGCCCTGGCTCACCGCCCACGCCGCCAACTTCCTGTTGGAAGCCCGCGACGCCGGATATCCGGTCCCCGAAGACATGCTGGACAAGGCCCTCAAGCGCCTGGGCGAGTACCTGCGCTACAAGCCGCCCGTCCATTCCTGGGGCTCCAGGGAATCCCACACCCAGCTCAGGTTCTCCATCCGGGCTTACGCAGCCTATGTTCTGGCGAAAACCAAACGGGCGCCCTTGGGAACCCTGCGCACCCTGTTCGACAATCACGCGGAGGACGCCAGGTCCTGCCTGCCCCTGGTGCAAATCGGGCTGGCCCTGGACGCCATGGGCGACAAGACAAGGGCCGCCAAAGCCTTTACAATGGCTGCGGACTACAAAAAGACCTACGAGCATTACTGGGGCGATTACGGAAGCTCCATCCGGGACGACGCTCTGTCTTTGGCTATCCTGCCCGACGAGCAGTTCAACTCGGACAAATGGACCCAAAAGCTCCTTGAACTGAACAAAACCATAACCAACCGGAAATACTACTCCACCCAGGAAAAATACGCCATCCTGCTGCTTGGACTGCGTCTGGACTCCATGAGCGGCAAGGAATGGAAGGGAGAGCTGTCCGTGGGCCGGGATAAGGATTCCATTGACGGCATCGGGGCTTTCACTTTCAACCCCAGCCCGGACGAATGCCTGAAGGGCGTCAGCTACACCCACAGGGACGGCGCCGTGGCCTTTATTTCCGTCTCGGTTCAGGGATACACCAAAACGCCTCCGCCCAAGGACGACTCCATGATTTTCGTCCGCAGAACCCTGTTCGACCTCCACGGCAAGGAAATAACCGCCTCGGATTTCAAGGTGGGCGAGGTCATGCTGGCGGAGTTGGAAATGATCTCGGAAACCCCGCTCTACGACGCCCTGGTGGTGGACATGCTGCCCGCCGGCTTTGAGCTGGAAAACCCGGCCGTCAGCCAGGGGCTTAAGGTGCAGGACATCGTCATCGACGACAAGTCCGTTTATGAATGGCGCAGGGGCGGGGTGGTTCAGCACGAACAGTTCCTGGACGACCGCTACGTGGCCGCAATCAACCTGTATTCGCACCGGGCCATGCGGCTGCATTACCTGGTGCGCGCCGTCAGCCCGGGAACCTACACCTTCCCGCCGGTGATGGTGGAGTCCATGTATCAGCCCGAAATTCGCGGCGTCAGCGAAACGCCAAAGGATATAACCATCGAAAACGTCGGCAAGACCGATAAGGACGCCGACTCGCCGCCTTCCAGGTAATAAGGGAGTCCATTTGTTGGGTTTCGCACGTATGTTTTCGGCGATAATTAATATTCCGGCGAGAACTGGACATCCTTGTTTTTAAAAGTTCTGCAAGCTCTACCCAACCTACTATTTTCATAGATAAAACGTAGGTTGGGTAGAGCGCTGATTCAGAATATTGAACAGGAAAAATGGCGACTGGCTTAAACGCATTATAATGTTTGCATCGTCGCCGCGAAACCCAACAATACAAGATGGCTGGATCGGTCGCCGTTTTTGTCCGTCATCCCCGTGGAGGCATGATGATTGCGGCATGAGTTGGGGGGACATGAACTTATCTCTGCAACAACGAAAAAATGAGCCGGACAAGGTGGTTGAGATAAGTATCGTGTCCCCTCGAAATCGGTGATTGTTTAGAAGCAGCTTGGCATGAAAACAGACCATATCAAAAACGAGTTGCAGCGTAAAAGCGGGCTTGTCCTGGCCTGCGCCTTAGCCGCGCCCTTTGTCATGACCCTGGCCTTTTTGCTGGCTGACGCCCTGTTTCCCCTCCCCTTGCCGGGAGGGGATTCCCGGGACTTCGCCGTGGCCGTGGCCTCGGCGGACGGCGCGCCCCTTCGGGTTTTTCCGGACGAAAAAGGGGTGTGGCGCTATCCGGTGACGCCGGATCAGGTTTCGTCCCTGTATCTGGAGGCGCTCATCACTTATGAAGACAAGCATTTTTATGAGCATCCGGGGGTTAATCCGTTTTCCCTGATTCGCGCTTTCTGGACTACTGTCACTCAAAAGGGCGTGGTGGTGGGCGGATCCACCCTGACCATGCAGGTGAGCCGCATCCTGGATCCTCACTCCAAGACCATTCCCGGCAAGTGCAAGCAGATGTTTCGCGCCCTGCAACTGGAATGGCATTTCAACAAGCAGGAAATCCTCACTCTATACCTGAATTACGCCCCTTTCGGCGGCCCGGTGGAGGGGGTGCAGGCGGCCAGTTTCACTTATTTAGGCAAGCCGGCTAAGGAATTGAGCCACGCCGAAGCCGCCTTGCTGGCCGTGCTGCCCCAATCGCCCAGCCGTATTCGGCCCGATCGCCATCCGGACAGGGCGAGGCGCGCCCGGGACAAGGTGTTGAGGCGCATGGTCTCTCAGGGCGTGTGGCCGAAACAAATCGCCGAAGAAGCCATGATGGAAGGCGTGGACGCGGGGTTCGCCCCCCGGCCCATGATGGCGCCGCTTTTGGCCCGCAGGCTTAAGGAAAACGCCCGGCCCGACGCGCCCGTGCAGACCTTTATCGATCCGGCTTTGCAGGAAGCCCTGGAAGCCATGGCCGAGCGATTCATCGCCTCCACGCCGGACGGAACTTCGGCGGCGATCCTGGTCATGGAAAACGCCTCTTTGGAAGTCAAGGCCTACGTGGGCTCCGCCGACTTTCTGGACGCCTCCCGGTTCGGCCACGTGGACATGATCCGGGCCGTGCGCAGCCCCGGCTCCACGCTTAAGCCGTATTTATACGCCTTCGCCCTGGAGGAAGGCCTCATCCACTCCCAAAGCCTGCTGGTGGACGCACCCTTCACTTTTTCGGGATACCGGCCCGGCAATTTTTCCGACGGATTTTCCGGCCCGGTAAGCGCGGCCCAGGCCTTGCAACGCTCCCTGAACATCCCGGCCGTGGACCTTTTGGATCGCATCGGCCCGGATTTTTTTGACTCCCGCCTGCGCCAGGGAGGCTTGAACCTGACTTTTCCGCCCCACGGCAAACCCAATCTGTCCATGATTCTGGGCGGCGTAGGCGCTGACCTGGAATCCATGGTGGGCGCCTTCTCCGCCTTCGACCGGGGAGGATTGGCTGGCAAGCCCCGTCTGACCACGGAAGATCCCGTGCGGGAACGCAGGCTCATGAAGCCAGGCGCCGCCTTTATCATACGGGACATACTCTCCCGCCAGCGCAGGCCCGGAGCGCCCGGCGGCAATCCCATGGCCGGCTGGGCCAGAAGCGTGGCCTGGAAAACCGGCACCAGCTATGGATTCCGAGACTCCTGGTCCATCGGAGCCTACGGCGGATACACAATCGGCGTCTGGGTGGGCAGGCCGGACGGAACGCCGTCCCCGGGATTTTACGGCAGAGCCACGGCCGCGCCGTTGATGTTTTCGGCCTTTGACTGCCTGCCTCGCCGGGATTTTGCGCTCCAGCCCATGCCTGCCTCGGTATCCCGGGCGGAAATCGGCTGGCCCTTGGGCGTAGCCCCCGAGGGAAAAAACGATCCCCTGTGTGCGGAAAAGCGCACCGCCTGGATTCTGGACGGCGTCATCCCGCCCACCTTGCCCGATCGCCTGGACGACCAGTGGACCTGCAACCCCATCACCGTCATGGTCAACCCGGAAACCGGCCTGCGCGTGGACGCCGATTGTCCGGTATTCAACCCCGCCGCCGAAAAAATCGCCCTGTGGCCCCGGGCCGCGACTCCTTGGCTTACCCCGCGGGAAAAGGCCATGGCCGCCGTCCCGTCCATGGACCCGGCCTGCGGCAAGGCGGTATCCGTAACGCCTTCCGTAATCAAGATCATGGACGTCCAGCCCGACACCGTACTTCGGCCGGCAGGAGCCAGCAGGGCCATGCCCGTGCTGGAGCTTTCCGCCCTGGGCGGCCGGGGCAGGCTCTTTTGGATGCTGGATAGAATCCTTATCGGGTCAGCCGGGGTAGGGGAGTCCATCACCTATCAGTTTTCCCGGACCGGCAACCACGAACTCACCGTCCTGGACATGGCCGGCAACAGCGATTCGGTGAACATTCAGGTCATGGGTTCCAGTTGAAAAAATGGAGGATTACACTTTTCTATGTCCAAGCGCCTATTTTTACAGCACATCCATACTTTAACCCAGTCCATTGGCGTTTGTCCCTTTTGCGATCGCCTTATTGGCCTGACGGCTCCTGGCATTGCATGCCAGAGCTGGCCGGGGAAAGTGTATCGCCGCAGGAGTAATAAAAAGCCGTCTCCGATCCAGGGCGCCCCAGGCAAAGCAGTACCGTGCCTGGGCGCGTCAGCGCAAAAGGAGCGACCTTTGAGGTAGAATAACGCCATAAAACTCAGCCGGACGAACAGCCTGTCCAAAACCGCGGGTAACACTGGCAGAGCAGTATCCTGCCAGTGCGCGCCAGCGTATGTTGTTCGACCCATCAGACTGTGGAATCCATGGAGTATGGACGAAAGGATGGCGCATTTAAAACAGATAAAATTTATAGAACAAAAATAACTAATAGATTTCAAATAGTTATATATTCATTCCCACGCGAAGCATGGGAACGAGTTTCTAACCGGCGCCATTCGCCCGCCGGCCTTCCCAAATTTCAACAATCATTTTCGGCCGCGCCTTTTGTTGCTTCGCAACACTGGCACGATACTACCGTGCCAGTGCCACCCAAAAAACAATACACTCAGGCCCAAAACAAGGCCTCCCGTCCGCTGGTCCTGGCCGGTTTCAATTACCTTTTCCGGTCGCCCTTTTGGCCTGAAGGCCCCTGGCATTGCATGCCTGGGCTGGCCGGGTTGGACTCATCCCCGCATCCTAATTTTTGCACAAAAAAACGGCCGGAAAAAATCCGGCCGGTCCATTCATTTAAAACATCCTGAGGCAAAAAAATTTCTATTTAAAATTCAGGAAGTTTTGCCTACTCGATCAACCAGTCTCCAGCAGGCGCTCCACAGCGGCGAGCATATCGCTTTGCTTGACCGGTTTGGCGAAAGAACACTCCGCCCCCAGCTTTTCCGCCAGATCCAGGTAGTCCGCGGGTTGAATCCGTCCGCCTCCGGAAATGGCGATAATCTTCACGCCCGGAGCCCTTTTGCGGATTTCCATAATCAATTCCGCGCCTTCCATTTCAGGCATGATAATATCCGTAATGACCAGGTCCGGCAGGTTCTGATCCATTACCTGCAAGGCTTGTTTGCCGTTTATGGCCTCGTCTACGTCATACCCTCTTCTTTGGAAAAGCCTCCTCAACATGGATGTGATGTTGACATCGTCATCCACAACCAAAATGCGCGCCATAAAAACCTCGTTCCCCCACGCAAGCACAATTTAGTTGGCTAAAACCACCAGCGCATCCACAGCAACGGGTTTTCCGCCGGTTAAAATCAGGGGATTGATGTCCACTTCCGACACCGCCTGATTCTCCTCCCCTAACTTGCCCACAGCCACCAGGATGTCGGCAAGCATATCTTTGTCCGCAGCTTCCATGCCGCGGATTGCTTCCAGGATTTTCTTTCCCTTAATTTCGGACATCATATCCAGGGCGTCCGCCTTGGTGATAGGCGCCACCCGAAAAGCAATGTCTTCCAGGACTTCCGTAAAAATGCCGCCCAGGCCGAACATCACGCATGGGCCGAACTGGGGATCGCGGGTCAGGCCCACAACCAACTCCCGTTTGCCCTTGACCATTTCCTGCACCAACACCCCTTTGTCCGCCGAATCCATCTTGGCCATCATGGATTCAAACGCCTCCCGAGCCTCCTGTGCGTCCCGAATGTCTATCTTCACCAGTCCGGACTCGGTTTTATGGGCCAAATCCGCAGCGCATCCCTTCATGACAAGGGGAAATCCGA
The DNA here is from genome assembly GCF_000429905.1 of Desulfatibacillum aliphaticivorans DSM 15576. NCBI lineage: Bacteria > Pseudomonadati > Thermodesulfobacteriota > Desulfobacteria > Desulfobacterales > Desulfatibacillaceae > Desulfatibacillum > Desulfatibacillum aliphaticivorans. The sequence continues at coordinate 65,975 of NZ_AUCT01000003.1, read as the reverse complement.
TCTCTTGGACCGCCTGATCCAGCTCCTGCGCGTTTGTCGCCAATATCTCTTTTGTTATTGGTATATTATATTGGTTTAAAATCTGCTTGGATTCAGACTCGGACAAGGTGCTGCGCCCGGCGGCCAGGGCTTTTTCGATAATTTCCATTTTTTCCTCCAATGAACAAATGTGGGGCGCTTGAGGACAGCCCCGGAAATGCCTGGAACAAATTGGTATAGTGGTATCACGAAAACGCCCGGGTGTCCAGTTTTCCGGCCTTTTTCGAATCAGGGCGATCAATATTCAAATTCATCGATATATTTAAGAGGCAAAACCTCCAACAGCCAATGAAGCGGCCAAACCAATCCTCCTGAATTTTGTGAGCAAATTGCCATGGACAGGTCCCTCCGCCCGTGGTATTGAGACCTCGATCAGGTTGTCCGCCTCAGGGTTTTTTTTCATGGGGGAGGGCTTGAACCGCATACAAAAAAAGACTCTGTTTCATGCAACGGATTGATATTTTTTCAGACCGCGGTCGGTGAAGCAATGATAAACCAAAATGGGGGATATTGGGATAATGGCATTTGGAAATTCCGCCCATAGAATCCTGGTGATTGACGATGAACGTCAGGTCAGGGAAATGCTCACGCAAACATTGGAACGTGAAGGCTATTTGGTGGAGACCGCCGAGAACGGCGAAGTCGCCATGGAGCTTTTGAAGAAAAACCCGGCCGACCTTGTCATCGCGGACATGGTCATGCCCAAGAAAGAGGGCATCATCACCATTACTGAAATTCGCCGGGATTTTCCGGAGCTTAAGATCATCGCCATTTCAGGGGGCGGCCAACAGGGACGCGACGGGGCGGCCTCGGAGTATTTGTCCATTGCCGCCCGTTGCGGCGCTTTAAAAACCTTTAAGAAGCCCATCCCGAAAAACGATCTGCTTACCGCCATCCAAGAGCTTCTTAAATTCCCCTGAGCTTAGACGCCCCAGATTTTTAAACGGAAAATTCCGGATTAATCCAACTTTGCGCCGTTCCATGGGTTGTACTTCCAACCGCCGTTTAACTCCTCGCCGGTGATGGGGCAGTGTTTGGGCGGAACCAACGCTCCCAAGGGCGTTCTCCACCTAAAGGAACGCTTTGCCATGTGCAGGACGAAGGCGCCCTCCGTAAAGACGTTTGCGATGGGTTCCCCCTTGCTGTTTTTCGATGTAAAAACGGCATAATAGAGGTTGTTTCCCAATGGCCCCAGACTGCGCGCAAAGGAAGGAAAAACGCGGGAAAGAAAATCCTTGGCCTCCTGGCTGATTTCTGTCCCGCGCAGGGTTTTATACTTGTTTCCCGCTGCATCCTCCAGGACCAAAGCGTTAAGGACGTCCTCCCTGGCTTGAAAATGGGGGCGTCCGTCTTCGCCAATGGTTCCGTCCACCACCAAAAAAACCATGTAGGGATCCATGATCTCCAGGTATTTTTGCTTTTCCTCCTCGCTCACGCTTTGAGATTGGGAAAGAAACATAAGCCATAATTCCTGGGGGACCCACCATGCCAGAAGCACGTCCTCCATGGCTCGGGAGGCTTTTTGCGTTTCATAAATCAGGGCGCTCAAATCCACGGCCATTTCCCCTGACCGGGCCGGAGGCGCCCAAAGGCAGCCCATGGCCATGGCTGCAACCATGGCCACGGCCGCTTTTTTTTTCAATGTCTTAAATAGCCTGTTCATCAAACAATCCTTACTGCTTGTCCGCGCTTTGCGTTTACTCTGCTGCAATAGGAGTCAGGGTGACGCGCCTGTTTTGCGCCCGGCCTTCTTTCGAGTCGTTGGCCGCAATGGGCTTGGCTGCGCCAAATCCCCGGACGGACAGCCTTTCAGGGGCGACGCCCTTTTTCACCATATAGTCCATGACCGCCTGGGCGCGATCCTGGGACAACTCCAGGTTGAACTTGTCAGGCCCGCGGCTGTCCGTATGTCCGCCGATCAGCACCTTGAGATCAGGGTATTTCTTCAGCACGCAAATCGCCTTGTCCATGATTGGATAGTACTTTTTGGCGATGTCCGCCTTATTGGTTTTAAATTCCAGGCCGGTCAACTGCCAGCATCCTGAGTCATCCACCGAAGCGCCGGCCGGGGTGTTCGGGCACAGGTCAATGCGGTCGGGCGCTCCGTCTTCATCCTGGTCCGGCCCTTTTTTCAACAAGCTCCTGGCGATAAAGCAGGCCATGGCTTTGGGGGAGTTCACGTTATCCAGATTTTCCGAATATCCGCACTGCCCCTTTCTGGAAAGGCGCTCCAATAGTTTTTCTCCGGCCGGATCATGGCCCACCTGAATGGTGTATACGCACAAACGGTCCCGGTAGGTGTTTTTAACGACTTCCAAAGCCCGGGCGGCTTCCCCGTCGGTTTCCTTGCCGTCCGTCACGATAATCAGGGAGATTTCCCCTGTTGTTTTGTCCAGGTCGTCGGAGGACTGGGCGATGGCCAGGGCCAGATTGCTTTTGCCCGTGGCGAAGGTCACTTTATCCAGGGCCTTGTCATAAGCCGCTTTGTCCAAAGGCTCCATGTCCACTAAGGCCGTAGTGCTCTCCACAAAGGGATTCATGGTCAGGCCGAACACCCGGAGGCCGGCCTCGAAATTCATTTCCGCTTCAGGAATTCCGGCGATCATTTTGCGCACCGCCTCCCGGGCCAGAACGAATTTTTTTTCGCCGTCAACCATTTCGGCCATGGACCCTGAGCAGTCGAGGATAACCAAAAAATGATCGGCTTTTTGGACCAGATGGCCTGTCCTGATGGAGCCGTTCAAGTCAGATGGGACAAAGACTTCCGCGGACTTCCCTGCACACCCGGCGAATATGAAAACAGCAGCCAAACAAGTGAATAGAACAGGCCGTATCCTTGTCATGAAGAGCCCTCCCGTAGTAAAATGATTTATTCAGATTTTTAACTTGCTATTAAGGTTGGAGCATTATATGCCATATCTTCAATAAAAACTCTATACTAAACTCTAACAAATCAAGGAGGAACCATGAAAAAAGGTCTATTGGCGGCTGCACTTTGTATTTTCCTGGCGATCAGTCCGGTTGCATTTGCTGATCAAAACAACTACGGCTGCGGCTTGGGCAGCATGGTGATCGACAACAACGAGTCCCTGGTCTCCCAGACTTTTGCAGCCACTCTGAACGGATGCTTCGCTAACCAGTTGTTCGGCATGAGTTCCGGCACATCCAACTGCGACAAGCCGGACAGCATTGTGTACAATGAAAAAATCAACATCTTCGTGGCCGACAACATGGACAACCTGGCCTCCGACATTGCCAAAGGGCAGGGCGAGTACCTGGACACCCTGGCGACACTCATGGAAGTTCCGGCCGATCAAAGGCCTGTGCTGTACTCCAAGCTCCAAAACAACTTTACCGCCATCTATCCTTCGGATCAGGTGACCCACACCGACGTACTCAGGAATATCGAAGCCATATTGTAGTGGGTAAATCCGGCTTGCAAAATACCAAAGGGGAGGCCCCGCTTGTTTTCAGGCGGGGTTTCTCCTTTTTTTGCTGCCTGATCGCCCTGCTTGTCCTTCCCGGCCTTTGCATCGCGCAATCCCCCACGGACTTGGAAACAATAATCGATAGAGCCCTGGCCGAAAAGCTGCATCAGAATCCTTACTGGCATGTATTGCTCCATTATCAAAAACAAGGGTCCGGCTTTAAAAGCCGGGTGGACGACCCAAATTTTTTTCTGGCGCCGGACGGCAAGAAAAACCCGCAAGCCGAGCTTTTGGCCGACCTTCAGGCCTTTTTTCAACCCTGGGATGAAGACGCGGAAAAGCCCCACGCCGTGTGCCGTTTCCCCGCCCGGTTCGCCTGGATTGCATCGCAAATAGGCGATTCAGCAAGCGCCTTCCCCGTCCGGGAGTGCCCCCGCTTCGAAAAAATCTACGCAGCCATGGCGCCGGACTCGGCCGTGCTGATCTTCCCCTCCGCCCATATTAACAGCCCGGCCTCCATGTTCGGGCATACCCTGTTGGCCGTGGAAGCCAAAGGCCAGGGCAGGCTGCTGGCCAACGCCGTGAACTACAGCGCCGTCACCGGCCGCACCTGGGGGCCCATATTCGCCTATAAGGGTTTGTTAGGGGGGTACAAGGGCTATTTCTCCATGCTGCCCTATTACGACAAAATCCAGGAATACAGCGACGTGTCCCACCGGGACATGTGGGAGTATCCCTTGAACCTGACTCCGGAAGAACTCCGGCGCATGTTGCTTCACCTTTACGAGCTGGACAATATCTATTCGGATTACTTTTTCATCGACGAAAACTGCGCCTTCAACCTCCTTTACCTCCTGGACGCCGCCAGGCCCGGTGCAAACCTGGCCGGCCAATGCCCGTATATAGCGGTCCCGGTGGATACTATCCGGCTGGCGGAAAAAGGCGGATTCCTGGACGGGCCGCCGGCTTACCGGCCTTCCAAGATGACGCGCATCGAGCATCTTCGCAACGGATTGTCAGGAAAGGAGAAAAAGCAGGCCCTGGAAATCGCCCAGGGGGAGGCGCCGCCCGAATCGGCCCTATATAAGATAAAAACGCTGGAAAAGCAGGCCAGGGTTTTGGATTTAGCCGCGGAAACCGCATCTTATCGATACACCCGCAAAGTCCTGTCCAAGGAGGATTACACGCAGCGATACCGAAGCATTCTGGCGGCGAGAAGCGGACTTGGACGACGGGAATCCTCGCCCGTCCCCCAGCCGGCCGCGCCGGACTCCGGGCATCTTTCCTCCAAGGTTTGGGCCGGAGGAGGCGCCAACGACGGCGAGGCCGTTTGCCGGCTTGGATGGCGGCCCTTGTTCCACGGCTTTGACGACAATCCCAAAGGGTACGAAAAAGGCGCTCAAATCAAAGTCCTGAACGCTTCTGTGGACTACTTTCCGGAAAAAGGCCGGGTGGATCTTCATCAAGTGGATTTGCTGGACATATTCTCCCTGGCGCTTCGGGACGCCGTGTTCAAGTCCCTTTCCTGGCGCGTGGAAACGGGTTTTCGCCAAATGATCGACCCGGACGGAGGCCAGGGCGCCGCCTATGTGTTCAACATGGGCGGGGGAATATCCAAGGATCTCGGCCCCCTTGGCCTGTGCTATGCGCTGGCCGAGGCGGACTTTGCCGCAACCCCCGGATGGGACATGGGATACGGCGCCGGCCCCGGGCTGCGCACAGGGCTTCTGGCCGATCCCGCTCCATGGCTTCGCCTGCGGCTTGAAGGCAAGGGAACCCGTTACCTCCTGGGAGACGATCACACCGCCCTGACGGGATTGATGGAATCGGTCATTGCAACCTCCCAAAACACGGGCTTTCACGCCCAGGCCCTGTTTCAACGCTCCCGCGACTTTTCCAATACGGAGTTAAACCTTTCCTTTCAAATTTACTTTTAGCCGCTGCGATGAAAACGCGCCGTTTAAGAAGGTAAATGCAGGGTGATGGTGCAGCCGGGACCGGGGTTGTTTTCCGCCGTGACCCTGCCGCCCATGGACTCGGTGAACCGCCGAACCAAGGCCAGGCCGATGCCCGTTCCCCGGGTGGTGCGGGTGAGGGAATTGTCCACCCGGAAGAAATCCTTGAACACCTTTTTCAAGGCCTTTTTAGGAATGCCCGGACCTTTGTCCGAGACCTTCACCATGGTGCGGCCGGGCTCCTGCTTCAGGGTGATTAAAACCTCCTTGTCCCGGGCGTCCTTGCCGAATTTCACGCTGTTTTCCACCAGATTCACCAGGATCTGGACCATGGCCTCCCGGTCGTATTGGAAGGGCCTTTGGGCCGCCTTATCCGCTTCCAAAATAAACCCTTCGGACCGCAATCTTTCCCCCATGACCTGCCTCACTTCAGCCAGAACCTCGGACAAATCTCCTTCCTGCAATTCCAGGATGGATTTTCTGTTTTCCAGCCGGGCGAATTGCAGCACGTTGGTGATAAGCCGGGACAGCCGGGAGGATTCCGATCCCAGGACCTGTAGATACTCTTGTTCGCGTTCCGTATCTTTGGCTATGCCCATTTCCAGCATTTCAACGTACATGCGGATGTTGGTCAAAGGCGTTTTCAACTCGTGGGTGACGGAACTGACGAACTGGCTTCTCCTGCGGGAGTAATCCATGACCGCCGCCGCGCTGCGGTATATGGCGAAAAGCCCTGCCAGAACCACAAACCAGAACACCCCTTGCATGATGTTCAGAGTTCTTCGTCCAGCGGATTTGGGCAGATCGTGGCATTCGATGGCGGCCACCAAAAAGGAAAACGGCCTGGGAAAAACCCGTTCCGCCCGATACACCAAACTGGGCAGGGTTTTGCCGGTGGTGACGGTGTTGGTCTCCACGCCCCGGTCCATGACCGACAAAGTAAGGGTGGAATACCGGGCCATGGGCTGGCGTGCAAAGTAGACGTCGTTCAAGTACTCCAGGAACGCCGAAGTATCGATGAGCATGCCCTGGTTGTACACCCGATTGTCCAGCACAATGCGCCGGAACAGCAAAATCCGTTCGTGGTCCAGAACCATGCTTTGCAGCGGATCCACTTCCACCCGCAGCTTGCCTTTATCCTGGGCGTCCATGGTCAGCTTCAGCTTTTTTTGCGCCGCTTCTCTGCTGGCGGGAAGGCCGAAACGATCTTCCCGCAAAAATGACTGACGCCCCAACTCGTTCTTCGGAGCCGGATCCATGGACTCGGCAAGGGCGGAGGCCCCTGGGCCGCTGAAAGTATGGGAAACGGACGATTTAGGCTTGGGTTTTGACCATGAGCTTTCCTCGGACGGCGCCGGCTTAAGATCATCCGTTTCCGGTTTGTACACAGCCAGGGCGGTATCCTCATAAACGACCGCCGAGTCCGATCCTTCGTCCTTCAACTGGATGGCGGAGACGTCCCGGGACGGCATTTCCTTATTGGACATATTGCTGGCCTGCTCAATGGAGATTTCCTCCACCCGCCTTCCTTTTTGCCCCAACTGCTCCTTGGACTGCCGGGAAATAAGGGGATCCAGATACCGTTCCACAAAGGATTTCTTGACCTGGGCGATCTCCTGTTTTTCCTGGAGGGCCTTTTCCTCGGAGATTTGAGGCTTGGCCTCCGGCTCGGGCGCCGGCTGTTTGTCAGCGTCCCCGACCTGAGTTATCAAGGTGAGAGCCTCCGCGTCTTCCACCTCGCGGCGCTCCATGCGCAGTTTGTTAAAGGCGCCGTTGGCCGATTGCAACTGCCTGACCAGCACGGGGTCGTCCCCGTAGGGCGTGGTAAACGAGCCGTCCGGGTTGTTTTGCAGGTAGCCGACAATAAAGCCTTCCACGGAATCCATGGTCAGGCCGCCGTTCGCCGACGCTGCGTAATCATCCACGGCCCGGCCTTCCTCGCGCTCCACCAGCCTGGCCAGGTCTTCTTCCATGTAGTCCAGGATGGTGTCCGCAAAAAATTGCAGAGCGCCGCGCTCCTCCTGCTCCATGCCCATGCGGGCGTGGCGGATGAAATAGGCGGAGGGCGCCGCCAAAGCCAGGCAAAACAGGACGATTATGATCCGCAGCCGGTTAATGTTCATGAAAGGCCGTACACCTTGTTAAATTCGTCGATGATGTTCAAAAACTCCTCGGGAAGACGAGACCGGACTTCTCCCGCGATTTCCCCGGGAACTCCTTTGTAATAAGCCTGGGCGATGGCCCCGGCCATGCAGCCGATGGTGTCGCTATCTCCGCCCAGGGAGATAGCCTGACGAATGGCGTCCTCAAAATTTTCGGAGTCCAAAAAGGCGATGATCGCCTCCGGGACCGAACCCTGGCACGATACGTCAAACGCATAATTGGGGCGGATTTCATCCACGGTGCGGTCCATGTTGTAATCGAAGCGCGCCGCGATTTCCCCCCGGATATCCTCCTTGCCCGCGCCTTTGCGAGCAAGAAATACGGCGCAGGCCACGGCCTGGGCGCCCTTGATCCCCTCTGGATGATTATGGGAAACCTCGGCGGATTTTTTCGCCTCCTCCAGCACCTTGTCCATGTCGTCAAAGGCGAATCCCACCGGGCTCACCCGCATGGCCGAGCCATTGCCCCAACTGTTGTAGGGCAGGGGATTGGCGGCAAACAGCCAGTCGTAAAAATGGCCGCCGAACCCGGCGTTGGGATATTTGCGTCCAAACTCCCTGATGCAGTCCAGGTAAGGCCTTTCTTTCAGAATGGCCTGGGCAATGGCCACGGTCAGCACGGTGTCGTCCGTGAACCTGGAATAGGGGCTGAACAGCGGAAAAAACAGGGACTTGTTATTGACCGCCTCGTACACCGACCCGATTACATCCCCTGCGATAGCGCCGATCATTAAAAAACCCTCCGATCCAACAAAAAAATAATCCAAGTAATTGTAATTATTTTACTTTCTTGTTGGGTTTCGCAAGTTCAACCCAACCTGCATCGCGTCAAGCTGAGCCGTAGGTTGGGTTAAGAAGTCCGGCTTTTATGCAGAAAGCCTTCAACTGCGCTTGTGGACTTCGAACCCAACGTCAACTTGCCTGAGGGGAGGCAATCTCCTCTATGCAGCCCCCGTATGCATGCTCACGAAAAGCGTGAGAACGAGTCTCCGGCGGCGACGGCCTGTTCAGCCCTGTAGGGTGCAGGGCTTGCCCCGCCCGAAGTAGGGGCTGGATCTCCCAGCCCAACCAGCGCGGGAATCGCGCTGTTATGCCGTTTCAACCTTGGAAGACGGTTACTAACCGCATCCCTCACGGCTTGCAACACTCCCTCCCCCTTGACGGGGGAGGGCCGGGGAGGGGGTGATTTTTCGCTCCCCACACGACGTTATCATGGGCGAAGAAACCATATGATTTCCTCCATTTCACGCCTGGGACAGCTTGTTGAATATGGCCTGAACGACTTCGTCGGTATTTTGCATCACCTGATTGTTCCAGAATCGCAGTATGCAAAAATTATTGGCCTCCAACCAAGCTGTTCTAAAGGAATCATAAGAGGCTTGCTGTTTATGCTGACCTCCGTCCAGTTCCACAATAAGCCGCTTTTCCAAACACACGAAATCCACAATGTATGCGCCGATGGAAAACTGCCTGCGGAACTTGCAGCCTTGCACCTGACGTTTTCGCAGGCGTTGCCACAATTTCTTCTCCGCCTCAGTCATGTTGGATCGAAGCGCCTTCGCCCTTTCCATGCTTTGAGCAGCTTTTGGTTTCATCGGCGATTACCCCCCCATCCTGTCCTTCCCCCGCCAGGGGGGAAGGGACCATGATTGAAGGACTTTCCATCCTAAACACGGCGCCGGTATATTCGACCCCATGGAATTCCATTTTTTGCGAGGAGACCTCGCGACTACAATGCGAGGGGCGACAAAAATTGTCCATCATCCCTCAAATCATCATTGGTATTTCCAGCTTGTATCCTTCCCCTCGCACTGTCACGATTAGGGGCTTGTCCTCTCCAGCCAGTTCCGTAATCTTTTTTCTCAGCTTCAATACATGGATGTCCACGGTGCGGGTTTCCACGTCCGGATCGTTATAGTGCCAGACCTCCAACAAAAGCTCCCGTTTGGGCACAATCCGTCCTTCCTGGCGATGCAAATACAGGACGATATCCATTTCCCGGCGGGTCAGCTCCTCGGTTTTGTCTTCGTAGGCCGCTTTAAGCTGAGCCTCGTCAAAGATGATTCCGCCGATGCTCACCTTGGCGGTTCCCAAATTCTTGCCGGATCGCCTGAGGACCGCCTCCACACGCACCATCAGCTCTTTTAGGGAAAAAGGCTTGCTCACGTAGTCGTCGGCCCCTGCGCTGAAACCGGTTACAATGTCGTTTTCCGAGCCTTTGGCCGTCAACATGATAATGGCCTGGGAGGGCTTGACCTCCCGCAGCTTGCGGCAGATGGAAAATCCGTCCATGGACGGCAGCATGACGTCCAAAATCACCAGGTCGTACTGGCCGGACAAGGCCTCGTCCAGGCCCTGCTTGCCGTCTTCCACGCCCTTGGCTGCAAATCCGTTGAACACAAATACGTCCAACAGGCCCCGGGAAATAGCCGGGTCGTCTTCCACCAGTAGAATGCTCGCCCTTGGTTCTTTCATGTTAATGCCCCGCAAAACCTGTTCCAAATATTATCGCGCCCCAGGCGGGTGATGTGAAACGCATCACAACAGTCAACAAATTCCAGGCCTTAGCTTAGCACCAATCCGCCCTGGGAAAAAGCAAAACTTATGCAAAAAACCGGTCTTCCGTTTTTGCAGTTCTTTGAATTGCGCCTAAGGCCGCTCCGGGCGCATCATAGCCCCGTAAGGAGAAAGTACGGCTCATTACAAATAATCAAGGGGAGGAAATCATGCAAAGCCAAAAGGAACAGATTCTGCGAGACGTCGTCACTTACGCCCTGTTGATCATTGCCATCGTCTGCCTGGCCGGGTCGGCCGCGGTTTCGCTCACCAGTTGCTCTCAAAAGACTGTGAGCGAAGACGCCATGACCGGTTACAGCGGTTACACCTCAAAGTCCACGGGGCCTGCTCTTTCGATGTCGGCGGCCCAACACTGCCCCGTCCCCAAGTCAGAGCGGAGTTACGCCTTATACAACGATGGCTCTGAGTTCAGTGCGGAAGAGTACGCATCCATTCACGAAGGAGGGTTTAAATCTCCTCTTTATGATCCTTTGTCCACCTTTTCCATTGACGTGGATACGGCGTCCTACTCCAACGTGCGGCGCTTTTTGACAAACGGCGGCATGCCGCCCGTGGATGCGGTGCGCATTGAAGAAATGATCAACTATTTTCATTACGACTACCCCCAGCCCAAGGGCGAAGATCCCTTTTCCATCACCATGGAAATGTCCCAATGCCCGTGGAACAGGGACAACATGCTTGTGCATGTGGGGCTTCAAGGCAAGCGCCTGAATTACAAAGACGTCAAGCCCTCCAACCTGGTGTTCCTTTTGGATGTTTCAGGTTCCATGGGCAGCAGAGGCAAGCTGCCTTTGGTTAAAGAATCCATGGAAATGCTGGTGAGAGAGTTGGGCCGCAATGACCGTGTGTCCATTGTGACCTACGCCGGATCGGCGGGGCTGGCTCTTCCTTCCACATCTGCGCGGCATAGACGCACAATCATCAAGGCGCTTGACCGCCTGGAAGCCGGGGGCTCCACGGCCGGCGGCCAAGGCATTGAGCTGGCCTACAGGGTGGCCTGGGAAAATCTCATTCCCGAAGGCAATAACCGGGTGATTCTTTGCACGGACGGCGACTTCAACGTGGGCGTCTCCTCCACCCCGGAACTGGTGCGCATGATCGAAGAAAAGCGCAGGGCCGGAATTTATCTGACCATCTGCGGCTTCGGCATGGGCAATTACAAAGACGAAAAAATGGAAGCCATCTCCAACGCCGGCAACGGAAATTTCTATTATATCGACAGCCGCAGGGAAGCGCACAAAGTCTTTGTGCAGGACATGCGGGCCAACATGTTCACCCTGGCCAAAGACGTGAAGATCCAGGTGGAATTCAATCCGGCCAGGGTCAGTCAGTACCGTCTGGTGGGCTATGAAAACAGGCTGCTGGCGGCGGAGGATTTCAACAACGATCTGAAAGACGCCGGAGAAATCGGGCCGGGCCATTCCGTTACCGCATTATACGAAATCGTTCCCGCCGGGCTGGGCATGGGCGCCCAAAGGGTCGATCCCCTAAAATATCAGGAAAGCGAACCCGTCCCTGAGCTCCGGAACAGCAACGAAATCCTTACCATCAAATTTCGCTACAAGAATCCCGAGGAAAACCGCAGCAGGCTTATCACCCGGGTGCTGGACGAATCGTCCATGGAATTCGGCGATACATCCGATGACTTCCGGTTTTCCGCGGCCGTGGCAGGCTGGGGCATGCTGCTGAGAAACTCTCCCTACGCCGAGCGCCTGACCTGGGGCCAGATCCAAAGCATGGCCGAGGAGTCCGTGGGCCCCGACGAAATGGGATACCGCGCCGAATTCATCAAACTGGTGAAAACCTGCCGTGAACTGAATAGCTAGAATAAAGGAGAGCGCCATGAAAGCCAAAGCCCTTATACTCGTAGGAGTCCTTATCGCGGCGACATTCGCCGCCATGGCTTACGCCAACAGAAGCGCGGGCGTTGTCGCCCCCCCGCCTGTCGCGCCCGCGATACCGCCGGTTGCAATCAAACCGGTGAAAAACGGCATCGTCGCCCTGACCGGAGAATTGACCCAGGATAAAATCCACGCAACCGGGGACCGCATGTTCGACCTGGTCCTGACCATGACCGCAGACGAGGTTCTGGCGCCGGAGCAAACCAAAACCAGGCCCGTGGACATGGTGATCGTCCTGGATAGAAGCGGGTCCATGGGCGGCCGGAAAATCCGGGACGCCAAGGCGGCGGTCAAGGGCCTGGTGGAAGGACTACGCAGCCAGGACCGTTTCTCTTTGGTGACCTATTCCAACTCCGTGGACGGCGGGGATGGCCTGCATTATCTGACGAACGACAAACGCAATTCCCTCAACTGGATGGTGGACTCCATTCCGGCGGGCGGCGGCACCAATCTGGGCGGCGGCCTGGAAAAAGGCGTAAACGTCTTGAGAGCCTTTGGCGATCCCGGCCGCATGGGCAAGGTCATCCTGATTTCCGACGGCCAGGCCAACCAGGGCGTCACTGATCCCAATCAACTTGCCGCCATGGCCGGGCTCCGGGACGACGGCCTGGTTTATTCCGTAACCACCGTGGGTCTGGGCCAGGATTTTAACGAGCAGCTTATGGCAACCGTGGCGGACGGCGGCAGGGGCCGGTATTACTACCTGGAAAAACCCGGCGATTTTTTGGCCGTCTTTCAGGAGGAAGCCAACTGGACCCGGGCCGTAGCTGCCAGCGCTCTTTCCATCCATCTGCCTTTGCCCAAGGGCGTGACTGCGGTTTCCGCCAACGGATATCCCGTGATCAACAGGGAAAACGGAGCGTTTATCTCTCCCGGCGCTCTTCTTTCCGGGCAATCCCGCACCCTGTACATTCGGCTGCATGCCAACGGCGACGCCGGTGAAATCCTGAATTTTGACGGCGTCAAGGCAACCTATGTGCACGAAGGCCAAACCCTGACGGCCATGTGCCCCCAATCCTTTGAAGTGCAGGTGACCCAAAACGCCATGGCCGCTTTGGAATCCGTATCCAGGGAAGCCTGGGAGGAGAAGGTGCTTAATGCGGACTGGAACGTCCTCAAGGAAGAGGTGGCCGCGGACATCAAGGCCGGCGACAAGGATCAGGCCAAGCATCGCATCCAAGAGTACCGCCAGAGCATCCAGGTGCAAAACAGCGTGGTGAATTCGCCCAGCGTGGAGTCCAATCTTAACGAAGACTGCGAGGCCCTAATGGACAAGGTGGACGAAACCTTTACCGGAGACTCCTCGGAGGTCATGCAAAAGCAAAGATCGGTTTCCAAGTCCATGCAATACGAAGGGTATAAGGACCGCCGGGGAATTAAATAGAGCTTGCCAGACATAAAATTTGCTTGCCGGGCGGTTTTGCATCGCATTGTTGTAACCAAACAATAACCGTCATGCCTGATTGCACCCTGTCAAACTTAAAAAGGCAATGTGCGTGCAGGCCCGTCCGGCAAACATTTTTACCAACCCCATGCTCCGCGTGGGATTGCAGATGAAGCGCAAAACGTCAAAGGAAGGATTCAGGGCGGTTGTAGGCCTTGAATCCCTGTAAAACAAGGAAATCCATCTCGACAATACCCAACGCGCTTCATCATCAAAGCCATCAAGCCTTTGTCCTTCCCCCTCCCATCGGGGAAGGACGGAAAGGAGGATGGGTTTGACGGAATTTTCAATCAAGGAGGCCGCCAAATGGGAATTATGACAAGATTAACCAGGCTGTGCAAAGCGGACATTCACGGGGTCATGGATCAGATCGAAGACAAAGGCCTGGTCCTGGCCCAATGCCTGCGGGAAATGGAAGACGCCATGTCCCGGGAGCGCATCAAGCTGTCCCGGCTTTCCGCCAGAAGGGACAACCTGAAAGCCAACCTCAAGGCCCAGGAGGAGCTGGCGGAAAAAGTGGATCAGGACCTTTGCGAAGCCGTGAAAAAGGAAAAGGACGACATCGCCAAATTTTTAATCCGCAAGCACAAAACCGTGACCGGCGTCGTCCAGAAGCTGGATTTGCAAATCCAGGAGCTGAATCGGGAAATATCCCGCCTGCAGCAGGACATGGAGGAAAAAGCCCTGGTGCACGAACGCCTGAAAGTCCAGGCCGATGCGTTTATGGCGGCGAAAAAGAACCAGGAGTATAGCGGCGTCCAGGGCGCGTCCTTCGCCGGGCAGGATTTGAGCGACGAGGAAATTCAATGGGAGCTTGAAAAACGCAAGGAGGCTTTGCGCCATGAATAACAACTTTGCCTACTTAAACGACGCCCCCGCCCAAGGCCTGGAACGGGAGGTCAGGGCCATGCGCAGCCATTTTTCCGGAACCATCTGGTACGCCCTGGCCTGCGGCCTGGCCTTTATCCCGGCGTACTTTTCCCTGAACCTGATCTCCGGACCGTATTGGGCCTTCCGCATGACCTTGTGGATCTTTTTGGCCGGATACGCCTGGCTGCTTCGCAGGTGGAGCGGGGCCAAGTTTTTGACCTGCCTGTTCCCCTTGTTTCTGTTGCTGGCTCTGGCCTTTGTGGGACTGCCTCAAACCAGCTTCCTGGTTGCGGCCATTGTCATTCTGGCCTGGATTCGCAGCGGGGTTTGCTTTGCGGGAAAAGGCGCCAGGTCCCTGGCCGTGGAACTGGGCGTGAGCGCAGGCGGCGCCGTGCTGGTGAATCTGCTTTCTCCCCATTCGGGCCTGACATGGGCCTTGGCCGTGTGGCTGTTCTTTTTGGTGCAGTCCTTGTTTTTTGTCATGGGGCCGGATTCCGCCGCCCAGGCATGGATCGACCCATACAAGCCCGAGCCTTTTGAACAGGCTCGCCAGCGCGCCGAGCGCATTTTGTCGGAAGATTAGGGGGCCTCAATGCGGCTCCTTTTCACCATGGAGGAAACTTGGCTTGAAGCGCGCCAATCCCGATGAGGAAACCATCGACAGGAGAGCCGTGTGCGGGAGAAACGCTCGTACGGTTCGGAGGGCTAGTCGTTTTTGCCGGTTCCACGGATTTGCATGGTGGTGGCTGCGACGCAGTTGGAGATGTAGCTGGCAATGCATTGAATCATGTTGGAGGAGTTTTCGTACTCGGCGACGATGTCTTCGGTGGGCAGTTCCTCCACGGCGAAGTCCTCGGAAGGCAGCAGGACGGCCTGGCTCGGCTCGTGGCCCAAATCCAGAAAAGGAACCCGGCCCACAAAATCGCCATGCTCCATTTCGGCGACTTTTACGTATCCTTGCGAGCCTTTGGCGACCAGGGAAGCCCAGCCTTGCGTGATGGTGAAGAGCTTGTCGCTCCGGTTGAAATCAAAGACGTCCCTGCCGCTCAGGCTTTTGATGTCGTAGGTTTTGTCGGACACGTGCAGCCTGGACAGATTATGATTGACTTCGGCCAACCGGCGGTTGAGCCCCAAAAGAACGCCGCGGAGGCTTCGGGACATGAGGGCCAGTTCCCGGTGAATACGCTCCAGATCCAGAACGCCCAAGGTGACTTCGTCCACGGATATGACGGACGCGCGCCGTACGTTCTCCTTTTTCAGGACGATGGCGATGTCTCCGATCAAAGCGCCCGGCCCGATTCTGCATAGGGTGAAAGGCCCCTTTTTGGTGTCTTTGATCACGTCCGCATATCCGTCCAGGATGACGCAAATCCAGTTGCCGTGGTTGCCTTCCTCAACAATGTTCTGGCCCGGGGAGAAAATCTCCTCTTCCACCACGTACGAGTAGTCCACGTCCGGGCTGGGGATGAAGTTCACGCCTTCTTCCAGGTGAGGCCGGAAGGGCTTGGCGATATCCTGGTTTTCCGCGCCCAGTTCCTGGATGCGCCCTTCGTCCAGCATCCGGGCGCCTTCCATGATGATTTCCATCAGGCTTTGAGTGATGACCCGTTCAGTTTCCACGCGGTTTACGTCGAATTCAAACTCCCCTTCGGTCCAGCCGAACAGGGAGTATGCAGCGTCGATCCCCTGTAAATCGCCGCAAAAGGCATTGGTGATTATGCCTTTGTTAAAACAGATCACCCCCGGTTGATTTATGTACGGGCTTTTAAGAACAAGAGCGCCGTTGCTGGAATTGGATGATAAAAATTGAATGACTTGAGCCAGACTGACAAAATCCAACTGACCTTTAAGCGCTATGGAAGGCTTCATATTTTACCGGGTGTTTCGAGTGTAGATGCAAAATTAAAGGGTTTAATCTACAAAAAATCCGAGTAAGGCCAATCTGTTCAAAATGCATTGATTATCATTAATCCATATCAATTTCCCTATAGAATATCAAGATTAATTTGTACTCATTTCGGGGGGCGCGTCGCTTGGAACAATTTTTTCTTTGATCAGCGCTTCCTGGTTCCGTAAAATAGATTCTAAAGGAACACAGCCTAAAAGCCGATTTTATGACCAGGCCTTAAGAAACGGAATCAAAAACCTGAAGGAGGCGGGAAATTTCGACCATACCGCTATGAAAATACTCGTCGCTGATGATGACAGAACAGTTCAGATAGCCCTTAAAACTCTCTTGTCCAAATGGGGTTATGAGGTTGTTACGGCCCAGGACGGGGCCCAGGCCTGGGAGATTTTGCAGGATCCGGAGGCGCCCCGCCTTGCCGTGATAGACTGGATGATGCCTGGCATGGAAGGCCCGGCCTTGTGCAAAAAAATCCGGCAAAGCTCTCTGTCCTCGTACACCTACCTGATTCTGCTTACCGCAAAAACAAGCAAGTCCGAATTGATGGAAGGCCTGGAAGCCGGGGCCGACGACTTCATATCCAAGCCTTTTAACGCCGGAGAACTCAAGGCCCGGATCACGGCGGCTGAAAGAATCCTGAGCCTGGAAAAAGAGCTCAAAGTCAAAAACGAGGCACTGTCTCAATCCAATATCAACCTCTCCCGCTCCAACGACATTATCACCAAGGACCTCCAAGTGGCGGCCTCGGTTCAGCAAAGCCTATTGCCCGCCCAGACCGGCGAACTTAACGGGTTCAGTTTCGGCTCCCTGTTCATGCCCTGCGCCATTGTGGGCGGGGATATGTTCAACTTTTTCCCCTTGGGGGACAACCATATCGCCTTTTTCATCCTGGACATCTCCGGCCACGGAGTTCCCGCGGCCATGCTTTCCGTGACCGTCAGCAAAACCCTCACCTCCCTGATATGGGAGGAGGCCATGACTACCGGCATATCTCGAAACGGCTCGGGAACGCTGCTTTCCCCTGAGGACATGGCCGCCAAGCTGAACCTCCTGTTTCAAAGCAGCGACACTCTGCAGGCCTACTTCACCATGATCCTGGGAATAACAGACGTGCGAACCGGCCGCACCATCCTAACCCAGGCGGGCCACCCCCATCCCATACGCGTACCAAGCCAGGGCGCCCTGGAAACCATCGGCAATGGAGGCTTTCCCGTGGGGCTTTTGGAAAACGCCGAGTATTCCGGATACGAGTTCACCCTGAACCCCGGCGACCGGCTTTATCTGTATTCCGACGGCATCACCGAGTGCCGCGACGACCAGGATAATGAGTTTTCCCAAAAGCGGCTCATGCAATTGCTGGAAGACAGCCGCTCGCAGGACCTGGAAAGCGTCATGCGAACAACCGCGGAGGAATTGTTCCGCTTTCACGGAAGCGGCTCCTTTTCCGACGACATCAGCATCATGGTCCTGCAAAGAAACTAAAAGGGCGCATATAGTAAGACGCTCCGTTCATCCCATCTATCCCCATTTATTTAATCAGATTTAAGCCTTGCCCTAACAGCTTGAAATGTATTTACTAAATTGCAATATGTGTAAGGATTTAGATCTGACGCCCTTATTTATAGAAAATATGAATTTGACATATTTATACACGCTATGTATTCCAGCCCAGTTCTGAACCCGGGTTTCTATTGAAAGTAACTGTCTGATTTTGGGAGGAGTAGCAATGAAGAAGGAATGTAAGTTAACGTTTCTTTGCGAGGATCAGGCCCGCATGGGTTTTCTGGACAAAAAATTTTCCGGCCAGCACGGCTTGTCCATATTCATTCAAGGGGAAAAGAATGTGCTGTTTGACACAGGCCCTTCAGAGATCGTTTTGTATAACGCCGCTCTGGCCGGCGTCAACCTGGACTCCGCCGATTTGATCGTCCTCAGCCATGGCCATTGGGACCATGCGGACGGCCTTGGGCCTTTGTCCAACGCGGGAATTCGCAAACCCTTGCTGCTTCATCCCATGGCGTTCCGGGACCGCAGAAAGCCTTCCGGCCAGTTTAACGGCATGGCCATGAGCCGGGATCAGATCATGGAAAGGTTCGATTTGATCGAAAGCTCCGGACCTTATAAGGTCAGCGAGAACATGTGGTTTTTGGGCGAGATTCCGCGGGAGAACGATTTCGAGTCCCAATCCACGTCTTATTACTATATGGAAGACGGAGAAAAGCGTCCCGAATTACTCCCCGACGACACGGCGCTGGCTGTTACGACGCCCAATGGCCTGGTTGTGATTACCGGGTGCTCGCACGCCGGGATCTGCAATATTTGCGAGTACGCTAAAAAGGTGACCGGGCAGGGATGCATCCGCACGGTGATCGGGGGATTTCATTTGCTGGACGATTCGAAAGTGGTTGAAAAAACCATCGACTACTTCCGCGGCCAGGGCGTGGAGTCTCTGTTCCCTAATCATTGCACGGCCCTTCCGGCTTTAAGCGCCTTTTACCAGGCTTTTAAGATCAACCGGTTATGTGTGGGGGATGAGCTGGAAATAAGCTGACGCGTTAATCCTGCGGTGAAAGGAAAACACAGTCAGGCGGATTGTATTCCTGAAAAGCGGGGGCTGCGCCTTTTTCTATCATGGCGCCCTTGGCTTCTTGCGCCGCCGCCCACCAATCCAATATTTTGTCCGCTTCTGCTGCTGTAGCCGCCGTTTGGCATTCCATGCCGTAAGGAATGCAGAAAACGTCAATATCAGCCATAGCCTCCATGGGGCAGGATACCTTGGCTATATATCCAAGGCCTTGCTTTTGCAGGTAATCTATTCCTGTGCAAATATGTTGGGTCGCCAGTTCCGAGGTCGGCTTGAATGTGGAGAGGTCCAATAAAAGCGTAAATCCTCTTCGCATTTTGGAAGCCCGCTTTAACATGGCGTTGACCAAGTTGCACGAATCTCTGGTTTTGAGGACTCCGATGGTAACGTAAAGACGATTTTTTGCCGCGTCGTTCTTGATAGAGTACATGGCGCCTCCGTCCGATCATTGATTCGCGAGCTAAGCCTCTTAATCTTATTATCGGAATTTGACGCAAAATATTTAACTTTTTATAGATTCTTTCAATGTGTTGAGCAGGAAAACAGACACGGCCAGCATGGCGTTTAAAGCCAGGGCGAAAAGCATAAAGGGATACACGTTTGCTATAGCCCGGCTTAAGGCTTTGATTTGCTGGGTGGGTATGCTGTCCAAATACGCAGCGATAAGCACGGCGATAAACAACAGAACAAAGAAGGCCAGGAATCCTTCAATCCCGCCGGATATGTCGGACCACGAAAGGGAAATGCCGCTTCCCACGCAAATGAGGATATAGGTAAAAACCCAGGTCTGCCATTGGCTCCAGACTGCCTTGGTGAACAGGTCGTCCAGCATGTCCTTTGCGGCGTCCCAGGAGGAAGCGGCCAATCTTAAAAAGGAGTCCAGGGATCGGAAATCGGACCATTTGACGGAGATGTCCAGGCTTGCAATTCCGTGGGGAAGCAAAAAATGCGCCGCCGCCCAAATAACTGCGACTCCCAGGATGACAGGGCCGAGGGCTATAAAGAAATTGCCCACCACCTGGTATGGATTGCGGGGATTGAAGCTGTGATTCACGGCGCCCAGGGTTCCTGATTTTTGATCCGGCGCAAAGAGTTGCAACTTGTTGATTTTATGCCCGAATAAAAGGCACATGACGGCGTGCCCCAGCTCGTGCACGCTTACTCCCAACCATCCAAAGGCGGCCAGGTATAGCTTTCGGCCCAGCAAGTTCCATAATTCGGATTTCAACCGGGTGGAGACGCTGTTCATAATCAGGGCGAAGAGCATGCCCGGCCCCATGATCATGAGCAGGATCATGCCCGTCGTCTTGAGGGAATCCAAGGCGAAAATTCCAATATTCTGTAAGATTTCAAGCATGTGCGCCTATGTATTGAGTGGTTTGATTAGGAAAGCCCCTTGGTTTTGGTCAATCTTAGTTCCTGGGCTGCGCCGAAACATTTTCTCCGGACCAGCAGGGTGATAAGCAAAGACCCCAATGCCGTGGATCCCACCAACATGAGCATCACCACAATCTGGTAGCGGATGGCTTCCAGGGGATCGGCGCCCGCCAGAATTTGGCCGGTCATCATGCCGGGTATAAACACGATCCCTGCGCCAATCATGGAATTGATGGAGGGGATCATGCCGGCTTTTAAGGCTTCCGCCAGCATGGGGTGGCTGGCCTCCTTGTAATCGGCGCCCAGGCAAAGCATCATTTCCACCTCGTTGGAGCGCTGTCTCAGCTCAGCAAACAGGCGTTCCAGGGAGATAGCCACAGCGGTCATGGAATTGCCCACGACCATGCCCCCCAAGGTTAGAAAATATCGGGGCTGCCACCAAGGATCCACGCCGACAATAACGCCGGTTATAAGAATGCTCACAAGCATGTAGCTGGTCAGCATGGAGACGAAGGTCGGGATTAGGATGGGAACCTGCTTTTCTTTGACCCTGCCGCGCACGGTCAGGGCGGCGAAGCCGATCATCACCGCGTAGATGGCCAGGACCATCCAGCCGAGGTTTAAGGTGAAAATAATGGTTAAGGCGTAGCCCATTAAAAACAGCTGGGCAAAGGTGCGAACAGCCCCCCAGAACAGGTCCTTCTCCAGCCCCAGCTTATAAATCAAGGAGGTCGCCCCGGCTATGAGGATGAAAATCGTTCCAAGCCCCAACTGCCAGAGGCTGATGTGTACGACCTGACTCATTGGACCTCCATTTTTCCGTTATGCAAGGTGCAATAAATAACCTTCTCCGATTCGATGGAAAACTCCGTGTGGGCCACCAGAAACATGGTTATATTGTCCTCCCGGCGCAGCTTGTTTACCACGTCCACCACCGCCTGACGGCTGTCCCTGTCCAGGGCGCTTGTGGGTTCGTCCAACAGCAGGACGTCGGGCGAAAGCAAGATGGCCCTCAGCAGGCATAAACGCTGGCGCTGCCCTACGGAGAGATCCAGGGCCGATTGCTCCAGGCTGATTTCATCCAGCATAAAACGCTGGAGACCCTTTCGGAGTTCGTCATCTTCAGGAGCCTGACGCTTTTTGTTTTGGGAGAACCGGAAAGGCAGCACAAGGTTGTGGCGTACGCTGCCCTGGATCAACGTGGGCGTTTGCTGAAGGTAGACAATCCGGGTTCTTAATTCGGGCCCCTCTAATTCCTGCAGGTCCTTTCCCTTGAATAGCACGGCCCCCTTTGCGGGAATCGCCAGCCGGTTAAGAAGCCGCAAAAACGTGGACTTTCCCGTCCCCGAAGCTCCTTGAATCTGCACAAAAGCGCCGGCTGGAACCTTCAGGTTGACTTCCGAAAAAAGGTCCTTGTTGTTTTCGTAAGCAAACCCCAGATTTCGGCATTCCAATACGGTTTGGTCTTCCATGTCGATGATCTCTGTAAACGGGATGATTTTGACTGAAACTTCGGAGCATGATAAACACAATCCTTCATTGAGAGCAACTTCTTGACGGCGCCGATGCGCTTTATTCATTAAAAAAAAGGAGGGGCCTTTGATCATTCGTCAAGTCCTGGGCGGTTCCATGGGGGTTTTTTGTTATGTGATTCAGGACCCCGTCACAAAAAACTGCGCGCTTATCGACCCGGCATTCGATGCTTCAACCATATTGGGGCAGGTTGACGAAATGGGGGGCAAGGTCACGCACGTCATCAACACCCACGGCCATTTCGACCATATTTGCGGGAATGCCGGCATTATTTCGGCGACCGGGGCTCGCCTGTACATCCACAACAAGGACGCAAAGATGCTGACCTCCTTGTTTGGCGCCGTTGCGTGCAGGATGATGGGCGGCAGGAAATCCCCGCCCGCAGACGTCCTCCTGGAGGATGGAGACCGGATTTCCATTGGAGAAACCCAGCTTGAGGTGATGCACACCCCCGGCCACAGTCCGGGAGGGATTTGTCTGCTGGGGGAGGGCCGTCTTTTTTCCGGAGACACGCTGTTTGCGGGATCCATCGGAGCGACCTGGTTTCCCGGGGCGTCGTTGAAGGTGCTGGTCAAGAGCATCAAAGAGCGCCTGTATGTTCTGCCGGAGGAAACTGTGGTTTTGCCGGGGCATGACTACGGTCCGGAGCCCACCACCACAATTGGCCGGGAAAAAGCGTCCAATCCCTTCACCCGGTAGTCGCAAGGCGAATTATTGCCTGGCCGATCAGCCAAGGTTGAAAGCCGGTCCCCATCGACCCTGTAATTTAACCAGTCTCCCTTTGTTTTCCCACGCGTTATGTTGAAGTCAAGCACTGTGTATGGTATGATTTTTCAGTTAAGGTTTTGTGGTCATCTAAATTTGCAAATTGGTATTTTCATTCTATGCGTCGGAGGCTGCGGTGGAAAAGATGCTGCCGGAAAAAGCCAGGCTTTTGGCCTTGTTAAAACAGGGCAATTTTAATGTGCCGGATTTTATTTACATCCCTGCTGAAGATTTCGAAAAGGAC
Organism: Desulfatibacillum aliphaticivorans DSM 15576; assembly: GCF_000429905.1. Taxonomy (NCBI): domain Bacteria; kingdom Pseudomonadati; phylum Thermodesulfobacteriota; class Desulfobacteria; order Desulfobacterales; family Desulfatibacillaceae; genus Desulfatibacillum; species Desulfatibacillum aliphaticivorans. The sequence continues at coordinate 43,190 of NZ_AUCT01000003.1, read as the reverse complement.
TCCTTTAAAGAGTTGGAGGATTTTTTAGGCCGGTTTTCGGACGACTTCAAAGTAATCGCCAGAAGCGCCCACCCCATGGAGGAGTATTATAAAGGCGGCACCTTCGACTCTCTGGAAACCTACGCCGACATAGGGGGCATTAAATACGCCAGAAAGCGGATTATCAAATCCGCCCGCAAGGCCAAAAAGCTGGCCATCATGCGCCAGCAGATTTTCAATAACGCTCCGGAGCTTAAGCTGGACGACATGGGCGTTATCGTCATGCCCTTTATCAGCGGCGCCAGCATCATGGCCAAGATGGTGGGGGACCATTGGGAGTTCGGCTACAGCATGGACCGGAGTCACAAAGTCCAGCGGGATCCTTATATCACCAACACCCCTCACGATATCAAACTTCTGCATATGTCCCAGGAAATCCAGGCCTTTTTAGGCTTCCGGTGTGAGATCGAATTCATCGTGTCCACCACCGGAGAGGTCTTTGTGGTTCAGGCCAAGGATATATCATCCATAGACACCCGGGCCTTCAAGGACAGTGAAACCCGCATCAAGCTGGACGGCGTGCGCAGGATCCGCCGGCGCAGGAATTACAGGGAGCGCCCCTTGTTCGTCATGGACAACAACGCGTTTTATCTGGAGGTCATTTCCAAATGCGAGGACATCGTCCTGGGCCGGGAGGACGGCGAGAAAACCACCATAGAGGATCTCCTTTCCCTGATCCGGGGATATGAGCGGGATATGGAGGAGTTCGCCATCTGGCACGAACGTTACGCCGTGCTTCGCCTTTCCACCAGGGATCCGAAGGAATTGTACCAGGTCGCCAATCATTACCTGGATGAGTACCCTGAAATTCACGGCCAGTTGGCCAAAGCCCTTCACACCAATCTATATCAAATGGACTACTTTCTGGCTGAAGCGGATACGCTCATCGCCAAGGACAAGTTCAGGATCAACCTATGCTCCCATGACGCGTACGGCATTGACACCCTAAGAAACCCGGTCTGGTCCGTATATTGGAACATGGACCGGCATGATGAGGTGATCAAGAGCTTCTTCCGCCTGGGCTTTAAGACCGGCGACACCATCGCCGTGGAAATTGATCCTGATGAAAAGCCGTCCGTGCATAAGCTCTGATATCATGCGCCCTGGGCAAGACATAAGCCGATACACCGCATGGTTCCGCAACTATGCCAGCAGCTTTTGCGGAGACGACGGCCAGGTTTGGGACGCTTGCGCCCTGAAAACCCGGCATACTTTTCGGGTCATGGGCGAAATCGGAGTGCTGGGCAAGTCCCTGTTTCTTTCGTCCCGTGAAATGCGCCTTGCCAGGATGATGGCTCTACTTCACGACGTGGGGCGATTCACCCAGTATGCCAGGTTCAAAACCTTTGTGGACGCCGTCAGCGTGGACCACGGGGATGAAAGCGCGGAAATTATCGCCAGGGAAAACCTGCTGGAGGACTTTCCTGAATGTGAACGGCGGCTGATTTTGTATTGCGTAAAATGGCATAACAAAAAGGAAGTCCCGGCGGATGCGTCCCCGGAAGGGGAGTTCTTTCTTCGCCTGCTCCGGGACGCGGACAAGCTGGACATCTGGCGGGTGGTGTGCGCCCATTACAACGGAAAAATGGAAGCGCCCAAGGAAACCGTGGAATTGGGGCTGCCTGGAGATCGAAGCATTTCGCAAAACGTGCACAAAGACATTATGGCCGGGGGCATCGTCAACTCCCTGGATTTGAAAACCGCTCCGGATTTTATGGTGTTGCAAATGGGGTGGGTTTTTGACCTGAATATCGACAAGTCATTTGTGCTGTTGAACAAAAGGGCGTATCTGGAAAAAATCGCCCGGACCCTGCCTCCCTGCCGGGAGGCCCGGGAAATCTATCAAAAGGTGCGTTCTTATTTGGATGAGCGCCTGCAAGGCAAACGGGAAATCAAGACGGTTTCCGCAACAGGAGACGCAAACAATGGGTAAGCAAGGTCTGAAAAGAGGCTTTATCAATCGCATATTGGGAGTGCCTGCAACCAAAACCCCGCAGGACTCGGATTGCTGGTCGTTCCGCGACGGCGTAATCACTGTGGATTTGGGTCAGGCGCCCGAACTTTCCAAGCCCGGCGGCTCCATACGTCTGGAAGGCGGCGATTTACCTGAGAGAGTGCTGGTGTTCCTGGGGGATGACGGAACATACCGGGCCGTGAAAAATCGCTGCACGCATATAGGGCACAGAAGGCTTGATCCCGTACCGGGGCAAAACTGCGTTCAGTGTTGCAGCGTCAACGGTTCCATGTACGAATATGATGGCGCCAATCTGAAAGGTCCGGCGCCTCATCCCATAAAAACATACCAAGTGGTTAAGGAAGATAATGCGTTGATTATTAAATTAGCTTGAAAAATTTGTTATATTGTTGCAACATAGGGACCGGACAGGATTTGCCCGGAGTTAGGCTTGAGAGTTGCACGTCCGGTTAAAGGATTCGGGAGGCGGATATGCAGAGGGACCTGGGGCCTAAACTGGGATGGACCTTAGGAGGAATAGGCTCTTTTCTTTGGGCGCTGATTCTTTCCGGAGTTCTTTTGGCAAAAGGCAATTACGCCGGCGCCTTCCTGGGCGCAGGGCTTTTTTGCCTTGCAATGGTTTACTTGAGTGTTTTCTCCCCATGGAAGTATCCTGACACTCCTTTCCGGAAACTCTATTTGGGCCTGATAGGCATTTTGACCCTCACGGTAATTGGACTGCTGTATTTTTGGCTGCCTGGGGGACAAGCCCTAAAAACCCATTTTCATTTAGTGTTTCTAATTGCGCCGGGAGCTTTGCCTGTTTTTACTTTGGGCAAAAAAACCTGGAGAGAACTAAGGACTCCCCCTCAGTTCCCGCAATCATCCCACGATAAACGGGAATAGGGAGTTCGCAATGCTAACAGATGGAAGGTTTGATGAGTCAGAAAGTAGAAGAACTGCAGAACATTGGCAACACCATCGCAAAACGCCTCAACCATATAGGCGTTTACACAGAAGACGACCTCCGGGCCATCGGTCCGGTGGAAGCCCACAGAAAAATCCGGGACGCATATCCGGGAGCCCGACTTCCCCTCTGCTACTATCTCTTTTCTTTTGAAGGAGCCCTCCAGGGCAAGCGTTGGGACGGCATCGGCGATAAACGCAAAGAGGAATTGAAGGAACTTTTAGGCTGATCTGACGCATACATAAGCGGCCCAGGCCGTATTAGACCTATTGGTGTATAAGGGAAATTAAGACGAAGCTCTTTTACATCCGTAGATTTTTTGCAGAAAAACGCCGAAAGTAAGGGCGGCGTATATTCAAAAAACGCCGCAGGCCATTGGTTTTTCAGCGGTTGCATCCCGCAGCTCAGGCCTGCTTTTAGCGCCCTTGACTTTTTGAGCATCCAAATAAAGCTCCAAAAAAGAGTGACCCCCTTTCCCAACGCGGGAAAGGGGGCCGGGGATGATGAGGAGTGATTGAGATAGGAATAACTGCGGTATAATGTCTTTATTGGGTTTATCCGATCATCTTTCCTCGTTCTCGCCTCAACTAAGGGGACCGGGCCGGCTTTCGGTCGGGGGAGGGTTCTTTCCGAAAACCGTCCCGGGGGATTGAGGAGATAAAAGAGGGATGATCGCGACCAGCCATTTTTCCCGGGCTTATCGCCGGCAGTATCCGCCGCCGGCGCGAAACCCGCGTCCGTAATGGCCATAGCCGTAGCCTCTGCCGGCAAGGGGTCCGGCGACTCCGGCTGCTTCAGCTTTCATGCTCATCAGTTCTTTTTGTTCAACAATCTCCTTTAATAAGTTATTGCAGGCTTCCTGGTTTTCGCCGGTGTATTTGCTACAGGCGAAAGCATATTCCATTCTGCGGCGGCCGTTTTCACGATCAAAGCAATTCCAGGCCATGGCCGATCCGGCCAGAAGTCCGATGATTGCCATGGTCGTCATTCCTGCTGCTAATTCCATCATAACGCCGCCTTTATGGTTATGGGGTTTTGTTCAACCCTGTTCTTGTTTATTTTGGCAGCCTCGCTGCTCTTGCCCTTCTATATTGGCAACAGTCGTGCCAAGTACGATAATAATTTTTTAATATATTGAATTTATTTATAATATTGAGTTCGTGCTAATTTTTGGGGGAATAATTTGCTGTATATGCAACCCGATATATGTAACCTTTTTATCCATTGGATCGCGTCGCATGGGTACACGTGGATAAAAAATACCCGGTTGTCCTTGCAGTGGATAAAAACCGCTTCTCTACAAAAGGCAACCCCCCTTTCCCAGTATGGGAAAGAGGGGCCAGGGGATGAAGAGGGGATGAAGAGGGGAATATACTGCGGTATTTAACTTGTTATTTTAATTGCTAAAGTATTCTTTCTTTAATTACTTCGCCTCATGTTTCCCCTCGAAAGAGGGGCCTCGGACCGGCTTCCGGTCAGGGGAGGGTTCTTCCCGAAAACCGGTCCGAGAGATAGAGGAGGTTGGGGATGATGAAACGTTGGGCCATTCCGGCTGCCGCAGGGATCAGCGTTGTCCTCCGCCGCATCCTTTCCGGCCCCTGACTTCCCAGGCTAAGGTCATTGCCGGCAAGGGGTCCGGCGTATCCTGCTGGGTGAGTCTGGCACACAATTGCAATGCTTTGTGGAGGCCGACCATGGGTTTGTTCGCTATGCTTTCAGATAATTTTCTCATTAATCAGCCTCCTTATGTTTGCGGCGGTCTGCGCTTGATCTGTTTTGTTTTTGTCGCCGCCGCCGTTCTTGCCCTCCTACATAAGCAATGGGCGTGCCAAAAGAAAGATTTAAAGTTTAAATATTTGTTTTTATTAGATAAAAATCTAATTTCCGGCTCGGAAAGGACTGGCTGAAAAATAAAAAACGATTTGAGCGCTGTAACTTTTTTATCCACTATGATGCATCGGAGGGAAACAGTTGGGTAAAAAGTAGCCGCAGGCCGTCAATTGGCGTTTCGGGCTATTATATTCATAATCCTTCGGCTATGGGGGGCTTTATACGGGCCATGAAAGCCCTGGGCATGGTTTTTGATGGCAAGTCGCTTTCATTAGAGTACGTTTCGTCCTAACTTTATCCCGCCGCCCTCCACGGGGATGCGGGAGACCGGCGGATATTGCAGCGGACGGGGCTCGGAATCACCCTCGGAATTTTCGTTGACCTTGAAAGATCGTCATCCCGGCAAGGGCGATCCGCTTTTCAGGATCGTCCGCAAGCCGGGACCCAGCGTCATTTTGGATTTACCTTTGAGTATTATTACCTGTTTAAACGCAGTTTGGTATAAGGGTATAAAGCCTTTGACATCCTCCAAAATGAACAACCCCCCTTTCCCAATGCGGGAAAGAGGGGCCGGGGGATGAAGAGGGGATAAAGAGGAGAATATACTGCGGTAATTTACTTTGTTCGTTATATTGTTAAAAAATACATTTACATATTTCTTATCCAAACTACGATGATGTTTGGACCGGCTTTCGGTCAGGGGAGGCTTTCCGAAAACCGGTCCAGGTATAGAGGAGGTTAGGGATGATGAAAAAACAGGCCTAGTAAGATACGGCTATCGCCAGCAATTTCCGCCGCCGCGCCTTCCCTGGCCTTTGCAGCCGTAGCCATTACCCGCAAGAGGACCGGCGATTCCGGCTGCGTCCGCTTTAACGCGGAGCTGCTCTTTGATGTCAAATATTTCTCGCGAAATCTTGCCCGCTGCTTCGGCGTCCGGATTGGCGCTGGACATAACCGCATCCAGTTGGGTGCGTTTGGCAGCCAGGTCCTTGCGAAGGTCCGCTGTTTCGCTTAGGAATTTGTTGCGGGCCTCCAGGCTCTCGGCATTGTAGTTGTTGTAGTTGGCCCCATAGCCGCGGCCGCCGCCCCAGCATTCCCAGGCCAGGGCTGATCCGGCCAACAGGCCGACCATGACCAATGTTACGACTCCGGTTGCTAACTTCTTCATGTAATTGTCTCCCAGTTTAAAGTTTAGAGTTTCCGCCGCATGTTTAATATTTGGCAGGGTAATTGCTCTTGCCATCTGTATAGGCAACAGGCGTGCCAAATGGTTTAAAAAGTAATTAATAGCCTGATTTTAAAGCTAATAGTCGTTTTTTTTGAGCTGTCTTGGCGGCTGAGGAAGGCAAAAACGCCCTTGTGGAGTGTATCAATTTTACCCGAAAGTTCGGTTTTGATGGATACAGGGTGTTTACAAATTATACAGGTGCGATATTATGGGGCAGACTGTGATGGTTAATTTTACCCGCCGGCAAAGGATCAAACATGCTGTTTAGAAAAAAATCGCGAGACATGGACGAATGGGCCCCCATGCCGCCCCTGGTGGTGGCCAGCGCTTCCTTGATTCTTCTGGCCGCCGTCGTGGCCATGACCGTCAGGGACATTAACAGGCAGCGGCATCATATGTCCTATATTTTAAGCGAAAAGGGCGCCGCCATCATTCGCGCCGTGGAGGCGGGCGCCAGAACCGGCCTGATGGGCATGCGCTGGGGCGGGAACCAGGTTCAGACCTTGTTGGAGGAAGCGGCGGGGCATCCCGACATTTTATATATAGGAATTGTGGACAAGGATGGAAAGATTTTGGCTCACAGCAATTCCTCCAAAATTGGACAAACTGTGCCCAACCGTTTTTCCCGCGACGCATTGAAAACCACAACCAGCGGGCTTTGGCGCATCGTGGGGGTGGAAAAAAAGGTCAAAGCCTTTGAGGTGTATCGGGCCTTTTGCCCTTTGGCCGGGCAGGGAAAAATACGGGGCCGGGGCATGACCATGCATGTGGATCCGAATACGGGCCAGGCCCGGATGGACTGGTGCTTTTCCTCCAAGGGCGATTCCAGCGACCAGATAATCTTTGTGGGCCTGAATATGGCGCCCTTTGAAAACGAGCGCAGCGTCGATATGCGCAACACCCTGCTCATGGCCGGGCTCATATGCCTTATGGGGCTGGGCGGCTTTCTCGCCTTGTATTGGGCGCAAAGCTATCAGGTGGCCAGGCGGATGCTGCAGGATACCAGCGCGTTCGCCAAGGAGGTGGTGACCAGCCTTCCTGTGGGCCTTATCGCCATGGACGCCGCGGGCCGGGTGGCTTTTTTCAATCATTCCGCTGAGATCATCACCGGCTTGTCTCGCATGAAAACCCTTGGCCGGGACGCAAAAAAGATTTTTTCGGAGCACATGGAAGGTCTTGTGTATCTTTTGGAGCCAGGGATTTCCGTGACCGAGCAGGAGATCGAATGCGAGATTAAGGGCAAAGGCGTTTTTCCCCTGAGCGTCAGTTCTTCGGACATCCTGGGCGAGCAGGGCCATTACGTCAGCAGGATCGTGATTCTGAGGGACTTGCGGGAGGTCCGGGACCTCCAGGAGCAGGTGCGCCGGCAGGAGAAGCTCTCGGCCATCGGCGAGCTTGCTGCAGGCGTGGCGCACGAGATCCGCAATCCTCTCAGTTCCATCAAGGGATTGGCCACCTATTTCAGTCAGAAATTCGACAAAGGCTCCGATGATGAGGAAATCGCCCAGGGCATGGCCCGGGAGGTGGATCGCCTCAACCGCGTGGTCAGCCAGTTGCTGGATTTCGCCCGGCCTTCGGACTTGACTTTGCGGCCCATGGATATCAATGAGTTGATACCCCATTCCCTGAAACTGGTGAAGCAGGACGCTCTGACCAGGAATATCAACATCATCAGCCAGCCTGGCGGAAAACCCGCCTTTGCCATGGCCGACGCAGACCGTCTGACCCAATGTCTGCTTAACTTGTACCTGAATGCCATGGCCGCCATGAATAAGGGCGGCGTATTGACCGTGCGCACCGCCGTGGAGGACTCCGGCGACGTCCGCGTGGAAGTGGAGGATACGGGAAAAGGCATTCCTTCCCAGGATCTTAACCGGATTTTCGACCCCTATTACACGACCAAGGCCTCCGGCACCGGCCTGGGCCTTGCCATCGTGCACAAAATCCTGGAAGGCCATCACGCGCGCATCAAAGTGGAAAGCAGACCAGGCCAGGGAACCCTGGTCTCCATGTTTATTCCCGGAGCAAAAAACGCCCAGGATCCGAAGGCGAAATCAGGGCAGAAATAACGAGGCGCCTATGAACTTGGAAAATAACGCCGATATTCTGGTGGTGGACGACGATGAGGGCCACCGTAAAACCCTTTATACGGTTATTAAAAGTTGGGGCTATAACGTAAAAACCGCAGAGGACGGATCCATTGCCGTGGATATGGTGCGGGAAGGCCCCTATGACGTCATTCTTATGGATGTGCGTATGGCGGAAATGGACGGCATTCAGGCCCTCAAGCTCATCAAGGAGTACAATCCCTCCATTCCCGTGCTGATCATGACCGCCTACTCCTCGGTGGAGTCCGCCATCGAAGCCATGAAAACCGGCGCCTATGACTATCTGACCAAGCCCCTGGATTTTGAGGACCTGCGTTTGACCATTGAGAGAGCTAGGGAATACGCAGGCCTGAGGGAGGAAAATAAGGAGCTGAAGCAGGCCCTGGGCTTTCGCGCCGGACTGCGGGATATTATTGGAAAAAGCTCGGTCATGAAAGAGCTTACCGACATGGTGAGCATGATCGCCCCTACCGAAGCCACGGTCCTCATCACCGGAGAAAGCGGCACAGGCAAGGAACTGGTGGCCCGTTCCATCCACGAAGGAAGTCAGCGCAAGGACGGCCCCCTGGTCGTGCTCAACTGTGCTGCCCTTACTGAAACCCTGTTGGAGTCGGAGCTCTTCGGCCACGAAAAAGGGGCCTTTACCGGAGCTGACAAGAAAAGAGACGGCAGGTTCGTCCAGGCGGACCAAGGGACTTTGTTTTTGGACGAAATCGGCGAAATGCCCCTGACCATGCAAGCCAAATTTTTACGCGCCATCCAGGAAAAAGAGGTCCAGAGGGTGGGCAGCGACGCGACGGTCACGGTGGACGTCCGCATTATCGCCGCCACCAACCGGGACCTGGAGCAGGAGGTGGCGGAAGGCAAGTTCCGGGAAGATTTGTTTTATCGCCTGAACGTGGTGACGCTCCGCATCCCCCCCCTGCGGGAGAGGGACGGGGACATTCATCTGCTGGCTCAGTATTTTCTGGAAAAATTTGCGGAAAGAAACCGGAAGCACGTCAAAGGCATAACCCCCCAGGCCATGGACATGCTGTTGAAGCATCCCTGGCCGGGAAACGTGCGGGAACTGGAAAACGCCATGGAAAGGGCGGTTATTCTCCTGACCGGAGACTTCATTACGGAAAAGGAGCTGCCCTTAAGCATTTGCGGACCCGTATGCGACGACGAGCCCATGGAGCAGATAGAGCAGGAGCCCATTCTCCAGTCTTTGGAGGAAGTGGAGAAAAAAGCGATTCTGGCGACCCTCAAGGCCGTGGACGGCAACAAAAGCGAGGCGGCGCGCAGGCTGGGCATCACCCGAAAAACCCTGCACAGCAAACTGGCCAAATACGACTACACCGACTAAGGCCCATTTAACATAAAGGATTTTGGCGGCCGTGGAAGCATTTTTCACGGCCTTTTTAAATGGCGTGCACCGGATAACCCCTTACAGCTGACTTTCTTCCTTTTGCTTTCTTTTAATATACCAATCCTCTTGACCATATAGTTCTTCCAGACATCCCTGGCACATGCCGTGGCTGAAAGAAGCATCGGAATGCTCCTCGAGAAACGTTTCCAGATTATTCCAATATCCCTGATCGTCGCGAATTTTTTTGCACCTGGAGCAAATCGGGATCAATCCCCGCAAGGTTTTTACCTCGGACAGGGTTTTTTCAAGCTCCTTAATGATTCTGTTTTTTTCGGATTCCGCCTGCTTTAATTCCGTAATATCCCTCATGATGTTGATGATCGTCTCAACCTCTCCATCTGCATTGAATTCCGGAGTTACGACAGCTTGAAATTCCCTAAATCTCTCATTATGAGCCCTAAAACCAAATGTAAAGACTTCCGGCTCTCCTGTTGCTAAAACTTTTTCGTGCTTGGTTTCAAAAAAATGACAAAGCTCTTCCGGCATTCCTATTTCTTCATTGGTTTTCCCCAAATACTCTTCCGGAGAAAGACCAGTCGCGGCGTACAGGGCGGGATTGGCGAAGATATGTCTGAAATTACGATCAAGTCTTACAATCAAATCATGAGTATTGTTTAATATGGACGCCATGTTCTGTTGGCTTTCCCGCAATGCCTTCTCCATTTGTCTACGCTGCGTAATATCCTGAATCGTGCCGAACAGTTCCAATGCGGCGCCGTCAGCATCGAGTTTTAAGTCTCCTATACCTTGCACCCAATATTCCTGTTGGTCGCTTTGATTGATAATTTTATACTCTCTGTCAAATTTTTGATGATTTCCAATCACATGAACCTGCAAGTAATCGATCATCTCTTCCTGGTGATCCGGATGGATGATTTGCTTCCATCCCTCGATATTTCGATTAAAACTTTTTCCTATCCCAAAAAGTTTATCCAGTTCGGGGGAATTTGTCCAATGTCCTGTTTTTATGTTGAAAACATAGTAACCCATTTTTGCAACTTTTTGCGCTTCTATCAGCCTTTTTTCACTTTCCATCAATAACGTTTGGGCCTTTTTCTGCTCGCTTAGGTCACGAATAGCTGCGACCCTCACTTGGCGGTCCTGGAAGGAAACCATTTTAGCATGAATTTCAATGGGGAATATCGACCCATCTTTTTTCTGGCCAAGAGTTTCATAAGATTTTTCATAACCGGACAACACTTTTTTTAGGACATCTTCCCGCTCACTGGAGGCCATCAAATCGACTGCATTCATGCCAACGGCCTCTTCCAGGGAATAGCCGAATATTTCTTCCAACGCCCTGTTAATATCGACAATTTTTTCCTTTTCAGTAATCAAAATTCCTTCAGATGATGCATCGGAAAGGCCTCGGTATCTGTTTTCACTATACTGCAATTCTCGCCCAATTTTTTTTCTTTTGGAAATCTCCTTGCTTAACGCTCCAATCCAAATGAAGGAAATTATAAGAACAAGAGACAACGAACCAAACACTATTTCACGGCGGTGACGCTCGAAAAACGTCATGTCCTTGAACAGTATTTTACTGCCGGGCGGCAGTGATTTTTCTTCAATGCCCCAACGTTTTAGCTGGCGCCAATCATAATAATACCCGTGGAACTCATCCGCCAAATTTGTGTAATCGGTTTTCTTTGCGAGGTCCGGATTCGTTATTATGGCGGCGATTTTTTTACCGACCAGCTCTCCGCTAAGCATATATCCGCCGGCAATGCCGCTCCCCATTAATGAAGTCCAAAGGCTGTATACCGGGACGCTGGCGTGACTGGAAATTTGTTTGGCGGCGTCATAGGGTATATGGCTATTTCCTTTTCCATCTTCAAAAAACAGAAGATAAAAAATTACGCTGTCAGGTTCCAAATTTGAGACTTTTTTTATTAACTGGCCCATGGGCAGGCCAATCAGAGGAACAACTCTTTTTTTGGGGGCTAACGCTAAAGTAATTTCGGTAGTTTTCTGAACTCTTTCCTTGCTGGCTTCTGTAGCTCCAGCAACCAAGTAAATGGTTTTGCCTTTGCTGACTGCCAAAAGCTGTTGCACTGTTTTTTCATAATCGGCTGTTACGGGAATTACCGTGGACCCATCATTACGAAGGCCTCCATGAATAGGATTTGGATTTACAATATATTTTTTGGAATTCTCAAATAAATCCGGATAATAATAAAAAAGTTTATTGGCGGGTCCGCTTTCAAAAATAACGTAATCCATTTGATGGTCTTTGTATTTTTCCAACAAATATTTCTCAAAGATATCAGGATGGTGCATACTATTGAAGCGCCCGGCGTCCATATATTCAAAAAATAAATTTGCATTTGAGGCATTGTTTTTCAAATGCTCTTTAAACCCATGTTCAATCTCTACCTGCCAAGGCATGCCCTGATGCCAGGAAAACACGAACAAAATATTGGTTCTGCTTGAGGCGTCGGCATTAGCAGGGCCGCAAACGGCTATCGCCGCAGCGAACATAAGGCTTGCAAATATAATGCATGGTTTCAGCTTCAACTTGACTCCCGGGGAATGGTGTTGATTGCTATCTTGTTGAATAAATTTATCTTTATTCCATACGGCCATACAACTTAATCTTTTTATCGCCCGGCGTTAATAACGCCCGGGCGGCGCCCGGCCAGTGCTTCCGCCCGCAGGCGTCCCGGTTCCGGCGTAATCTTTTGTTGAAATGCAAACAGGGGAAAGCGCTTGGCTCTCCCCTGTTAGGTTCCTTCGTCATAGGATTGTCTCTGGGTGACGCCGGCTTTTTTATTTCAGAGCCTTAACAAAGCAGATGGAGTCGGAGCTTTCCGTGCCGAACTCCACCTCAGCCGCTTCGGCGGCCGCCTCTTCCACCAACGGGCCGTCCGTTATGCCGGGAGCGCCCGGGTCCACGATTTCGCCGTTGGCGACGCCGTCCGCATCCTCCGGCCCGCCGTCGGTGAGCCAAACCGTAATGGTTTCCGCGACCGGGTCCACTTCAATGGGGGTGACTCCCTTCCATTCTCCGTTCTGGATCTTGAACCAGTTCAGATAGGGCTTGGGATCGCCGTTTTCGTCCACAAAGCTGTCAGCCACGTCGTTTCTCACGGCGTCTCTGGGCAGCTTGATGGTCAGTTTAGCCTGTCCGCCCACAGGGACGTGATGAAGCACGAATTCCACCGCGCCCACGGGCAGCTTTAGCCTGCTCTTGCCCTTCCAGCGGAAGAGGTCGGCCAGCCTGCGTTTGGCGCCCGTGATGGTGACTCCCCCTTCCGTCTTGAGAGTCAGCAGGCCCCGGATGGGATAATCGATTTCACCTTCCGCCTCGGGCACGTCGCTCACGCGCTTCTCCGGGCTTTCCACGTTGATGTCGGCGAAAGCCATGGACATCATAGCCCAGGAGGTGGCGATGATGTTGCCGCCGTCCAGGGAGTCGTTGCTGTCCCAATAGTATATCGGGGTTTCGTCTTTTCTGGCGACCGGAATAGCCAAGCTGGCCAGGACTGTCACCATGTCATCCACCCAGTCATGCTCCCCGACCTTGTTTTCCGTGCCTATGGCGGCGGTCAGGGCTTTGGCCCAGGCGTACAAATAATAATATTGAGGCGCCCCGTAGGGATCCTCCCAGTCGTAATTGTTTTCAAACCAACCCACGTTTCCTGGGGTTTCCGAACCTGAAACCACGCTGCCGACGGCGATGGGGTCGGTTTCATGCCCGATGAGGGACATGCACCAAAGCGATGCGCCTGTCATGGCCGGAATGTAGCTGGTGGAGCCGGGCCTGTATCCGCTGGCGCCGGTGGTGGAGTTGTAGTCCTTGGTGAGGTAGGTGTACAGCGCGTCCTTCCAACTTTCTTCGGCTGCATCCTGTATTGCGCCAAGATACTGCTCCGCGTAGTAAAGCCCCATGGCGGCGAACTGAGTGTTGGACAAGTCGCCGTTTGAGCTAGGGTAGTTGTAGTAATACCACCCCCCGTGGCCATTGCTGCTGGGGTTGATGTACTGGGTGTTCAGCAGGCTTTGCGTGGCGGACATTACCACGGTTCTTGTCACCGGATTGTCAGCGGCGTACATGGACAGGGCCATGACCACCGCCCCGTTGCAGTACGTGAAGTGGGAGGAGGAGCTGGCGTCGAAGTATTCTCCGTTAAACCGGGTTAATAGGTAATCAACGCCCTTTTTTATGGCTTCGTGATCCTTGGAAACGCCGGTGTCTATCAGGGCGGCCAAGGCCAGGGCTGTGCTGGTGGTGGGTTCTCCCTGATAATCGTCCGTCCAGGACCCGTCTCCGGCCTGTTGCGACAGGAGATAGGCCTGTCCTCCTTCTATGAGTTCCGTTGAGCTGATGACAGCCCCAAATCCAGCCGGGGATGAAAGAAAAAAACAAGCCAAGAATACGATGCCGTACATCGCCAAGCGTTTCTTCATTGTCGCACCTCCAAACAAAAAACATGCCTGAAAAAAGCGGGAACAACAAACAGTCAGCAAGTGATTATTCAGTTCAACTATCCCGGATCAGGAAAAAATGCTTCTCAATATCGCCCGATTCCATCCCTGGTGCGGGAGTCGCGTCCTTGGGAGTTCAGTAGTAAATTATCTGGCTGTTCTCCTGGCAGGTCAAGGGATTTCTAATGCGTCATAAATGGCTGCTTTTTTACGGCTCTCAAGAAAAATGGCTGGTTTTTCATGGGAAAAATCAATAGAGGCAGGTATCACACCCTAAGCCTTATCAATACCCCAACAGTGCGAGGCGCCCCATCTATGGCTAACTCGTTCACGCCCCAGGCGTACTTGATTTTTTCATATTCCTGGTCAAAAAGGTTTTCGCACCACAGAACCACGTCAAAATGATCCGCTTCGTACCCCGTTCGCAAATTAACCAGTTCATAAGCGCCTTGTCTGGCCGTGTTTTTGGCGTCTGCGTAAAATTCTCCGGTGAACATAACATCCCCCCGGAGGAAAAGGCCTGTTTTATGCCTGTACATGGCGCCCAGAAGGCCTGTGTACTTGGGGGCGCTGGGCAGCTTCTTGTCTTCGTAGTCGTATTTGATAAGCCCCGTGTAGGTGCTGTTGAACTCCGTGGCCGTCCAATCGTCAAACCGCGATTCGGCCCAACCGATGTTTCCGAATATGTCCAGCCCATGGATCGGGCGGACTCTGGCTTCGGCCTCAAAGCCCGAGCTGTGGGCCGAAGCGGCGTTGCGGATTTCCGTGGCGAAAATAGCGGGATCCACGTCAAAAACCTGTTTGTCGTCGATATCAATGTAAAATCCCGCCAGGCTGAAGTCGCACTTGCCGTTAAACATCGTCGCCTTCAAACCCGCTTCGTAATTCCACGTGTATTCCGGGCCGTAAGTAAAGGACGACGCCGTGCGCGACATCCCGTAATTATAGCCGCCGGCCAAAAAACCTTTGGCCGCCGAGGCGTAAATCATGGCCGATTCCGCGACGTCGCAGCTAAACGAAATTTTTGGCAGCCATTCCTCGTGGTCCATGCTTTCGCTGAAAGTCGTTTTGTTGGAAAGATCATGCATTGCGCCGTCCATGTCCTGGGAATCGAAGCGGAGTCCCCCGGTGAGACGCAAAAAGTCGGTAATGGACCAGACCGCCTGCCCAAATCCGGCGGCTCCCGTGGTTTCCATGTTGGTGACAAGATGCCAGTTGGCGGCGCGATTATAGTCCACTTCGGTGTCTTCCGAAAAAAAATAAGCGCCCGCCAGCCACTTCAGGGGGCCGTGCCTGTCCGGCGAGGCAAGACGCAACTCCTGGCTGAAGCTGTCGTCCTGATACGAGAAGTCAGCACTGGCGAAGGGCATGGGGGAGAAGTCGTTGTCCGTGGCAAAATCGTGCTCGTAGTCGCGCAATCCTGTGATGGACGTGACATGGACGTATTCATTCTTAAAATCAATGGACAGGGTCTGGCCGTTTCCCGACTGCTCGGAGTATAGGTCTGCGTCCTGGTTGATTTTATTAAAATCCGTAGCGTTGGGGCCGGTCATGTAACGGTAGACCCCCAGGCCGTCGTCCGTCTCCATTAGGTCCGCGTTCAGGTTGATGTCCCAGGCCGGGGCCGGCTGCGCCCTCAAGGCGATGCGTCCGGTAAAGCTGTCTTTCTTGGCCGTTTCATCGTCGTTGTTGTACAAATTCTCCATGAACCCGTCGGAATTGCGCTGCTGCAAGGCCAGGCCAGCCTGAAACTTCTCCTTGACGATAGGACCAGACACATTGCCGCCGACCCGATAGCTGTTAAAGCTGCCGTACTCCCCGTAGACCTTGGCGCGCAGTTGATCCGACGGCTTCTGGGTGATTACGTGAATCAGGCCGGATTCGTTGTTGCGTCCGTACAAAGTCCCTTGCGGCCCCCGAAGCGTTTCCACGCGCTCCACGTCCAGCAGGTCCATGTTGTACATGTAGTGCAAAGGCATGCTGACGCCGTCCACGAAAAAACCGGCAGGGGAGAATAGAGCCGTGTCAAAGGACGATATCCCCCTGATGGTCAGCACGTTTTCCGTGCCCGTGGCGCCCATATAGGCGTTGGGGATGAACCGGCTCATTTCCCGGGCGTCGCGCACCCCGCCGTCCTCAATTTGCCCCTCGGAAAGGTAAGTCATGGAAATCGGTGTTTTTTGCGGGTTTTCCTCCCACTTTTCGGCGGTGGCCACTACCGGTTCCAACTCCACGTCCTGGCAAAAAGCCGCCTGCGCGGATGACATGATCAAAGCCAACACAAGCATGCACAACAAAGTCCTCATCATTACGGCCGCTCTCCTGTTCTGAAAAAAAACTGTCACTAAAGATTTTCGGTATGCTATTGTGCACTAGTTATTCCAAGCACCAATCGCCTCCCGAACCATGCACGAATGTTAGGGGAAATTATGCAGTTATCGTCCAAAAAATGGCGCTGCGCCGGATTGTGTTTTTCCGTATTACTATCCTTATTGCTTACAAACGGCATAGGCCTGTCATCTTCAGATACGGGCGCCGATCCCGGACCGGAAAAAACGGCCGAAAACTTCATCCAAATGGGCCCGCTTACCATCAACAAAAGGTCCAAGCAGGCGACTATCAAGGTCAGAACGGCAATTGATCAGGGCGTCCTGGAATACTTGATGGTGGATGATCATGGAAAGGCGTATGAAAGCGCCTTTAAAGTGGATAACCTACTGCCTTCAAAACTAAATTTTACACTGCTGCTGCTTGGAATTGAGCCTTTAGATTACAATAAACTTCTCGAGCTGGCAAGAAATGAAAGCGGCCGGGAAGCCCTTTTGGCGCAGCATAAAAACAGCCTGGTTCGCATCTCCTTAGCGCGCGGTGAAAAAATCCTGCAACTGGATGAGTTCATCCATGACAGGGAAAAGGATAAAGGCGAATTGCTATGGGTCTTCACCGGAAGCCGGTTTACCAAAGACGGCAGATTCGTGGGCGACATCAGCCTGAGCCATATCGCCATGTGGCCGGACGACTCGGCGGTGGTCAACCTGTTTTCGGACCGGGGCAATCCGTACCGGGGGGAGTTGGGCTTTGTCATGAACCCGAAGAACAAGGAGTTGAAAAAGGATCAGGAGTTTGAACTGGTCCTTGAAGCGTATAAATGAAGATCATGAAGACGAAGTGCAGAACAATAATAGGGGAGGACTTTTCATGAAATCAAAATGCCTGGTCATGGGCTTGGTCATCTTTTTCGTTTTCGGCGTGGGGTTGGGGCTTTGCTCCGGCCAATCCGTTAAAATGCCTTCCGGCGGAATCTCTCCTGTCAGCGTGTCCTTGGAAAAATCCGCCGCTCATAGTTTGCAGACCGCCACGGAATTTTTGGTGGGCAGCCAGGAGGAGGACGGATCCTGGAGCAAAGATCCCGCCATCACCGCCCTGGTTGTGTACAGCCTGCTGCTAAGCCCGGGCTACGATCCGGACGGAAAGGCGGAAACGTCCATTGCAAAGGGCCTGGACTACCTCACCCAGTTTGTGCAGCCCGACGGAGGCATCTACAGAAAGGAATACCGCAACTACGTCACGGCCGTCTGCCTCATGGCCCTCACCCGCACCCAGGATAAAAAATATGCAAAAGCCATCACCGGCGCCAAAGACTTTTTGATCCAATTCCAATTGGACGAAGGGGAAGGCATCCAACAATCCAATCCCTATTACGGAGGGATTGGCTACGGCGGCGATACAAGGCCGGATATGTCCAACACCCAACTCGCCCTGGAAGCCATCCGGGCGGCCGAAGGCTTTGAAAAACAGTTTTCCGGCGTGCTTCTGGCCCAGGCCGGAAACATTGAGTCCGACGAACAGGAGCTTGGCCTGCACTGGAAAAAAGCGCTCATGTTCGTCAACCGCTGCCAAAATCTGCAATCCGTCAACGACATGCCTTACGCCGGCAAGGACGGCGGCTTCATCTACGAGACCGGAACCTACAAGCAGGATCGGAGCCATTCCTACGGCTCCATGACCTACGCGGGGGTTAAAAGCCTCTTGTACGCCAACGTGGACAAAAACG
The DNA here is from genome assembly GCF_000429905.1 of Desulfatibacillum aliphaticivorans DSM 15576. Taxonomy (NCBI): domain Bacteria; kingdom Pseudomonadati; phylum Thermodesulfobacteriota; class Desulfobacteria; order Desulfobacterales; family Desulfatibacillaceae; genus Desulfatibacillum; species Desulfatibacillum aliphaticivorans. The sequence continues at coordinate 25,171 of NZ_AUCT01000003.1, read as the reverse complement.
ACGAACGGGTGCAAAAAGCCGTGGAGTGGATCCAGAACAACTACACCCTGGATTTCAACCCCGGCTTTGGAACCTATTCCATATTCTATTATTACATGACTTTTTCCAAATGCATGGCCGCCCTGGGAGAGGACACCCTCACCGACGCCCTGGGCCAGGAGCATCATTGGCGGGAGGACCTTGTTTCCAAGCTGGTCTCCATCCAGAAGCCCGAGGGATATTGGCAAAACCCAAGCAACCGCTACTGGGAAAACGTCAAACCCCTGGCCACGGCCTATTCGGTCATCGCCATGAAATTCGCCCTGGACTCCGACCAGGGATTTTGAGCTGAAAGGAACCGATTGAAAAGAGCGAAAAACCTGGAATGATATTAAAAATCCTGGGGGAAACTTTTTGAAAAAAGTTGTCCCCCAGACCCCCTATAGAAACTCTTGGTAATGGCGGAGCCTCGTGAAAATCAAAAAGGGAATCCTTCGTCCTCTGATTATTTGATTGGTTTTTGACTACCACACATAATGGATTATAGTGACATCTATTATTAATGGTCTTCAAAATTTTATGTGAAAAATTAACTAAGCATCCAATGTCTGGACAACAGAGCAAACAGAATATTTGCCATTATCCCCAAAAAAATACTAAGAAGAGCTGTCCCTATAAGAACATACCATTCTTTATTTCTCTTTTTTAGATATTTTTCTTTTGCTTCTTCAGACTTTTTCGATAAAAGAACAAAACTTGCAGGTCTATTGTCAGCTAATGATGCAGTGAATGCAAAAACAAAAAATGAAGCAATAATTGATAAAAGAATGAAAGAACCCACAATAAAATGAAATCTTTGTGTAGTTCCTTTAATTATCAAGTCCACCAAAAAATCGATTCTATAGCCAACGTCATTTGAAGCCCCTTTAAGGAGTTCAAACTGTGATGAAGCATGTTCTAAGTGCTGGTTAATAAAATTATTAGTGGAAAAGTAAGCTCCTATAAAGACGATTACAAGGAAAATTATTGCTACTCCTAACCCGAACTTAACATTATTGTCAGAAATAATTTTTCTCAGGCCTTCTTCCTCTGTAACCATATTTTCAATTTGGCCTGATAGTAGTGATTCAATATCCACTGCCCATGTGCGTGCAGTATGGTCAATACGAAACATGATAAAACTTTTTGAACGCCACATGAATATTGGATAAGCGATTGGATCATAGAGCGATTCGTTTAATACAGCTGTGCCTTTATCGGCAACAATTGTGAGGTCAATTTGTTGCTTTTCAGGGTGTTTTTTATCCTGGAATTGAATGAGATAAATCCATGTTAGATGGACAGAGGTTGAAACAAGTGGTCTCATCTCTCTGTAGTGTAAAAAATCTGTTAGGCTATTTAGCATTATGGAAGAATCGTCATTGTAAACGATTTTTACAGAAAACTGGACCAACTTAGCTTGATTTTGTTGTTGGATGCGCTGGTCAACTGTGTGATAAAGGTCTTCTATATCATGAGCATTTATAGAAAATGTTCCATGAATTACCTTTTCAATGCTCTGAGGTTTGCCCAAAAGACTGGAAATAAAACTGACAAAATTGTCAGGCGAGCATGGCAGCACAACGTTAAAATCTTCAGACACTCCCCCATCGACATAGCGTTCTCGAGCTTGCGTCTCTCTCATACCGCCTCCAAAAGAGTGATTTTCTGTGCAAATACAATCAATAATTGAAACTCACTATGATTGAAGATGCTTATCGATAAAAATAATTCCGAAAACTTTTAATTATATAGTAATTATCACTTCACTATCGACTTATCATGATGCTATGAAATAGTCAAAAGATTTCGTGGTGATTAAACCATTTTATAAGTTAAAGCACAGCCAAAATCAATGCAACATCGCGGGTTTTTTCAGGGGAATGCTGGCCAGGGAGTCTTTGGCGATGATGGTTTCCTCGGCGCTGGCGGCCGGGGAGAGAAGCACATGATTGTAATAGCCTGACGCCGTGGAGTAGCGGCATTGCTGCAGATAATAATGGCCCAGGCGCAGGTTGGCGTCCGCATAATAGGTGTGGGCAGGGTCCACCAGGTCCAAAACCCGCTCCAGAAGCGGGACCATTTCATCGTCTTCTTCCTGGTCGAATGCGATGGCGCCCAAACGCCATAAAATGCTGACTTCAAATTCCTGGTTTTGCCTGAGCGCCGGGTCCTGACCCCGATATTGCATGGCGGTTTCCAGGGCTGACTTGGCTTCCTTGTAATTTTCCAGCCGGTAGTGCATTTCGCCCATGTCGTAGAAGACCTTGGCCTTCAAGGCTTTGGTGTTCGCAATGGCCAGGGCTTCGTTGTACATGTCCAGGGCTTTGTCGATTTTGCTCAAAAAGCCGTACACCGTGGCCATGCCGGTCATGGCCCAGACCTTGTCCTCGGTTTCGTGGCTGGCTTCGTAAAAAAGCCCGTAATAGACCATGGCCTCGTCCAGTTCGCCCATGCTGTGATGCAAATCAGCTATGTGTGCGTAAACCTTGGGCATATGCGGATAGTCAGGATAATGATGGGCCAGAATGGTGAGATATTTCAGGGCAAGCTCCCCGTAGTCGTCCGCCTTGTCCAGATCCTGGCAATACAGGGACAGGTCGTAATAATTCATCCCTTTGAGCGAAACCACCTCCTCCAGGTTCTCAGGAACGTCTTCCAGAGCGTCCAGAGACTGCAGGAACGCGTCCGTGGCGGCCTCCCAATGGCTCAGGCAGACGTGGGTCACCCCTTTGTAGGAGAGGACGGTGGCCAGATCCAGCTGGGTCAGGGGCATGAGAGCCATGCGGTTGCACAGGTCCAGCAGGTCGTAATGCCTGCCTTGGGCAAAATACAGATCGCCCAGAGCGAACAGCGAATCCAGGTCCGCCGCTCCGCTTTTCATGGCCTCTTCCATGGTACGAATGTCGATGTCTGGTTTCATGGGGAACTTATTGGAAATACTCACTATAAAAATTTTACGCTTACAAATCGCTTGTCAAGTCGCGTACGCATACCTTAGCACAATCTTCTTTCATGATACAAGAGCGGCCCAAGGATTTTTTTCAAGGAACGAAGCCTGTTTGCAATTTTTTTGGTTTTGAGGGATAAGGGCATGAACATTAAACTGAAATCAGGTTTAGGGTGAGAAAAAAACACATTGTCTTTAAATACATGCTGGGAGAAATGCTCCCCCCCTTTGGGGTGACCCTCTTGGTTTTCGCCCTGATCTTTCTCATGACTCGGATGTTGCAACTTACCGATTATGTTGTAAATTTTAGGGTGGGGCTGGGGCATGTCATGATGCTTCTTATGTATTCCATGCCCTTTTTTCTGATTTTCGTCATCCCCATGTCCACCATGATGGCCGTGCTGCTCACCTTTTTGCGCATGTCGTCGGACAACGAAATCACCGCCCTGAAAGCCGCCGGATGGAGCCTGTACAGCCTGCTGCCGCCTGTTTTGGCCTTTTGTACGGCCGCGGCCTTGCTGACGGCGTCCATGTCTTTTATAGGACTGCCCTGGGGGCGGATGGCGGCCAAGGAGCTGCTCATCGACGTGGCCCGGCAGAACGTGGAAATCGGCCTGAAGGAGCGATCTTTCGAGCGAACCTTCAAAAACGTGGTCCTCTACGTGGGGTCCGTGGACGTGGAGTCCAGGACTTTGCACCACGTTTTCATCGAAGACCGCAGGGACAGGGAGCTTTCCAGCACCATCATGGCCTCCACGGGCCGGATCATCCCCAGCGACGGCGACGACATCTGGCAGCTTCGTTTGAACGACGGGGTCATTGTGCGTGCGGACCGGAAGAATCAATCCATGTTTACGGTGGATTTTGACAGCTACGACTTCAACCTCAATCTTGGGACCGCCCTGGGAGCCCGGGACGGCGAAAAAGATGAGGAGGAAATGTATTTCAAGGAGTTGCTGACATTCGTTAAACGCTACAACAAAAAGGACGACAGGTATTATCTGGCCCTGCTGGAAGTACATAAAAAGTTTTCCATTCCGTTTTCGTGCATCGTCCTGGGGCTGGCAGCCGTTCCTTTGGGCATCGTATCCCGGTCGGCGCGCCGCTCCTTTGGCGTGGCCTTGGGGCTGGGCTTGTTTCTGCTGTATTATCTGTTGCTGTCCGCAGGTTGGGTGTTCGGCGAGGCCGGCAAGTATCCGCCTATGATCGGCATGTGGGTTCCCAATTTAGTCATTGGCGCCATGGGGGGCTTTTCCCTGGTGCGCATGGCCAAGGATCGGCCTGTGGCCCTTTTTGCCTGGTTTCAAAACAAGGCTCGCATCCTGTCCGGAAAATGGGGCGGCGGAAAAGAGGCCGCGGCAAAGTCATGAAGATTATTTCAAAATACATAGCCAGGGCGCTTTTCAAGAACCTGCTGACCATCCTGTTCGCCGTGGTGGTGATCTATGTGGCTGTGGATTTTTTTGAAAAAATCGATGATTTCATGGCCGCCAAAATTCCTTTGCTGACAGTGGGTTATTTTTTTCTGCTGCGCATCCCCTATGTGGCGGCCCAGGTGCTGCCGGTGGGCGTTTTGCTTTCCGCCATGGTGGTGATCGGACTCATGGCCAAGCATAACGAAATCATCGCCTACGCCAGCGGCGGAGGCAGCAGTTTTTCCCTGCTCAAGCCCATAGCGGTCATGGGCGTCATTGCCAGTCTGTTTTTGTTCGCCTTTAATGAAATAATCGTCCCGGCCGCGGCGGCCGAGGCCAACCAGATTTGGTATCAGGACGTTCGCAAGGAAGGGGACGTGGGAACCAGGACGACCTGGTTTCACCGCAACGGGCTGATCGGCAGGGTGGATAAATACATCCCGGAAACCCACACGGCCAGGGATATCACCTTGAATTATTACGATCCGTCCTTTAAGCTGATTAAACGGATTGACGCTGATGATGCAACCATTTCCGGAACCGTCTGGACTCTGCGCAACGCCATGGAGTCTGTGAGCGGCAGGGCTTCCGATATCAGGCAGCACAAGGAATTGAAGGTGGAAATGGATTTTACGGCCGATCAACTGCATGACAGGGTCAAAAGGTCGGATGAAATGTCCCTGGTGCAGTTGAAGGAGCACATCCATAAAATTGAGTCCGAAGGATACAAAGCCGTCCGGTTTCGGGTGGATCTGGCCTCCAAAATATCCTTTCCGCTGGTTTGCCTGATCATGTCCGTGTTGGGCGGCGCCATGGCGCTTCGTGGAAAAAGGGGGGAGGGCTTGGCCGTCAACATTGTCATGGGTATGGGCCTGGCCTTCGCCTATTGGGTGGTGCACAGCCTGTGTCTCTCCCTTGGCTACGCTGGCATGTACTCCCCGATTTTTTCAGCCTGGACGGCGAATGCAGTATTTGCGGTGCTTGCGGCTGTTTTTATTTACGAACTCGCCTGATTTTTTTGGATGAAATATGGTGAAAGCCGTTTACAATCTGGCGCTCTGCCTGGGTGCGATTTTGTTTCTTCCTATTGGCCTGATGCTGGCGGCGCTCAAAGAAAAGCGGCGGGCGACCATGGGGCCCAGGCTGGGCTTTCAGGCATACCCCAAATGCCGCAAACCCATTTGGGTGCACGGCCTTTCCGTCGGCGAAATCAATGCGGCCGTCCCTTTGGTTTTGGCTTTGGCCCGAGCCTATCCTGAAAAAGATATAATCGTCTCCGCCTCCACCAAAACCGGCTACGAAAACGCCCGGGCGCAGTTGCAGGGCAGCGTCGCCGGCGTGGTGTATTATCCTTACGACCTGCCCTGGTGCGTTTCCAAAGCCCTGGATCAAGTCGATCCCTGCATGTTCATCCTGGTGGAGTCGGACCTGTGGCCTAACTTCATTTTTCAGTGCAAACAGCGGGGCGTCCCCTTGATTCTGGCCAACGGACGGCTTTCCGATTCTTCGTATAAGGGATACCGGAATTTGGGCTTTTTAATGAAGCCCGTGTTCCGGTGTTTTGACAAGGTTGGCGCGCAATCCAAAGAGGAAGGAGAACGATTCCTGAACATTGGCGTACGCCCGGAAACCATGGCGGTCGCGGGCAACCTGAAATTCGACCGGCCTTCGGCGCCGGACCTTTCGCCTTTGGAAATGCTGCCTGATTTTTCCGGTCCGGTAATGGTCGCCGGATCCACCCATCCGGGCGAGGAGGAGATTCTGGCCGGTTTATTGAAGGCCTGGAAGAAGGAGCACGGCCTGGCCATGATTATCGCCCCCCGGGACCCCAAAAGGGCGGGGGAGGTGCGGGATATTTTATTACGAAACGGCCTGGATGCGGCTTTGTACTCCCAACAGCCGGAAAAGGCCGATGCAGTAGTTGTGGATCAAATGGGCGTGCTGGCCGCGTTGTATTCCCGCGGCGATATCTGCTTTGTGGGCGGCAGCCTGCTGCCCTTTGGCGGGCATAATCCCCTGGAGCCGGCTGTGTTCGGCAAGCCTGTTTTATTCGGGCCGGACATGGGGGACTTCCCTGATATGACGGTCCGATTGCTGAACCAGGGCGGGGCGATTCAGGTTAAGGACTCTCAGGAACTGGCTCAGACGGTGGATGCGTTGCTGAACGACCCCGCCCGAGGCGTCAAGATAGGCGCAAACGCCCTGGAAGTCATTCGCCGGAATCGAGGCGCCTTACAAAGGAACCTGAATCTGGTTCGGGAGTTTATTGAAAACCATGAGTAGCCTGCGGCGGCGGATAGAAACGGTCATGCGATCCGGCCCTGATGAAAATATGGGCCTGACGGGCGCGGTATTGCGTCTTGTCTCCCTGGTATACGGCCTGGTCATGCGATTGCGGTATAAGTTGTACCAAAAAGGCTTTTTCAAGACGGGCAAGGCGCCCTGCATGGTGGTTTCCGTCGGCAATATTACCGTCGGCGGAACGGGCAAGACGCCCATGGCCATTTATTTGGCTCGTTTATTTAATGATTGGGGGCTGAACGTCGCCATTGCCAGCCGGGGCTACGGCGGGACCATGCAAAAGCAGGGCGGTGCGGCGTCGGACGGCAAGGACATTTTGCTCACCCCGGCTGAAGCGGGAGATGAACCCTGGCTGATGGCCGTCAAATTGCCCGGCGTTCCCGTGGTTGTGGGCGGGGATCGGGTCAAGTCCGCTAATTTATGCGCGTCCCAGTTCGGAACCCGGATTTTAATTTTGGACGACGCGTTCAGCCGCCTTGCCATTGATCGCGATCTGAATCTGTTGCTGGTGGACTCCCAGGCCCCCTTCGGAAACGGTCATGTTTTTCCCCGGGGCGTGCTGCGGGAGCCTGTTGAATTCGCGGCCAGGGCCGACGCAGTCATCAGAACCCGGGCGGACAGGGGCGCCGGCCAAGCCGCGCTGCCGCAGGGCAAGCCGGTTTTTTCCTGCACGCATAAGCCCAAAGGTTTTTTAGAGTATTTTCCCCAAAAAGGGACGAGTGGCCCGAAAATCGTCCGGCATTCCCTGGACGATTTGAAAGGCAAAAAAGTTGCGGCGTTTGCGGGCATTGCGGATAATCAGGGTTTTTTTGACAGCCTGTCTTCCTTGGGCGTTGCGGTGCTGGAGCGCCTGTCTTTTCCGGATCATCACGCATACACACTGCGCGATAGGAACATCATTGTGGAGACCGCCATCAAGGCGGATGTCAAGGCCCTGATCACCACGGAAAAGGACTTGGTCCGGCTTACAGGATGGGACGCCCACGGCCTGGATTTGTACGCCCTGGAAATCGCCCTGGAGTTTGAGCAGGCCCAAAAGTTTGAAGACTTTCTGAAATCAAAATTGCAGATTGGAGAATAATGAACCCGGACACAGTGGTTATAGGCGCGGGAACCGGCGGCCTGATCGCCGCCCTGAAAATGGCCCAGGAGGGCCTGGGCGTATTGGTTTTGGAGAAAAATCCGGAAGACTGCCACGGCAATACCTGGCTGAACGACCTGGACCTCCACCCCTTTGACAAATACGACCTTCCCAAGCCCTTGCCCGAGGAGCTGGCCTTTCCGGTCCATCGCAACATGCGAGCCAACTCCAGCAACGGCGACGCAACCATCGTTATGGAAAACATTCCCAACTACGCCTTAAAGGTGTCCCTGTATCAAAAACGGCTGGTGCGATTATGCCGCGAGGCGGGCGTGGAATTTCAATTCGGCGCCACAATCATCGATTTTTTGAATAACGGCAAGGCCGTAACCGGTGTGATTGTTGAGGCTGACGGCGCTCCCCGGGAAATCCCGGCTAAAGTCACGGTGGCGGCCTGCGGCGCTTTTTCTCCCATTTTGGAAAAGATTCCGGCTTTTTGCGACTTCAATTTTTCCTGCCGCCCCGACGATCGGGTGCACGCCATCCAGGAGTTGTGGAAGATCAAGCCGGGGCCTGCCCGGAAAATGGTGGACGAGGGCATCCTCACCCCCAATGAGATGGTCTTTTACGTGGGCGTGCCCGGCGGCGGCTCCTTTTCCACCTTCATGTATCAACTGGACCTGGATCAGGAAATCATGGCTTTGCTGGCCGGGTGCAAACCCCAAAATCCGGACGTACTGTCCCCGCGGGAGCTTATTGACGATTTTAAGGACAATCGCCTGGGATTCTGCACGGAGCGCATTTACGGCGGGGGCAGGGCCATCCCCATGCGCAATCCCCTGGACAACCTGGTGGATAACGGCATTGCCATAGTGGGAGACGCCGCCTTTATGGCTTCCCCGGCCAACGGGTCGGGAACGACCCCTTCCATGGTCGCCGGCGCCCAATGCGGATGGACAATCGCAAAAGCCCTGAACGCCGGTCTGGAGCCTACTAAAGAGCATCTGTGGGGATATAATGCGGCTTTTCAAACCGGCCTGGGCGCCATTTTCGCCGGATATTACGTAGCCCACCGGGTGCTAACCACCTTTACGGAGCAGGAAGTGCAGGAGCTTGTACGCCGCAAGCTCATAGACCCCAGGCAGTTCAAGAACGTGCACGACGCCCGGCCCTTTAGTGTGGCGCCCCTGCAAGGCCTGGGGCTTTTTATGAAAGCCCTGCCCGTATTAGGAACCCTGATCGGCTTTGTAAAGCATGGGGCGAAGATTCCCATCATCACAAGACATTATAAAAATTTCCCAAAAACTTACGACCCCGAGGCTTTTGAGGAGTGGCGGAGGCGTGCAGAAAAAATCCTAAACCGCCTGGATGTAAGCTGACTGCAACAAAAAGTGGATGGCAAGCGCGCCGTGCGCCTATTCTTGGAAGACGCCGGATCGAAAAAATATCGCGAAAGGACTTGATATGAGAACTTCCCGGAGGCTTTTCCAAATCGTATTGTTCGTGTCCCTGTTCGTTGCCTCGCAGGCGCTGGCCGGACAGCCCGCCCTGCCTTTCAAGATCAATAAAAGCCTGTCCATGGCCAAAACGCCCTTGTCCCTTGAAATTCTATCCTTCACCGCCAAAGACCAGGACGGGCAGTGGTACTGGTACCTGACCTTTCAAAACACGGACCCCAATCGCTCTTTGACAAGAGGCAGGATGGAAATCCGGGTTTATCAGATAGGACTTCCGGCGCACACGCAATACCAAACCAGCGTCATTCCCTTTGAAAGCAATCTGGGCTCGGGCAGGTCCCACAGTGTGAGCATTCGCTTCAATAAACGCCGGGACGCAACAAGTCTTCGTCTGGTCTTGTTTGACCTGGAGAACAACCGGGAAGTCGTTACCCAAAAAATTCCCCTTGAGGACAACATGGGCGTCTCGCTGCAGCAAACCCTTCCCCAGGCAGTCCAGCGAGGTGCGGTGCGAGATAATCCACAAAATAGACGACTATTTGAACCAGGCAACAATAAATGAGTTTATTAACCTCAACTGGCAGGTGGAAACCGAGCTGGTCATGGACGGGGACGAAAAATGCGTGATCGAAGGGGTGCTGGATCGGGACGTTGCATCTTTGCTGCCTTATTACCGCAAGGAAAGGGATTAACCTTTTTCCGCGCTGTTGATGAATCAACCGGGTAATGGTATGGAAGCCCGAGAATCAACCGCCTTTGATTGTAAAAGGCAGGGAACTTGTATGCATAAATTGCGCATAACGGCTTTTTTGGACGACCGCCCCGGACATCTTAAACAGACCCGGGGCATCCTGGAAGCCTTGGATACTATAGCGGACATTATGGTCACGGAAGTGAACGTCCCCATTCCCGGCATTCCTTCACAGGCCGGACAATGGGCGTCATGGTTTGCGGGCCGCTCCCGCATTCCCGATGGATGCCGGTCCTCCGTGTATCCGCCGGATTTGATAATCGGGACGGGAACACACACCCACCTGCCCATGCTGCAATACAAACGGGCCTGTCAGGCGCCGGCGGCCACATGCATGACTCCAAGCTCTTTGTTGGTCAAGCATTTTGACCTGTGCTTCGTCCCGGCCCATGATAACCCGAGCGACAAGCCCAACCTCTTTGAAACTTTAGGGCCGCCCAACACGGCCAGGGACTTGGGCGGGCATGAGCCTGACAAGGGCTTGCTGGCAATCGGAGGCGTGGACGAAAAAAATCATGTGTGGAATTCGGATGACGTCCTTGCCAAGTCAATGGAAATAATAAAAGCCTCTCCGGACATTCACTGGACCGTCACTTCGTCCTTCCGAACGCCGGAGGATATGCTGGCAAAGCTCCTGCAAATGCAGGACGTCATGCCCAACTGCACCTTTTTCAATGCCCGTGATACAGGTCCGGGCTGGATAGAAGAACAGTACAATCAGGCGGATATGTGCTGGGTGACGGCCGACAGCGTATCCATGACCTACGAAGCCCTGAGCGCCGGCTGCAAGGTCGGCGTGATTCCGGTTACATGGAAGAACCCCTCGGGGAAGATCGCCCGGGGTCTGGACAGGCTGTACAAGGAAAAATGGGTATTATCCTTTGACGATTTTTTTCATGACAAACAAACCTGGGAAAAGCGCCGGGCGTTGGACGAAGCCGGCCGTGCCGCCAGGGAGATATTAAAGCGATGGCGTCCGGATCTCTTACTATAGTACAAATGCTTCCCGAACTGGAAGCCGGAGGGGTGGAGCGCGGAACCCTGGAAACGGGCGCTTATCTGGTCAGCCAGGGGCATCGGTCCATTGTGATTTCCGGCGGCGGCCGCCTTGTCCCCCAACTTGTGGAGGCCGGGACCGAGCATGTTGAGATGCGGGTGGGGGATAAAAATCCCTCCCTGTTGAAATATCTCGCGCCCGTGCGGTCCCTTTTGCTCAAAGAAAACGTGGATGTGCTGCACCTGCGGTCCCGCGTGCCCGCCTGGGTGGGGTATCTTGCGGCTAAATCCATACCCAAAGCCAAACGTCCGGCTATTATCACCACGTTTCACGGATTTTACTCCGTACATTTTTTCTCCGGGATAATGGCTCGGGGCGAGCGGGTTATCGCCATATCCAATTTCATCGCCGATCATATCAAAGAGAATTACGGGGCCGATCCTTCCAAGATTCGCGTGATTCATCGAGGATTCGACCCGGATTATTTCAATCCGGAGGCGGTCTCCCAGGATAGAGCGGAGGCTTTGAAAAAGGCCTGGGGCTTGGATAAAACAAATGCTCCGATAATTATGCTTCCCGCCCGGATTACGGGCTGGAAAGGGCATAAGCTGTTTATCGAAGCCCTGTCCCTGGTCAAGGACCAGGATTTTATCGCGGTCTGCGTCGGGGACGTGGAGGACAATCCCGACTATTCCAAAACGCTGTCTGATTTGGTTAAAAAATGCGGCCTGGAAGGCAAGGTGCTTTTTCCCGGCCATTGCAGCGACATGCCTGCCGCCTTGATGAACGCCGACATAGCGGTTTCCGCGTCCCTGGAGCCGGAAGCCTTCGGCCGGGTGGCTGTGGAAGCCCAGGCCATGGGCCTGCCCGTCATTGCCACGGCCCACGGCGGCAGCCTGGAGACGGTCCTGCCCGGCGAGACCGGTTGGCTGGTGAGCCATGAAAGCCCGGAGCAAATGGCCCAGGCCCTGCGAGAGGCCCTGGCGAACTCTGAACTGCGGGTGGGAATGGGCGCCCGGGCTAAATCCTGGGTGTGGGAGAACTTTACCGCAACCAAAATGTGCAGCCGGACTTTGGACGTGTATCACGAATTGCTTGAGGAAAAGGGCAGGGGCCTATGAGACGGATTTTGGTCATAAAAATGACCGCTTTGGGAGACGTCGTAGCGGCCCTTCCCCATATGGAGCAAATCTGCCGGACCTACGCAGGCGGCGAAATCTGGCTGCTTACCAGCCCGGAGGCCAAGGGCCTTTTTCTGCATCATCCCTTTTTTCGGGTGAAGACCATCAATCGGGACTCCTTTTTCGGGAAAGAGGGCGTGCTGCCCACCATTCAATGGGTGCGGTCCATGGAGTTCGACCGGATTTTCGACCTCCAGGGCAACAAAGTGAGCCATCGGATTTGCAAATGGTCCAAGTGCCCGGAACGCATCGGCACCCAGCCCAACCCGGCCTACACCAAAAGCGCGCCCGGCAAGTGGGTGCGGACCATCAAGCAAAATGTATCCCAAAGGCTGAATATGACCCTGGAGGCCGGGGGGATTCCTCCCGCGACCCAGCCAGGGCCTTTGTACACCAGCGCGGAGGACATTCAGGCCGCAGAGCGGTTTATGTCCTTGCACGAATTGGAGGAGAAGCGCTTTGCCGTGGTTCACGCAGGCAGCAGCCCGGAATGGCTTTCCAAACGTTGGCCCAGGGAGAACTTCGCTCAGCTTGTGGAAATGTTTGAGCTTTTCGGCATTCCCTGCGTGGTTACCGGATCGCACGTAGAGCAGGACCTTAACCGGTACATTACGGAAAACGCGGGAGTGAACGCCACCGGCGTGTTGAGTCTGCGCCAGCTTTACATCCTGGCCAGGGAGGCTTTGTTCGCCGTCAGCAACGATTCCGCGCCCATGCACCTTTTTTCCCAGGCGGGAATACCTGTGTTTGCATTTTTCGGCCCCACGAACTATCGTTGGAGCCACGGCTTCGGACAGATCGCCAATGTCATCAAATCGGACCTGGAATGCAGCCAGTGCTTCAAGCCCGAATGTCCGCCCGGCAAGAAACACGCCTGCATGAGGTCGTTGACGCCGGAGCTCGTGCTTGGCAAAATCATAGAAAGACTAGGGGAAAGCGGCAAAATCGTCAAAAACGGCGAATAGCCCGCAAACTGGAATATGCCGACTGTATTGTGGTGGGGAAGAGGGGACAAAAACTATTCGCGCAACCGGACCATCGCCCGGCTGTTCGGGGAATTAGGCTGGGGCTGCGAGTACTTCTATCCTGCCGTGGGCAGCGAATTGGGCTTGATCCAGGCCTATTTCGCCAAATTGAAAAAGCCCGACCTCATCTGGCTTCCCTGCTTTCGCCAGCGCGACATGGCTTCGGCCATCCATTTTGGGAAAAAATGGAACGTCCCGGTTGTCAGCGATCCCCTGACCTCCTCATACCAGAAGCAGGTTTACGAACGAGGCAAGTTTTCTCCGGATTCCCGGCGCGCCCAGCGCCTTTTGAAATGGGAGGCGGGGCTGTTCAAACAGGCGGACCTGATTGTTCTCGAAAATTCGGCCTACGCGGATTTTGTGCGGGACGAAATGGGCGTGCCTGAAGAAAAATTGGGAGTGCTATACAACGGGGCCTATACAAAATTCTTCACGCCTCAACCGTCTCCTCAGCCAGGCCCTCCCTTTGAAGTTGGGTTTGTGGGCAGCTTTCAGCCGTCCATGGGCACGGACGTGATCGTGAAGGCGGCCCGTTTGTGCCAGGATCTTCCCGTCAAATGGACCCTGATCGGAGAGGGGGATGACAAGCCCGAAGCCGAACAATTGGCCAAAGGCCTAAATAATATTGAATTTACCGGCTGGGTGAAGTATGAAACCCTACCGGAACGCATGGGAAACATGCATATACTTCTGGGAATTTTCGGCGTCACCCGAAAAACCGACTTTGTGATTCCCAACAAGATTTTCGAAGCCATGGCCGTGGCCAGGCCGCTGATAACGCAGCAGGCCGCCGCTTACGCAGACAATCTTGGACAAAGCCCGGTGGTCGGTTGGGTCGAAAGGGGGAACGAACGGGCCCTGGCGGACAAGGTGCGGGAGTGGATCGCCGAACCTCAGGATTTGCCGGAGCGGGGCCTTAAAACCCGGGAGTTGTTCGACCGGTATTTTGGGGATGATAAAATGCGCGATATGCTCAGGATTATTCTGGATCGCGTATTGCCGGGGGGGACCAAAAAATAGGATCAGGTTTGGATGCTTTGAGAGAAAAATTCGAAAACGGGTGCGATCTCTTCTGCCTGTGGGCCGGCGCCCTCGTTCCCGTGGGAATAGTCATCGGCAACGTGGGCTTTGAGGCCTTTGTCGCCTTGGCCGGCGTCGCCTGGATTCTTCGCTCCATTGTCGCCAGGGACAAAACCATGGAGAGGGTTGCTGACAATCCTCTCACCGCGCCGTGGATGTTTTGGTTCGGCGCCATCCTCATCAGCCTCATGGTCAACGGAGCCGGCTCCAAAGGCATAATGCACGACATCGCTTTTGTCCGCTTCTTCCTGTTCGGCCTGGCTATGCTGGATGTATCCAATCGAAGGCCTGTAGGGCCTTACCTCATTGCGGGGCTTGCCGCAGGAGTTCTCTTCGCTGCGTTCAACACCATCCTTGCCTACACCATCGGCGTGGACATGTTCGCCCGCTCCCTGGAACGCTACACCGGCAAGCTCAAGGAAGCCGCCCGCTACTCCGGCTTATGCGCCTATGCGTGCGTGTTTTTCGCCGGATGGGCTTTGGGCGATAAAAATATTCTGCAAAACAAAAAACGCGCGGCGATTCTTCTGCTCATCGCAGCCATCGCCTTTGGCCAGATTGTCCAGACCCAGGTGAGAACCGTGGTCCTGGCCGCGCTGGCGGGATGCGTGTTCATCGTATTTTACGGGCAGGGCCGGAAGTTCGGCTTTAAAAAAGTCGGACTGATCGCCGCCGGCATATTCTCCCTGCTGGGGGTCGCCTTTTACCTGGGCGAGTGGTGGAACATGGAAAGCATGTACGACCGCTGGGTCATCTGGCAGGTGGCCGTGGAAATCTGGAAGGAGCATCCGGTCGTTGGAGCGGGCGTCGGCTCGTTCCAGGACGCCTTCGCCAGGATTTCAGCCTCGGGTCTGGTTCCCCCCTGGGAAGCGCCGGACGGCCGCGTTTATTTTAACGTGGAGCAAACCCACGCCCACAACCTGTTTTTGATGATCGGCGCCTGCACCGGGATTTTGGGGCTGGCGGCGTTCGGGTGGCTTATGTGCCGCGCCTGCCGGCTGATTTACGCCAATCCCAAAGGTTGGAGAAACGGCCTGCCAGCCTGGCCCATCGTGCTGCTGGTAATCGGGCTTACAGGCTTCAACATTTACCATAGCTGGTACCACGCCCTGTTCGCATTCTTTTTGGTTCTGTCTGGCGCCAAGGAATGCCCAAACAATAAAAACGCTTCATAAGAGCCGAAATCCGGCCTTTGATAATAGAGAACATTATGAAAGAACGCGAGTTCCATCCCGCCATAGACAACCTGATTTACACCCTGATCAAGATTATAGTACGCTTCCTGGCCCTCATGCCCCGGCCGTGGATCAAGCCCGTCTCCCGGGCTTTGGGGCGGCTGTGGTTCAAACTGGATAAACGCCATCGCGACATCGCCATGGACAACCTGACCCACGCCTACGGCAAGGAGAAATCAACCGAGGAAATCCGTCAGATCGGCCAGGATACTTTCATTCATCTGGCAAGCGTTATGCTGGAACTTCCCCATCTGTTCAAGTTGGATTCCACGAATCTCAAGAGCTTCGTCCGGTTTTCCGGGCTGAACCATGTATACAAAGCCCTGCGCCAGGACAAAAGCCTTGTGTTCCTGACGGCCCATTACGGCAACTGGGAGTTGATGGCCATATCAGCGGCCCAAAGGGTTGGAATTCCCATTCATGTGATGGTCAGGCCCCTGGATTTGGCCCCGGCTGACAGGGTTTTGACGGAAATGCGGTCTCATACCGGCAACGTGGTGCTTGACAAGGATAAAAGCGCGAACGCCGTGGCCGGATTGTTGAAAAACAAACAGGCGGTGGGCATTCTGCTGGATCAGAACGCCTCCTGGTACGAAGGCGTGTACGTGCCTTTTTACGACAGGATTTGCTGCACCAACAAAGGGTTGGCTATCTTCGCCATACGCCACGGAGCCACAGTCATCCCGGCTTTTTCCCGCAAACAGCCCGACGGCCTGTACGATGTGGAGTTCCTTCCGGCCCTGACCCTCATCAGGACCGGCAACATCGGCAAGGACGTGGAAGCCAACACCGCCATGTTCAACAAGGTCATGGAAGACGCCATCCGAAAAGATCCCACCCAGTGGCTGTGGGTGCACCGCCGTTGGCGCATCAAGGACATCCCCGAACGCGCCCGTAAAAAAATGGGCGGCTTGCCGGAGTTGTAGGGTGTTGAGATCCAGGTAGCGCCTTAAATTAGGGAGTTCGTATCAAGTCAGATTATACTCTTGCTGCAGCGAGTATTTCTAATGCGAGACGCCAAACCATTCGTTAATATAATGTATTATTTCTATTATTTGAACTTCATCTATCGTCGTGTGTCCATCCTTTTCGACTACCTGATCATACAAATAGGCTTGAAAGTCATTATACTCATCCCAAACCCTTTTGCCACTATCTCCCCTTTTCAACTCCTCGGTGATAAACCAATCTCTGACTGCAAAAACAACTTTAGATACTTCATCATTATGGCTTTTAATATCTGAGCCGGATAAATCTGATATGGCTTTTTGAAAGCGGTATCTTTCCTTTTCTAAAATTAAAATCTTTTTTCCAGACCAGATGCCTTCTTTTAATCTTTTGCATCCATAGTCAATGCCCAACTCAAAAGGCATATTCATCCGGAAATACTCATTTTCTTGGGAAGACAATATTCTTGATAAATCGTGAATTCCAAATTTTGAATCATTGATTAGTTTTAAAATCTTGCTAATTCTCGTCTCACCGGAATCAGCGCTTTCCAAAGCCAATCTTGGTTTAAACTCGAAGTAAACTACAGTAAAAATTATCCCTATTAGTAATAGCCTAAAATCATTGTCAAAAGGGCAGTTGATAAACACATTTTTGTTGAATTCGCTATTCTCCATATTATCCATCTGCTCAGTGGATTTTTATTTTTCGGCGTCCATTATATAACTATCCTTTTCTAATACTTTTCCATCTACTCCATGTATATATAGTTCCGATTTTTGGTTCTTTGCTATCGCGCGTCCACGCTCGATTGCCTCCTTTTTATTGAGGTAAACCTTGGTAACTCTAGATGAACCACTGCGTTTAACAGCCCATCCACCACTAGGATTTTTCACTATATGTTGCGATTTACTAGTCATAAAAAAATCCTTTCGAACTAAGGAATTTAAAACATTCGCGAATTTTCATTCACCCATACCTATCCTTAATTAAAGTATATACATTTTGGGTGTCATTTCAAGACTTTTTTACTTTACGGAAAAAGAGAGCGTTTAGGCTCACTCCAAAAAATTCAGGCAGGCCAGTTCCACGCCGCCGGGGGCGATGCGGTTGATGTCTTCGCGGTCCCGGAACCAGGCGGTTCGGGGCGCTTGGGGCCCTACGTTGTCCGGATCTCCCGTGGAGTAAAGGGTGATTACCGACACCCCAAGAGCCGCAGCCAGATGCCCCGGACCGGTGTCGTTGGAAACCATGAGGCTGGCTTCTCCGCAGGCTTTGGCCAGATCCTCCATGCTCTCCGGCATGGCAAGCTCCCATCCGAATTCCCCGGCCGCCCCTTTGGCTGCATCCAGAATATGGGTTTCCTGGGGGCCTAAAAGCAGGCGGATGGCGTATCCCTTTTGGGACAGGCTTTTCCCCAGAGCGATGAAATTCTTCTCGCTCCATCTGCGGGATTTCGTGGACGCCCCCATGTTCAAACAGACAAGGCCCTTTTTTTGCTCCAGCCCCGGGATTTCCAGCCTAGGCCCGTCAAAGTGGACGGGGGCCGGCAGGCCCAATCCCTGGGCCGCCGCTTTGACGAAAAATTCGCTGCGATGATCCGTTCCCCAGTCTGCGTCGATGTTTTGGGTGTAAATCCATTTACGCGGGCCGGATTTTTTGATACGTCCTACCCGAATCGGCGCGCCCGAAAGCCAGGCCAGAACGGCGGTTTCTCCAAAGCCCTGCAGGTCAAAGGCGATATCCGGCTTGTCTTTCCTCAATTGGGAGATTATGCTGGCTGCACCGCCCAGAGCGCCGCTGATGCGGCCGGGCTTGGCGAAACCCCGTCTGTCCAGGGGGGCCACGTGGTCCACCAGCCCGGACATGAGCGGAATGGCCATGAACGGGACGTCGGTCAGATAGGTGATGCGGCAGTCAGGCTGCTTTTCCTTGAGAAAGGCGAGGGCCGGCAGGCTCATGACGATGTCGCCCATGCCGGACCAGCGGATTATGAAGTAATGAGGGGCCATATCAAGTCCTTTGGGGGTTATTTTGGAGCGGCGTTTTGTCCGCTGCTTTTTTCATCCTGGAGGCGCCTTATACAACAAAACCAGGCAAATTGCATAGGATTATAGCCCATTAATTCCGGGAAGCGGCCCGGAAGTCAATATTCAGGAGGCGAACATGCCCGTTAAAAAAGATTTTCTGGAAATTTTAGCCTGTCCCAAGTGTAAGGGCAAACTAGAACTTAATGAGCAGGAAAACGGCCTGATTTGCAGGCCCTGCAAGCTGGTCTATGAAATCCGGGACGAAATCCCCATCATGCTGATCAGCGAGGCCAAAGCCCTGGAGGAATAGGACGCGCCGTGAGCAAACCCACTCTCCCAAGCCGGGCCAAGCTGGTCATCGGCATTTTTACTGCGGATAAGTCCCTGGCCGATCCTATCCTCAAGGAATTGACCGACCGGTTCGGCCCGGTGGACATGATGAGCCCATGGTTTTCCTTTCATCACACCGGCTATTACGAGCCGGAAATGGGCGGACCGCTATATCGCCGCATGTTCGCCTTCGCGGAGCTTATCGCCCAGGATGACCTGCCTGAAATCAAGCTGGCGACCAACAAGATAGAAGCGGCTTTCGCCGAAAACGACTCCAGAAAGGTGAACATCGACCCCGGCTATTTGGTCATGGAGCGATTCATCCTGGCCACGGGCAAGAACTTCACCCACAGGGTTTACCTTGCCTGGGGCATTTACGCGGACCTCACCCTCATCTACACCAAAGGGGACTTTCAAAACCTCCCCTGGACCTACCCGGACTACGCCGAGCCTGAAATGCACGATTTTCTTAAAACCGTCCGAAAAAAATACGCCGCCTGCCTGAAAGACCCCCTGCTTTGCAGCGCCGTCCAATCCTGATTTCCTGAAAAAAATTTTGCTGGCTTTAACGGCCTGCGGACCCTTCATGGACCGGCCCCCGTGCGGCCCCAAACCCCGTTTTGCCTCAATTTTCCACGAGGACGCCGGGGGACGGGTGCTGTGTAAAAATTTTTTATCATTCCTGATTTTTCGGAATTATGAAGAACACCAATTACTTGCTTTTTAAAAGTCTTATTTTGGACGATCGTCAAAATGTGACAGTGTTTTACAGGCTCTTGCGCCCTATGATACAAACCGAACGATCACTCGTTTGGTTGCGAACAAGCGGTTCGCCCAAGATTTGTTTCAGCAATCAGGTTCAGGGGGATTTTTAAAAGGAGGAGAATCGTTGAATACCAGTCGTAATCCGTTGCACACCATCATGGCGCCCAAGTCCGTGGCTATTGTGGGCGCCAGCGCCAATCCCATGAAAATGGGGTCCATGCAGTTTTTGAACATCTTGCATTGCGGGTTTCCCGGAACGGCGATTCCGGTGCATCCCAAGCACGAAGAAATTTTTGGAGTAAAGGCATATCCCTCCATTTCCAGTCTGCCCGACACGCCGGAGCTGGCTGTATTGGTGGTTCCCACGGGGCTTGTCATAAATATGCTGGACGAATTCGGTAAGCTGGGGACAAAGCACGCCATCATTATCAGCGCCGGTTTTAGGGAAATGGGCGCAGACGGAAAGGTTCTGGAAAAACAGCTTCTGGAAACCGCGGACAAGCATGGCATTCGGTTTCTGGGGCCCAATTGCATGGGGGTGTTCAACTCCCAATATCCGTTCAACGCCACCGTGACGCCTTTTCAGGACAAACCCGGGTTTTTGAGTATCGCGTCCCAGAGCGGCACCTATCTGGCCCAGACCCTGACCTATCTGAAATACAGGGGTGTGCGGCTCAACCAGGCCATGAGCGTGGGCAACGAAGCCAACATCAACATTGTGGATTGCCTGGAGTATCTGGGCGAAGATCCCAAGACCAAGGCCATCGGCCTGTATATCGAAGCTTTGTCCGATCCCGGCAGATTTTTGGAGGTCGCCAGGGAAGTCAGCCGGGTCAAGCCCATTGTGGCCCAGTATGTGGGCGGCAGCAAGGCGGGCGCCAAAAGCGGCCTGTCGCACACGGGCTCCATTGCAGGGCCGGACTTTTTGTACAACGGGCTCTTTGAACAGGCTGGAGTGATTCGAGTCCACAGCATCGAGGACGTGTACAAGGTTGGTCACGTCCTGGCCACTCAGCCCAGCATCAAGGGGAACCGGGTGGCGGTTTTGACCCACTCGGGCGGGCCTGGTTCGGGCATGTGCGATACGGCGGACCGGCAGGGTCTGGTGGTGGAGGAGCTTCCCGATGATGTGCAGGACAAAATCCGGGCTGTCATCCCGCCCACGGCGAGCCCCAAGAACCCTGTGGACCTGACCTTTATTGTGGATTCCAAGCCCTTGTCACAGATCATTCCCCAGATTCTTCTGGAATGCGATGAAGTGGACGGTTTGCTTATCCACGGGATCATGGATACGGGTTGGGCCAAGGTGACCGCCGGCACTCTGGGAAAGGCCTTGGGCGTCTCCGAAGAGGATATGGTCAAGCTGACAAAAAGCGATCTGACCAGCTTTTTGCAGCTTAAGGAAAAATACGGCAAGCCCGTTTTGGTCGGCTCTTTCATGGGGGACGAGGACAACGCCCGCAACGTGATGATGGACAACTTTATTCCTGTCTTTTCCTCCCCGGAAAAAGCCGCTTTTTCCATGGGCTGCTTGTACAAGCATCATCTGATCAAGACCCGTCCCTATTCCAAGGCGGAAAAGCCCCAGGGCTTGGGAAAAAATACGGCTTCCATTCTGGCCCAGGCCAAAGGCCCCCTGGACGAGTTCCAGGCCAAGCGAATTCTGGCGGATTACGGCATACCCGTCAGCCCGGAAAGCCTGGCCTCCAGCCGGGATGATGCCGTCCAGGCCGCGGAATCCCTCGGGTATCCCGTGGTGATCAAGGCCTGCTCCCCGGATATTCTTCATAAAACGGAAAAGGGGCTGGTCAAGCTGAATCTGGGCAATCCCCAGGAAGCGGCGGAGGCTTACGACGCCATCCAGGAAGGGGCTCCGGGAGTTCCGGTAATCGTGGGAAAAATGCTGCCCGTACAAAGGGAGTTCATGGCCGGGATAACCCGTTTTGAGGGCTATCCCCCCTGCGTTCTGTTCGGCATGGGCGGCGTGTTGGCGGAGGCTTTGAAGGACTTCTCCCTGCGCTTGGCCCCCATGACCCAGGCGGAAGCATTGGCTATGATCGACTCCTTGAAGTCCAGCGTCTTGCTGGACGATTTCAGGAATATGGGCGCCGTGGATCGCGAGGCTTTGGCTTCCATGCTAGTGAATTTGGGCTATCTGGCCATGGATTTTCCTGAAATCAAGGAAATCGACCTCAATCCCATTCTGATCATGGACGGCAAGCCTGTGGCGGCCGATGCATTAATTGTCTTGTAGTTTGCGTTCCGGCGGCTTCCCTTTTGGGGAGCCGCCGGATTATGGATGGTCTGTTAAGCCGTGGTTTTTTCGTGGAATTTGGAAAGGATCTGCTGGGCCCGGACCTTGTACATCTGGGCCAGGTTCATGTAGACCACGGCCACTTCCCGGTGCTCTTCCCCAAAAATTCGTATACGCATGGCCAGGGCTTCCCGGAAGCATTCCTCAGCAAGGGAGAAGTCCGAGTTCAACAGCAGGGCCATGCCCACGTTGTTATAGGTCGTGGCCTTTTCCGGCGCGTCTTTGGGAAATTTTCTGTCCACAAAATCCACCAGTTTCTGGCCGACGTCCAGGGCCTCTTCCGCCTTGCGGTTTTTGATCAAATCCACAAGCTCCTGGTTGGATTCTTTCCAGACCATGGATTTGTCCGCTTTGGGGGCTCCAAATTTTTCCTTGAATTTTTTAAACAAAGGGAATTCCTCGCCGTTTATAACATGTTCGGTTGTTCGGCCTAACCCGTTTCAGCGCGGGCTAAATCCGACGCTTCATATAGTTCAGGGTCTTTTTCATGGCAATAAGCAAATCCTTCCTGCGCTGGAACTCGTACCATTTGCAGCGCGCCATGGCGAGGAGGATTTTATCCATGCGGACAATCGCCTTTTCCATGGCGGCCGGAGCGCTCACGGGAACGGGCAGATTGGCCGTTTCGGAAGTCGGAGCGGCAGGGGCCTGTTCCTGGGCGTGCAGCAGGCCTTCATGCTCTGCAAGCAACTGCTCATGCACTTTCAGGACTTTTAAATGCCGTTTCTTGAGTTTGGCGGCCGCGTTCAGCTTTCTTTGGATGACTTCCATGGATTCTTTGGAAATGACGACCCTTCCGTCCGCATATTCTTTAAAATCAATATGTTTTGGGTCCTGTTCCTGGTCAATCCGATAGGCTTCTTCCCAATTTTGATGTACGGTTACGGGAGTCACCATATTCAAAGGGGACTGGACCGGGCCTTCCGCTATTTCGGAGGAGGATTTTGAATCGGGGTCCGGCGGGTTTTCCAAAGGCTTGCCGTTTTCTGTCATAAAGGTTCTTTCACAATCTTCAAATGGCTTGAAAAAGACTATTTTTTTTGAGGCGCCTGGTTTTGGGAGCCGCCCAACTCATCCCTATGCTTCAGAAAAATCAGGTCGGCGCGCTCTCCGTATAACATGGAGAGGTTTTTAAACACAAAGCCGACTTGGATGCTGTCTGACCCGTATACCTGGGTTCCGATTTTCATGGCCGTCCAAAATAGGTTGTGGGCTTCCTGAAAATCCTTCAAATGCAAGTGAATGGCGCCCAGATTGTTGCACGTTTCAAACATTTCCTTGCCGTCGGTCAGTTTCAGTTCAGCCAGGTAACCCAGCAAGGGTTTGGATTCCTTCAGCGCCTCTTCAAATTTGTATTGTCCCATCAGGTCGCAGACCTTTTGATGGCCCGCCTGCCATTTTCTGAAAGTATCCGTCAGATAAACCGAGGAGCCTTTGCCGCTTTTGGCTTGGGCCGTCCCCATCCCGGAAATTAGACATAACAGAATCAGCACTGCTGTCGTCGCATTGGGAAAATGTCTTGTCACGACTTGGCTCCCATTTTTTTGGCCTCTAAGGTTTTAAGATATTTTTTCGTCTCGGACCGGGATATCAGATACACGATCCCGGCGCCAACAAGCATAAATGCGCTGATGGCAATGATCACCCATAAAAAGACCGCCTCGTTTCCTCGGGTCAACCCCCACATGCCTTTTTCCGAGTACTCGCGAATGGCGGAATAAACCGCGCATCCCAGAACCGTCAGGCCGAACAAGGCGGTAAACACGGCGCCCACCCGCCATTTGGTATGGTCGGACAATACCCGGTCGTGAATGGGGTCCGGCTCCTGTTCCTCTTCAGGAATTATGGGGACGTCCTCCTCTTCTTTGCCGGAGGAAACCAAAGCGAAGCCGGCGCCTCCCATCTCTATGGCCAGGGCTGCGCCGCAGTTTTTGCAGTAAGCGTTTTCTTCAAGGTCATTGACGTCAATGGGGGCCTGGCATCTTGGACAATCTATTTGCACTAGGCTGCCTTTCTTTGAAAAAATAGTTTCCGGCGGTGTGGTCCGCATCCGTATTGCAATAGCGCAAAACATCTATCACAGCACCTCCCGAATCGTCAACAAGCCGCTATCAGAGGTTCTGGGACAGTTTAATTCTGTTAAACGTAAATATTTAAATATTCAAGGGCTTTGGCGCCCAAATCTTTAATTTTAACTTGACCTTTTTCGGGCATTGAAGTACAGAAGCGCACAAGTAACTGAGATATTCTCCACTAAAGGAAATGGACTGCACTATTTTTCTGCTATGATCAATGTGTTAAATATGTGAATATGTTCCGGTCTTATACAGTTCTTATAAGCGACTATATATGAATTGGATCACATTTAATATGTGATCCAATTCATATCTATGTTTCGCTTTTACTTATATACTAGTTGTATATTTTTTCGCAAAAAAGCACAGAGCACCACCAATAGCCGCATTTTCGCTTTATAAGGAGAAATGCGTCGTATTGCGCTTTTTACAGCTAAAGTTATTGCGGAAGCTGCTTTTTTTGAGTCTGTCGGCTGAAAGTGCTGAACTGTATGCGAGTCCCACGTAATCCCATCCCTCTGCAAGACGGCGTCTCGTTGTTTTGCATCCTTGAGGGGCAAACGCCCCAGATCACCCCTGCGCCCATTATTTTTAATCGGGCGTCTTTTTTCACTCCTATTGCCGCTCGTATTCTTAACAGTTTGTTCTTTTTAGTCATTTTCCAGTTTTTGGTGGATTTTGAAACAGCGCCCGTAGTTTTGCTTATGCTTTATATTTATTGCAGATCGTCTATACAGAGGAGGCCGCGGTGAGGAAGACTGTGAAGCACACCATCATTTTGGGGCAGGTTATATTGTGGCTGGCAATGGCCGCGGTAACCTGGGCTGGACAAGAGCCCGAAGAATCCGTTGTGCCGGATAGCGGCATGCCCGGTGCAGTGGAGAGATCGCTCAAAGAGCGGGAAATCCCCGCTCATTCCCGGCTGCCCGAGATCAGCGTTCAGGACGAACAGAGCGCGGTGTTCAAGGGCGGGGAAGGTGTGACGTTCCGTTTATCCAAGATCTGTTTTGAGGGTCAGCGGGTTTTCGCGGACCAGGATCTCCAGGAGGTGGTGGCGCCGTACGTGGGCCAGACCATGGAGGTGAGCGCCCTCAAGGAAGTGACGGACGAGGTGACCCGGTTCTACAAAGAGAACGGGTACTTCCTGTCCCGGGCCTATGTGCCGCCCCAGTGCATCAAGGAAGGGGAGGTGCTGATCAAGGTTCGCGAGGGCCGCTT